>DATJJH010000022.1:0-46844 GCA_035492395.1 Trinickia sp. | reverse complement strand
GTAGACAAGGGACAGCGCCAATATGACGAAAAAACAGTAGCCCGTGCCCCCTCTCACCGACAGCATCATAGCGGGAGACAGAGCGGCTGCGACCGCCGCAACAATATCCAGCGTTCTTGCGGTATTCATCGAATCAGACTTCCTACATCGGGTGGCATGGCAACACGAATGGCAACACGCCTGGTCAGGCAAGCCGGCGCACGGCGCGCCCACGAGCAAAACGCGTATTATATCCGGTGGCACACGGGCCACCGCCCGAGCCGAGGGCATTTGACCGAGGTGCAGGATCATCGATCCAGGTGCATCGACGATGCATCATTGCGACACCGGAATGTTCTCTTCCAGTAGCTGATCGACAGCCGCCGCGGCGGCTTCCGCCGTGATTGCATCTACGCGCGCACCGGCACGCACTAGAACGTGCCGAGTACCCAGCGGGTACCAGCGCAAGTATTTCTCCGGACGATCTTCGAAGAATGCGACGACTCGTAGATTCAAGGCCGCCGCCAGGTGAACGGGGGCGCTGTCGGCCGACACGACGATGTCGAGCAAGCTCATCGCGGCTACAACATCCGCTACCGTCGGCGGCTCTACGACGCGCGCGGCCGACGCTGTCCAGGCGGTCGAAGCGACATGATCGGTCGGATCGCGAAAAATGACGACCTCGGCCCGGTGGCCGAGCATACGAGACAATTGGAGCCATTGGTCCACGGGCCATCGCCGTTGCTCCGCCTTGTTCGACACGAATAATCCGGCTCGTGGCTTAGTCCTTTCCCCCAGTACGGCTCGCCATTTCTCCCGCAACCCACCATCGGGATACACGTAGAGTTTGAGCGCTTCCACATCGACTGGCTCGAGTTCCGGCACCAAGCGAAAACCGGAAAGCGCTTCATGTTGCATGGGACGGCTCGTCCGATGCTCCGGCTTGCGATCATCGAATTCGGTTTCGACGTCGTGCCACCGACAATCGCGGATCTTGAGCTGCCGAGCAAATTGGATACTGTTCTTGTGCATGCCGCCGTTCGGCACGATTAGCAGATCGAATCGCAAGCGTCGCAACCGCCAGATCAGCGCAAGACGATCGATGATCATATTGAGCAAGCCGGGACGCGCGTTGCGCTCGACATGCTTGCTGTAGACGTAAGTGTGCACCGCGCTGACGTCGGGATTCGCGTCGAGCACCGCCCGATTAGCCTTGTTGGCCAGCACATGGATTTCCGCGGCGGGCCATTTCCTCTTGAGAGCGTGCAGCAGTGGTGTTGTGCACACCATGTCGCCCAGAAAATCGATTCGAATGACAAGTATGCGTTTCATATCTTCGACTGCGAATCGTCGCCGAGCGATGCCTGCAACGGCTGATCCGACGAACGGCGGACACTACCCGACCTGACTTGCGCTGCAAGTTCGAGAAGAGCGCGGACGTGCGACGTCAACGCTGCATCATAGAGTAAGGGATCGCGGGCGAGTTCGGCCGGCTCGCCGCCCGCCTTCGGACGTCTCGATTGCAGGGCCCGATTGAGCGTCACGCGTAAATCGGCGACATCGCCTGCCTTGAATACCGATTTGACATGCTCCGAGATGGCGTCGCAGCAACCGATGTTGTCCGAGAGAATCACGGGCGTGCCGCACATGACGGATTCGACGCCGACCAGGCCGAATGGCTCGTATTTTGAAGCGAGAATCGTGAAATCAGCCGCACGGTACGCTTGCTCGAGATCCTTGACGTAGCCGATATAGCGGATACGCGAATCGGCCGAGGTCGACTTGCGTCCTGCCACTGCGACTACGACGGGCAGATCGAGATCGTGCAGAGCCGCTTCGATCAAGGGCAGCCCCTTGCGATCGTGGCTGCTCGACGGGAACAGCAGCACAATTTCGTGATCGGCGAAACCAAACCGCTTGCGCAACGTGGCCCTAGCCGCAGGCTCGCAAGGTTGAAACCGGGTCGCATCCACGGGTGGAAACATGACGCGCACCTTCTCCTGATCCAAGCCGTAAAGCTCGTACAGTTCGTCGCGCATCTGCGCGGAATGCGCAACGACGATCTTTGCTCGCGCGTACTGCCGCGACTCCAACCCAATCTGCCATTTGTCGGCACGCTTGGGCATCCGACCAATCGCCCTCAAAAACCCGCGGTGCGTACCCCCGCAAATCGCGATCTCCGAAGAGTCGACGCGATTGCAGCCAATCAGGACGTCGACGCCAGCCGCTCGTCTCGCGCTGCGTAGGCGCCAAGAAAACCAATGATCGCGCAGCTTGCCGGGCAGAAACGATACGGGGATGCGGCGCGCCTCGACGAGCCGGCTTTCAGGCAGAGTCGAATCGAATGTGCGCGCAAAAAACGTGGGTTTTACCCCTTGCTGCGCCATCGCTCGCACCAAATCCATCGCATATCGCTCGAGGCCGCCACCGTGGGACAGCGCGTTCGCTGAAATACCGATTTTCATCCCGCGCGTCCGTTGTATGCCACCTGCTTGTATATCCCAATCATCGATCAATAGACAATTTCGACGGCGCTGCCTGCGAACTCGGTTCGCAGTGCCGTCAACAGATCATCGCTCGGCCTCACGCGCCAAGCGTCCCCGAGGCGGATGTCGCCTTGCGCGCTACCCGTGCTGTACGCGATCTGCACCGTCAAGCCAAGAGACGCGGAAGGTCGTTGCCGTCCGGTATCCGAACTCGCGCCGCGCGGACCCCCGCGGCTCGTGCCCGTCGCGGCCGCGATCGGGACGCCCTGCGCCTGCGGCTCCGGCTCCGGCGCGCAATGCGCGTCGAGCACGCGCTTGAGCGCAGCCGCATCCGCATTGCCGTTCATCTTCAGCTTGACCGCCTGCGCATACCGGCTACGCGCCCGCTCGAGATCCATCACCGAATCCACGGTGAACCGGATGCCGCCGGTGAATGCATCGTTGCGCGCCATCCCTTGCACGACGAGCAACTCGTCTTCCTTGAACAACGCCTTGTTCGCTTCGTACTGCTCGTTGAAGACCGTGACCTCGCACTGCCCCGTACCGTCATCGACCAGCGCGATCAGCATCTTGCCGCGCTGAGTCATCTGCGTTCGCAGCGACGCAATGATGCCCGCGACGAGCTTATCTCGCCCTTCCTTGAGATCGGCGAGCTTCATCCGCGCGAAGCGTCGCACCTCGTCCTTGTAGGCATCGAACAAATGCCCCGACAAATAGAAGCCGAGCGCGGTCTTCTCTTCCTGCAGCTTGCGCTTGTCGCTCCAGGCCGGCTCGTCGACGAGTTCGTGCCCGCGCGACGGCGCATCGCCCATGTCGAACAAGCCCGCTTGCATCGCGTTCGCACTCGCCTGGTCGGCCGCTTCCATCGCGAGCGGCACCGAAGCGATCAATTGCGCGCGGTTCGCGTGAATCGAATCGAACGCACCGGCGCGAATCAGCGCCTCGACCGTCCGCCGATTGACCACGCGCCGGTCGATGCGCGCGCAGAAATCGAAAAGGTCCGCAAAGGGCCCCTCCTCGCGCGCGCGCAAGATCTCCTCGATCGCATTCTGACCACTGCCCTTCACCGCGCCCAGGCCGTATCGAATCGTGCGCGAGCGCTTGCCGTCGGCCTCCGCCACCGGCTCGAAGCGATAGGCGGAACGGTTGATGTCGGGCGGCAGCACGGCCATGCCGTTCGTCTTGCAATCCTCGTAAAGGATCTTGACCTTGTCGGTGTCGTCCATGGCCAAGCTCATGTTGGCCGCCATGAATTCGGCAGGATGGTGCGCCTTGAGCCAAGCCGTGTAGTACGCAAGCAGCGCATAAGCGGCCGCGTGCGACTTGTTGAAGCCGTAGCCCGCGAACTTCTCCATCAGGTCGAAGATCTCGTCGGACTTCTCGCGCGTCAGGCCGTTCTTAGCCGCCCCTTCCGCGAAGATCTCGCGGTGCTTGGCCATTTCCTCGGGCTTTTTCTTACCCATGGCCCGGCGCAGCAAGTCGGCGCCGCCGAGCGAGTAGCCGCCGATGATCTGCGCCATCTGCATCACCTGCTCCTGATAGACCATGATGCCGTAGGTCTCTTTCAGAACAGGCTCGACGCGCGGATCGGGGTACTCCACCACCTCGCGTCCGTGCTTACGCGCGCAGAAGCTCGGGATCAGATCCATCGGACCCGGGCGATAGAGCGCCACGAGCGCGATGATGTCCTCGAAGCGGTCGGGCTGGGCGTCCTTGAGCATGCCTTGCATGCCGCGGCTTTCCAGCTGGAACACGGCGACCGTATTCGCTTTCTTGAGGATCGAGAACGAAGCCGGATCGTCCAGCGGCACCTGCGCGAGCGACCAATCCGCCTTGGACGGATCGAGCCGGCGAATGTAGCGCTCGGCCCAATCGAGGATCGTGAGCGTGGTCAGGCCCAAGAAGTCGAACTTGACGAGGCCGACCGCTTCGACGTCGTCCTTGTCGTACTGGCTCACGACACCGCCGTCGTCGCCTTGCGTGTAAAGCGGACAGAAATCGGTGAGCTTGCCCGGCGCGATCAGCACGCCGCCCGCATGCATGCCGACGTTACGCGTCAAGCCTTCGACGCGCTGGGCAAGCTCGAGCAGCTGCCGCACTTCGTCTTCGTTGTCGTTGCGCTCCTGAAGCAGCGGCTCTTCCTTCATCGCGTCGGCGATCGTCACGTGCTTGCCCGGCTTGAACGGGATCAGCTTCGCCACGCCATCGGTGAAGTTGTAGCCCAAATCGAGCACGCGGCCGATGTCGCGCACCGCCGCCTTCGCCGCCATCGTGCCGAACGTGGCGATTTGCGACACCGCATCGGCCCCGTACTTACCCTTCACGTACTGAATGACGCGATCGCGGCCTTCCTGGCAGAAGTCGATGTCGAAGTCGGGCATCGACACGCGCTCGGGGTTCAAGAAGCGTTCGAACAGCAGGTTGTAGCGCAGCGGATCGAGATCGGTGATGCCGAGCGCATAGGCGACGAGCGAGCCCGCGCCCGAACCCCGGCCGGGCCCCACCGGCACGCCGTTGTTCTTCGCCCAGTTGATGAAGTCCGCCACGATCAGGAAGTAGCCCGGAAAGCCCATCTTGATGATCGTGCCGCACTCGAAATCGAGGCGCTGATAGTACTTCTCGCGCTCGAGCGCACGCTCCGCTTCGTCGGGGTAGAGCTCGACGAGGCGTTTTTCGAGGCCTTCCTTCGACAGCTGAACGAGGTAGTCGTCGAGCGACATGCCATCGGGCGTCGGGAACAGCGGCAGCTTCGGCTTGCCCAACTCGAGCGTCAGGTTGCAGCGCTTGGCGATCTCGACCGTGTTCGCAAGGGCCGACGGAATGTCGGCGAACCGCTCGGCCATCTCCGCCTGCGTGCAAAAGCGCTGCTCGATCGTGAAACGCTTCTGACGGCGCGGGTTCGCGAGGATATCGCCTTCGGAGATACACACGCGCGCCTCGTGCGCGGTGTAGTCGTCGGCGCTCATGAATTGGATCGGATGCGTCGCGACGACGGGCAACTTCAGCGCCGATGCGAGCGCCACCGCCTGCTGCACGTACGCTTCGCCGCCCGGTTGCCCGTAGCGCTGCAATTCGATGTAGAAGCCTTTCGGAAAGCATGCCGCCCAGCGCTTTGCGTGGCGTTTGGCCGCCTGTTCGTTGCCGGCCGCCAGCGCGAGGCCGATGTCGCCCTGCTGCGCGCCCGACAATGCGATCAGACCCTCGCTGAGCGGCGAATCGAGCCACGCGGCGTCGATTTCCGCGCGACCGCGATATTGATTCGTGAGCCACGCCTTCGTGAGCAGCTCGCACAGGTTCAGATAGCCGCGCTGATTCTTGACCAGCAGCAGCAAGCGCGAGGGCTTGTCGCGATCGTCGGGATTCATGATCCAGACGTCGCAGCCCGCGATCGGCTTCACGCCGTTGCCGCGGGCTTCCTTGTAGAACCGGACGAGACCGAACGCGTTGGCGAGATCGGTCATGGCGAGCGCGCCCTGAGCGTCGTCGGCAGCGGCTTTGACGATGTCGTCAAGCCGCACGATGCCGTCGGCGATCGAGAATTCGGAGTGGACGCGGAGATGGACGAAGCGAGGATCTGACATGGGCGGTATTGTACATCCGGCATACGTGCCGGCGGCTCGGCCGAACGGCCGATCGAGCCCGCCCGCCGTTTGCGGGATAATAGCGGTTTCGCCGCCGCGCGGCCCGTCGGGGGTTCGCTTCGCACGCCGCCGCGGCGGCTCGAATCGTCACCGCACCACCATCATGCGTATCGTCAATCTCGCCGCCTACCGTTTCGTCACGATCGACGCCATCGACACCTGGCGCACGCTGCTCGCCGCAAAGTGCGAAGCGCTCGGCTTGCGCGGCACCATTTTGCTCGCGCCCGAAGGCATCAATCTGTTCATCGCGGGCGCGCCCGAGGCCACTCGCGAATTCATCGACTATCTGCGCGGCGATCCGCTCTTCGAAGGCAAGTTCGCCGATCTGCAGTTCAAGGAGAGCTACTCCGAGACGCAGCCGTTTCGCCGCATGCTCGTCAAGCGCAAACGCGAGATCATCACGATGAAAAAGCCCGCGATCAAGCCCGAGCTAGGCCGCGCGCCCTTCGTCGACGCCCCCACGCTCAAGCGCTGGCTCGACGCAGGCCATGACGACGCAGGCCGGCCCGTCGTCATGCTCGACACGCGCAACGCGTTCGAAGTCGATGTCGGCACGTTCGAGCGCGCCGTCGATTACCGCATCGATAAATTCAGCGAATTCCCGAGCGTCGTCGAAGCCCATCGCGACGACTTCGAAGGCAAGACCATCGTCTCGTTCTGCACGGGCGGCATCCGCTGCGAAAAGGCCGCCATCCACATGAAGGAAGTCGGCATCGATCACGTCTACCAGCTCGAAGGCGGCATTCTCAAGTACTTCGAGGAAGTCGGCGGCGCGCACTACCACGGCGAATGCTTCGTGTTCGATTACCGCACCTCGCTCAACCCGCGGCTCGAGCCGACCGAAACGGTGCAATGCTTCGGCTGCCGCGCCATCGTGACGCCCGAAGCGCAGCACTCGCCCCTCTACACGCCCGGCAAGACGTGCCCCGCATGTCATCCGAACAAGGACGCGGCGCGCGCGGCATGACCGAAGCGCAGGCGCCGCGGGAGCAAGACGCGCAGGCGCCGCGAAGCGCCTACCGCGGACGCTTCGCGCCTTCGCCCACCGGCCGGCTTCATGCGGGCTCGCTCGTCGGCGCGCTCGCGAGCTATCTCGACGCCCGGGCGCACGGCGGCGTCTGGATCGTGCGCATCGAGGATATCGACGGGCCGCGCACCGTACCCGGCGCCGATCAGACCATCCTTCATACCCTCGCCTGCTTCGGCATGGAAAGCGACGAGCCGCCGCTCTGGCAGAGCACACGCACGGCTCGTTACGCCCAGGCCTTCGAGCGCCTCGAGCAAGCTGGGCTCATTTATCCCTGCGGCTGCACGCGCAAGGAGATCGCCGATTCCTTGGCGAGCGTCCACACGCGGCATACGACGCTCGCCTACCCCGGCACTTGCCGCCACGGCTTGAGAGGCAAAATCGCGCGCGCGTGGCGCCTGCGTGTACCCGACGGCGCCGACGCGCTGATCGCATTCGAAGATCGCTGGCAAGGCGCGCAAACGCAGAACCTTGCTACCGAGGTCGGCGACTTCGTGCTCAAACGCGCGGACGGCCAATGGGCTTATCAGCTCGCGGTGGTCGTCGACGACGCGGAGCAAGGCATCACGCATGTGGTGCGCGGCGCGGACCTGCTCGATTCGACGGCCCGGCAGATCTACCTGCAACGCTGCCTCGGCGTGCCGACGCCCGCGTATCTGCACGTGCCCGTCGTCGAGAACGCGCAAGGCGAAAAGCTCAGCAAGCAAACGGGCGCGCATGCGCTCGACGAGCGCGATCCATTACCGGCGCTCGTCGTCGCCGCCCGGCATTTGGGGCTGCATCTCGCCGCCGACGCGGATCGGCCAGCCCCCGCCGGAACGCCGCCGAATCCGCGGTACGCGTCGCTCGATGCGTTCTATACCGACGCCGTCGCGGCATGGGGGCAGCGATTGGCCGACGTGCCGCGTGCCGGCCAATGGCAAAGACCGACTTAGCCGTCGCGGAAGATGAAGCTGTATGCGCTCAACGCGGGCGCGCCGCCCAAATGCGCGTAGAGCACGCGCGAGCCGGGCTCGAATTCGCCGCGCCGCACCTTGTCGATCATGCCGTGCATGGATTTGCCCTCGTAGA
The DNA here is from genome assembly GCA_035492395.1 of Trinickia sp. Lineage (GTDB taxonomy): Bacteria > Pseudomonadota > Gammaproteobacteria > Burkholderiales > Burkholderiaceae > Trinickia. The sequence goes on along the minus strand of DATJJH010000022.1, from coordinate 38,640 downwards.
CAGGATCGGTCAGCATCCCTTCGGTCCGCGCGCACAATCGAATCGCCTCTAGCGTGCCCTCGTTCGGCAGGCCGTACTCGGGGCCGCCATAACGCGTATCGAGCACGACGTCGCTCGCAACGATCGGGCGGCCGAGCCCGACGAGTTCGGCCGTATGGTTGGCGATGCGCGTGATCTGCTCGCGTGTGGCGTCGGGCTTCGCCGAGGCATCGATGCCGATGACGCGTTCGCTGCGTCCGTCCGCCGCGAAGCCGACCACCATCCCTGCTTGCGTGCTGCCCGTCACCGAGCAAACGACGATGTAGTCGAAGCGAAAGCCAAGCTCGGCCTCCTGCCGACGCACTTCCTCGGCAAACCCGACGAAGCCGAGGCCGCCGAGCGGGTGTTCGGAACAGCCCGCGGGAATCGCATACGGCTTGCCGCCGGCCGCGCGCACGCTCTCGAGCGCATCCTCCCAGCTTTTGCGGATGCCGATGTCGAAGCCGTCGGGCACGAGGCGCACATCCGCGCCGAGGATGCGCGACAGTTCGATATTGCCGACGCGGTCGTAGACGGCGTCGTAGTAGTTGACCCAGTTTTCCTGCACGAGGACGCACTTCATGCCCAGATGCGCCGCCACGGCCGCGACCTGGCGCGTCTGGTTCGATTGGATGCCCCCGATCGACACGAGCGTATCGCAGCCCTGCGAGATGGCCTCGGGTATCAAGTATTCGAGCTTACGGGTCTTGTTGCCGCCAAACGCGAGGCCGCTGTTGCAGTCTTCGCGCTTCGCATAAAGCTCGACGTTGCCGCCCAGATGTTCGCTCAAGCGTTTGAGCGGTTGAATGGGCGTCGGGCCGAAGGTTAGCGGGTAACGCGGGAATCGCTGCAAATTCATGAAGGCCTCCTGTCGGATGGAGCGCGCGCCGATGCGCGCTGTCGGGTATGCGTGGCGAACCGGCCTCACGGCCAGCTGGAAAAGCGCAGGCACAGGTAAAACGCGTTCGCGCACAGCAAAATGATAAGCAAGCGCTCGAGAAATGAGCTTGCGAAATTAAACGCTATCGCTTACTTTGAAGTGGCACATTTACCAACAACGCTTAATTAACCTGCATGAATTGACATATGTGCGCAACGAAATTGCGTGACGAAACTCGCACGGTTTCCCTGCCCCGGCGTTCGACATCCCGCGCGAGCGCGCGCGGCGTCGCGCCCGCGCCGGAAGCAGCCACGTCCCCGCCACTCGACCGGATCGACCGCGCGATTCTCAAGCAATTGCAGCGAGACGCATCGATCTCGAACGTCTCGCTGGCGGCAAAGGTGAAGCTCAGCGCGCCGGCGTGTTTGCGGCGCGTCGAGCGGCTCAAAGAGATGGGTTTGATTCGGAGCGTCGTTGCCCTGCTCGAGCCGAAAGCGGTCGGTGCGGGGATGCTCGTCGTGATCGGCATCGTGCTCGATCGATCGACGCCCGATGCCTTCGCCGCATTCGAACAAGCGGCGCGCAATGTCTCGGGATGTATGGAGTGCCACGTCGTGACGGGCGAGTTCGATTACTTCATGCTCGTGCGCACGCGCGACAGCGAGAGCTTCAATCGCTTGCACGCCGAGCAGCTGCTTTATCTGCCGGGCGTGCGGCAGATCCGCTCGTTCATGGTGCTCAAGGAAATTTTGTCGACGACGGAGTTTCCGATCTGATGCCGAAAACGCCCGCCGGCCCGCGTCCCGGACTGGCTTGCCGGCGGCGCGGACGTGCCGTTAGGACGACGAACTATTGCGACGCGGCATGCCGAACCCGCCAAGCAACGCGGCAAGCGGCTGCTTGGGCGCTTTCGACGCGGCGGCCTCGGGCTTCTTCGTTTCTTCTTCCGTGCGCGAAGACGGCGACGGCTCGTACGGTTTCAAGAAGAAATCATCGACCGGTGCATGGTTCGCCCGATAACTCGTCCGATCGTGCCCGCCCGTACGGCGTCGGCCCGAGCGATCGTCGCGATCGCGCCGGCCGTGTTCCTCGCGCGCCCGGTGCACCGGTGCGGCCACGACGAGCTGCTGCACCTGCAGCGGCCTTTTGATCAGTTTCTCGATATCGGCGAGTTGCTTGCGTTCGTTATGACTGCACAGGGAAAGCGCATCGCCCGACGCGCCCGCGCGGCCTGTGCGGCCGATCCGATGCACGTAGTCTTCCGCATTGAACGGCAGATCGAAATTGATAACGGCAGGCAGTTCGACGATGTCGAGCCCGCGCGCCGCCACATCGGTGGCCACGAGCGCCTCGATTTCACCGCGCTTGAACGCGTCGAGCGCCTGCATCCGCTCGTTTTGCGTCTTGTCGCCGTGAATCGCCGAGGCAATCACGCCGTCGCGCTCCAGTAGCCGCGCCAGCCGGCTCGCGCCGATTTTGCTGTTGCAGAAGACGATCACTTGCTTCAGCCCGCGCTCTCGAATGAGTTGCACCACGGCCCCTTGCTTATCGCCTTCCGCAACTTCGTAGACGATCTGCGTCACGTTCGCGGCGGTCGAGTTGCTGCGCGCAACCTCGATCGTCTGCGGGTTGCGCAGGTAGGTCGACGCCAGCTTTTTAATCTCGGGAGAGAACGTGGCCGAGAAAAGGAGCGTTTGCCGCTCTTTCGGCAGCAGGTTCAAGATGCGCTGCAGATCGGGCAAAAAGCCCATGTCGAGCATACGGTCGGCCTCGTCCAGCACGAGAATCTGCACCTGACCGAGGTTGGCCGTTTTTTGCTGCACGTGATCGAGCAAGCGGCCCGGCGTAGCGATGAGGATCTCGACGCCTCGCCGCAGTTCCGCCGATTGCGGATTCATGTCGACGCCGCCGAACACGACCGCGCTGCGCAGCGGCGTGTGCTTCGCATACGACTGCACGTTCGCGGCGACTTGATCGGCCAGCTCGCGCGTGGGAGTGAGAATCAGGGCGCGGACCGGGTGGCGCGCGGGCGAGGCGCTCGTACTGGCGCTGGGCAGCAAGCGCTGGATGATCGGCAGCGAAAAGCTCGCCGTCTTGCCGGTGCCGGTCTGCGCGGCGCCCATGACATCGCGGCCGGACAAGACGACAGGAATCGCCTCGGCCTGGATGGGCGTCGGCGTGGAGTAGCCCTGCTCAGCGACGGCCCGCAAGATATCGGGGGCGAGACCGAATTGGTCGAAAGTCGCGGTAGGAGGCGTGACAGCGGGATCGGACATGGTGGCGTTCGCTAAAAATGCGCTACAAGGCGCTGCGTCGTTCAAGCGCGCGGCGGCGGCCGCACAGCCGCTCGATGAAGATCGACGTGAAGGCGGAGCCACGGCACGTCTAGCGCATTCGCGCTGGGTGACGCCCGCTAGGCCGCGCTTCGTGCGTGGCCGGCTCCAACCGGCGGACGCTCCGCCGGAAAGGCCGGTATTGTAGCACCGCAAGGTTGCAGGGCACGTGCCCGCGCCAATCGGGTCGCCCGGGGGCAAGCCGATCGAACCCTAATCGGATCCCAAACCCAGCCTTTCGGCCGGCGCGGGAGGAACGCGCCGCACGCGTCAACGCCCCGATACGGGCCGTACCGCACCCGCGGCCGCCAGTGCGCGCTCGCGCGCCTGATCGGTATCGGCGCCGGTTGCAACCGCCACGCCCATACGCCGTTTCTTGAAGCTTTCGGGCTTGCCGAACAAGCGCAAGTCGACGCCCGGCACGGCGAGCGCCTCGCGAACGCCTTCGAATGCGATGCCCGCTTCATCCAGACCGCCGTAGACGACGGCCGATGCGCCGGGCGCGAGCAGCGTGGTATCGACAGGCAAGCCGAGAATCGCACGCGCGTGCAGTTCGAACTCGGACAAACGCTGCGAGCGCAGCGTCACGAGCCCGGTGTCATGCGGACGCGGGCTGACTTCGGAGAACCAGACTTCATCGCCGCGCACGAACAATTCGACGCCGAACACGCCCCGCCCGCCCAGCGCGCCCGTGACGCGTTCGGCGATCTCCTTGGCGCGCTCGAGCGCGGCCGGCGACATCGGCTGAGGCTGCCAAGACTGGACGTAATCGCCGTCGACCTGCAAATGGCCGATCGGCTCGCAAAACGACGTCTGCACCGTGCCGCTCGCGGGATCGGCGGCCCGCACCGTCAACAGCGTGATTTCGTAGTCGAACGTGATGAAGCCTTCGACGATGACGCGTCCTACGTTGACGCGGGCGCCCGCCGTCGCGTATTGCCAAGCGTGTTCGATGTCGCTCTCGCCGCGCACGACCGACTGCCCTTTGCCCGAAGAGGACATCACGGGCTTGACGACGCAGGGATAGCCGATGCGTGCGATCGCCTCCTTGAAGGCCTCCAGCGAATCGGCGAACGCGTAGGGCGACGTGGGCAAGCCCAGCGTTTCGGCAGCCAAGCGGCGGATACCCTCCCGGTTCATCGTGAGTTGCGTCGCACGCGCGGTAGGGATGACTTCGGCCAAGCCCTGCGCTTCGATGTCGGCGAGCGCATCGGTGGCGATCGCCTCGATCTCGGGCACGATCAGGTGGGGCCGCTCGGCCTCGACGAGCGCCTTGATCGCTTGCGCGTCGGTCATGTCGATCGTATGGGCGCGATGCGCCACTTGATGGCCGGGGGCGTTCGGATAGCGATCGACGGCGATGACTTCCACGCCGAGGCGCTGCAGCGCGATGATGACTTCCTTGCCGAGCTCGCCCGCGCCGAGCAGCATGACGCGCGTGGCCGAGGGCGAAAGCGGCGTGCCGATCCGTTGACCGATCTGCATGGCGAATCCCGTATGCGATTGAAAGGAAAGACGGCGATGTTAACATGTGCGCGCGGCATATTCGGCCTGCAAGCGAGCCGCGCCGCCGATGTTGGCCGATCGGCCGGCGCTGCGCCTTGCATCGACTGCTCGCGCGGTGCGACAGGAGTGCGTTACCCTTACGCCTTCGCCAGTTCAATAACAAGGTTCGGGGCCATGTCGAATCCACTCACCGCACTGCCACGCAGCGCTTCGCGGGCGCGAGCGCCGCTGCGCGCAGGCGTGCTCGCGGCGGCGCTCACCGTCGCGGCCTGCGCGATGCCGACGCATCCCGACTCCGAGGCGGCCCCGAGCAACCCCCTGAATCCCGCCGCCGTGCAATTGCTCGACAACACGAGCTGGGTGCTTCGAAGCGTGCAAACGAGCGACGGCCACCCCGTGCTCGATGTCCCGTCCGACAACGCGGCCGCGCCCACGCTGACGCTCGACACCCGCTCCGGCGAGCGCCGCGCGAGCGGCTTCGCGGGCTGCAATCGATTTGGGGGCGCCTACACGCTGACGAGCGGCAAGCTCGGCTTCGGCCCCCTCGCGGCCACGCGTATGGCGTGCGGCGAAAACGCCGATCGCATCGAGCGCGTCTATCTCGATGCCTTGGCGCACGCCGACGCGACGCTCGTGCAAATGCAGGCCCCGCAGCAAATGCGGATCATCGCGACGACAGGCGTTACGCTGACCTTCGCACGCGCGGATCGATGACGCGCCTCGCGCGCCTTTCTCGAACGTTTCACCCTTGAGCATGCATACGGTAGTTTTCGGCTGGTTCGGCGTCTCGGTCATCTGGTTCGTGCCCCTCGCCTTGCGTCTCGCAATCGCGGCGTTCACGCGCGAGCCCGAGGCGCGAGGACGAGGCACGATCCGGCTTTGGCTCGGCTTCTTGGGCGTCTTCGCCTCCAGCGGCGCGCTCGAAGCGGCGCTGGCGCCAAACACGGGTAACGCGCTCGGGCACACGCTGCTCGAGGTCGCGACGCGCGCGCTCGGCCGCGGCACGTTCTTCGTCCTGCCCGCGCTCTTGTTGGCGTCGCTGCCCTGGCTCGTCGGTTTTCGCTGGCGGGCGGTCCTGCAATGGGCCGACCGCGCATTCGGACTCGGCCTGAATCTGCGGCCCGCCGCGCCCAAATCCAAGGCCGCCAACGCACCGCGCGACGAGGAGCCGCGCGCCGTCCGCGGGCTCGGCTCATCTATCGTCCGCACGAGCACGACCAATACCATGGCGCCGAAACCGACGGGGCGCTACGCGCGACCGACCGCCTGGCAGCCGCCGGCCGTTGCAAGCGGGAAGACCCGCGCGGGCATGGCAAACGCCAAGCCGCTCGAACCGATCGCTTCGGGGCGCACGGCCCAGCGCCATGCCTCCTGGACCGCGGACGACTCCGCACGCCCCGCACGCCCAGGCCGGCCGGCGCCGACCGTATCGAACGTACCGAGCGTCGCGAACCTGCCTCATCTGCCAAGCACCGCTCGCCCATCGAGTCAGACGAGTTCGCCCGCCCAACGGCGCCGTTCGCCGCCTTCGCCCAACCCGAACACACGGCCCGGAGCCGCACCGGCTCAATCCGTGGCCGGGGGCGGCGCGGTCCCGAGTCCGATCGGTGCCGCCGGATTGCGTGTAGCTCAAGCGTCCTCGGTGTCGCTAGGCGCCGCGGCAAGCGCCTCGCCGGCCCCGATACCGTCGGTGAGCCACCCGGCGGCGGCGCAGCCCGCCGAGCCGCCGCTCCGCGGGCGTTCGCCCACGCCGCCCGTCGCGCGCGTCGCGTCCGTCGAGTCGGCTCACCGCGCCTCGTCCGCCAGCGAGCCGCCGCCGGGCGTGCTCGAAACGTTGCGCGCCATCGAAGCGAACGCCGCCCAGTGGACAGCGCTCGCGGGCTCCAGTCTGGCGCGGCGCGGGGCGGCGCCCACGCCGCGAACCGCTTCGCCCGCAGGGCCGCAAACGCCTTCAGAGCCCCGCACGCCGACGGCAAACCCGCCGTTGGCGCATGAACAGGACGAGTCGCGCACATTCGACGAAACAGCGGCCGACGAGGCGCGCGAATACAGCCCGGCCGAAGCGGCAGCGATACAACCGCCGCAAGCACCGCAAGAAATGGCGACGCCGCCGTGGGCCGACGATCATACGCCGGGCCAACTCAGCACCGTCGAGGAACCCACCGCCCGCGAACACGCGATGCCGGACGCCGACGCCGACGTCGTCTCGCCGGCGCTCGCCGCGGCGCCGGCTGAACCGGCTCCGCCCGCCGCCGCGCCGGTGCTGCTCGAACTCCCATCGACGCCTCGCCCGGAACCTTTCGCGGCGCCGGTCACGCCTCCCACGCCATCGGGGCCAGCCGCTCCAGCGCCGATCGCTTCGCCGAACCCGCTTGCCGTGTCGCCGTCCGCGCCGGAATCGGCGCCGAGTCTTCCCCCGGCGCCCGTTACGCCCACTCCGATCGCCGCCGCGGCCGCCGGGTCAACGCACGCCGAGCCAGGGCCTGAACCCGAGCCCGAAACGGCCGAACCTGCCCCGCGCCCCCAGCCGCGCGGACAGACGGGCGCCGAGTTCACGTTCCATGCGCCCGCGGCGTCGGCCGTGGAGTTGCCGGCGCTCGACCTGCTGGAGCCCGCCTCGACCGAAACGGAAGAGATTCCCGCCGAGCGTCTCGCGCAAACAGGCCAACTGATCGAGCAGCGTCTGCAGGAGTTCAAGGTGCCCGTCACTGTCGTCGGCGCGTCGGCGGGCCCCGTCATCACGCGTTTCGAGATCGAACCGGCGCTCGGCGTACGTGGCAGCCAGATCGTCGGCCTCATGAAGGATTTGTCGCGCGGGCTGGGCCTCACGTCGATCCGCGTCGTCGAAACGATTCCCGGCAAAACCTGCATGGGCTTGGAGTTGCCGAATGCGAAACGGCATACGATCCGGCTCTCCGAAATTCTCGCCGCCGACGCCTACCGCCATTCCGTATCCAAGCTCACGATCGCAATGGGCAAGGACATCACGGGCCATCCGATCGTCACGGATCTTGCCAAGGCGCCGCACATGCTCGTGGCCGGCACGACTGGATCGGGCAAGTCGGTCGCGATCAATGCGATGATCGTCTCGCTGTTGTTCAAGGCGACGCCCGAGGAGGTGCGGATGATCATGATCGATCCGAAGATGCTCGAGCTGTCGGTCTATGAGGGCATTCCGCATCTGCTCGCGCCCGTCGTCACCGACATGAAGCTCGCGGCGAACGCATTGAATTGGTGCGTGGGCGAGATGGAAAAGCGCTATCGGCTCATGTCGGCCGTCGGCGTGCGCAATTTGGCAGGCTTCAATCAAAAGCTGCGCGACGCGCAGGCCGCGGGCAAGAAGATCGGCAATCCGTTCTCGCTGACGCCCGAGGCGCCCGAACCGCTCTCGCCGTTGCCACTGATCGTCGTCGTCATCGACGAGCTCGCCGATCTGATGATGGTCGCCGGCAAGAAGATCGAAGAGTTAATCGCGCGGCTCGCCCAAAAGGCACGCGCGGCCGGCATTCATTTGATTCTCGCCACGCAGCGGCCGTCCGTCGACGTCATCACGGGACTCATCAAGGCAAACATCCCGACGCGGGTGGCGTTCCAGGTTTCGTCGAAAATCGATTCGCGCACGATTCTCGATCAAATGGGCGCCGAATCTCTGCTAGGACAAGGCGACATGCTGTTCCTGCCTCCGGGCACCGGCTATCCGCAGCGCGTGCATGGGGCGTTCGTCGCCGACGAGGAAGTGCATCGCGTCGTGGAGCATCTGAAGCAGTTCGGCGAACCCGAGTACGAGGAAGGTATTCTCGACGGCCCCGCTACCGAAGGGGCTGCTCAAGACCTGTTCGGCGATGCGCCGGACGCCGAAGCCGACCCGCTCTACGACGAAGCCGTCGCGTTCGTCGTGCGCACGCGCCGCGCCTCGATTTCGGCCGTGCAGCGGCAGTTGCGGATCGGCTACAACCGCGCGGCGCGCCTCGTCGAGCAAATGGAGGCCGCGGGACTCGTCTCGTCGATGGGTATCAACGGCAGCCGCGAAGTGCTGGCGCCGCCGAGCTCGGATGCTTGACGGCCATCGGCGAACGACGAACGACGCGCGCTCGGAACTCGAACCATGCCACAAAGAACGCGGGCTCACGCTCGTTGAGCCTGCCTAGGCGCGGAATGAACGTGTCTATCGACCCACTCTCCGATTGCATCGACGCGCGTAAAACGTGCGCGTCGATTGCAAGAACTAACGGCGGCTTCCATCATCGGCGTCCGAATGCATTTCGGTTCGAGCACGCGTGTCCAGCCGTACAGACCAGACGCCGTGCATGAGCCGGCACGGCTATTGCAATGTGGGTGAGCGCATCATCCCCTGCCGCCCCGCCCCCCGTGAGGCGGTAGCTTTGGGCCTACGTGCTTGCTCTGACTCGTAGGCTCTCTTTGTTTTCCGAGGCGGATGCGTCGCGGGTGGTCGCGGCGCGTGCGTCAGGACGAAGGCGTGAACTTGAAGTCGACGGGCGAGCCGATGTCAAGGCGCGTAGGGTGCTCAAGCAGGCCCGTGGCCGGATCGCGCCGGAACACGTACGCGGTGTCGCTGTCCTGATTGCCGACGATGAGCCAACGGCCCGTCGGATCGATCGCGAACTCGCGAGGCGTGCGTCCGAGCGTCGATTGCCGGCCGACGAGCTTGGGCAACCCGTCGTAGGGATCGATCGAGAAGATTACGATTTCGTTGGCGTCGCCCCGATTCGTTGCGTAGAGAAACTTGCCGTCGGCGGATAAGTGAATCGCACCCGCGCCGTTCTGGCCCTTGAATCCGGACGCGGCGAGCGTCAACGTTTTGAGCGGCGTCAGCCGGCCGTTCGCATATTGCAAGGTCGTGACCGTGCCGGCCAGTTCGCTCGTCAGATAGGCGTACCGTCCGGCGGCATCGAACACGAGGTGACGCGGGCCAGACCCGGGCGGCATCGGTACATAGCCTTCGGGCGTCGGACTCACGAGGCCGCGGCTGCCGTCACGCGTGTAACGGTACTCGTAGAGCTTATCGGCGCCAAGGTCCTGGGTAAAAAGGTAGCGGCCGTCAGGTGTGAAGACCGTCGAGTGCACATGCGCATTGTCTTGCCGGCCTTTTACCGGCCCGCCGCCCGTATGGTGCACGACAAGCGCGGCCGCGCCGACTCGCCCGTCGTCCAGCAGCGGAAAGACGGCAAAACTGCCGCCCGGATCCGCCGCCACGGAATAATTTGCCGCGAGCAGATAGCGGCCGTCGGGCGAGAAGCTCAGGTAGCAAGGGTCGTTGCCTTCGGACGAAACACGATTCACGAACGTCAACCGGCCCGAACTCGGCTCGAACGTGAAGGCGCTGATGCCGCCGCGCTCGGTCGCGGGCCCTGCGTCCCCGGGCAGCTCGTTGACCGCATAGACATGGCGCGCATCTCGCGAGACGACGAGGTACGAAGGATTGACCGTTTCAGCCGAGGAAATGGGGGTCGCGCGACCCGTGGCCGAGTCGAAACGGTAGACATGGATACCCTGGCTTTTGCCGCCGGTCGTGTAGGTGCCGACGAGCAGATCGTAGACAGGTCCGGCTGCGGGCGCCGTGTCGGTCTGCGCAAACGCAGGCGCCGCGCCGAAAGCGCATGCGAGCACGAAACCTTTGAGCCGGTCGCACGCTCTTACCGAATGTGCGCGCGACGGCGCTGCATCGACGATGCGAGTCATAAAAAGGAGCCGTTATGAATATTTCAGTCAGTTTGGGGCCGCTCGCCGCGCTCATCGCGGGCATTCTGATCCTGGTCGCGCCGCGACTGTTGAACTACATCGTCGCGCTCTACCTGATCATCATCGGGCTGATCGGGTTGCTCGGGCCGGGCACGCACTCACTGCATCTGTGAGTGCGCACCGGCTATGCGAAGGCTCAACCGTTGACGAGCTGATCGAGCCGCAGCTTGCCTTGTAGCGACAAACCGCCAACCGCATAGTGACCGTCACCATCGCGGTGACGCTTGAAGCATGCCCGCTCGATCAGGAACGCGGCGGCGGTTTCCATGCCGTTGCGCGTCAGGCCGAGGGTGCGGGGATCGAGATGGAGCAAGGCATCCTCGCCCAGCTCGCGTGCTGCGGAAAGGATCGTGATGCAATCGCCCTTCGACGGATTCAGCATGGCGTCAATTCTCGCTAAGAGTGATGATGACAGGCGCATTGATGGCCGTTTGCGCGACACGCGAGTGCATGGTTCGTTGTATCGGACGCGCTCGGCCGGAATCCCCGAACTCCGATTGTAGCCAGCGAATTTGCGCCGTGGCAACGCGAAATCGTTTTCGCCCTAATCCGCCATTCACGGCCCGCCCTTTGCACGGCACAGCGCGCGAACGTGTACATTGACGCGCATCCGCGATCGCTTTCGTATCGGCATTCGCACGGAGAGGAGAAATCCCGACACCATGCCTGCTCACATCGAAGACTATGCACTCGTGGGCGACGGCAATACGGCCGCGCTCATCTCGCGAGAAGGATCGGTCGATTGGCTCTGCTGGCCGCGCTTCGATTCGGCCGCCTGCTTCGCGGCGCTGCTCGGCTCCGATCGACATGGCGCGTGGCGCATCGCGCCCGCGGGGGACGCGCCGGTCAAACATACGCGACGCTACCGCGACGGCACGCTTGTGCTCGAGACCGACCACGAAACGCCTGGCGGCATGGTGACCGTCACCGATTTCATGCCCCCCGGCAACGGCCACTCGGCGCTCGTGCGCATCGTCGAAGGCAAGCGCGGCACGGTGCCGATGTCGATGCAGCTCACGCTGAGGTTCGACTATGGGCTCTCGGTGCCGTGGGTGACGCAGCTGCCGCACGGCGGCGGCATTAAGGCAGTGGTGGGCCCCGATACGGTGGTGCTGCGCACGCCGATCGAGTTGCGCGGCGAGAACATGCACACGGTGGCCGAATTTACGGTTTCCGAAGGCGAGCGCGTGCCGTTCGTTCTCGCCTACTCGGTTTCGCATCATCGGTTGCCGCCCACTAAGGATCCGTTCGCCGCCCTCGAGCAGACCGAACGGCATTGGCGCGACTGGATCGCGAAATACGACGTCAAGGGCCGCTACTCCGACACGATCCGCCGTTCGCTGATCACGCTCAAAGCGCTCGCATACGAACCGACGGGCGGTATCGTCGCGGCGCCCACGACCTCGCTGCCTGAGCGCTTGGGCGGCTCGCGCAACTGGGACTACCGATATTGCTGGCTGCGCGATGCGACGATCACGCTGCTCGCGCTCATGCGTTGCGGCTTCTACGACGAAGCCCGCGCGTGGCGCGTCTGGCTCGAGCGCGCACTCGCCGGTTCGCCCGCGCAGGCGCAGATCATGTACGGCGTGGCGGGCGAGCGCCGTCTGCCCGAAATGGAAATCGACTGGCTGCCCGGCTATGAAGGCGCGCAGCCCGTTCGTATCGGCAACAAGGCCGTCGGTCAGCTGCAACTCGACGTCTACGGCGAAGTCATGAACGCGCTGCACTTGGCGCGCGTGGGCGGGTTGCATGCCGACGAAGCGGTATGGGCCCTGCAATGCGTGATGCTCGAACATCTCGAGACGGTCTGGGCCGAACCCGACGAAGGGTTGTGGGAAGTGCGCAGCGGCCCGCGCCAATTCACGTTTTCGAAGGTCATGGCGTGGGTCGCGTTCGATCGCGGAATCCGCTCCGCCGAAAAATTCGACCTGCCCGCGCCGCTCGATCGCTGGCGCGCGCTGCGCGATCACATCCATGCCGATGTCTGCGACAAAGGATGGAGCAACGAGCGCGGCACGTTCACCCAGGTGTACGGCGGGGACGAACTCGATGCGAGTTTGCTGCTGATGCCGCTCGTCGGCTTCTTGCCGCCCACCGATCCGCGCGTTGCATCGACGATGGCGGCCATCGAGCGGGATCTGACCTTCGACGGCTTCGTGCGCCGCTACCGCACGCACAAGGTCGACGACGGACTTCCTCCGGGCGAAGGCACGTTCCTAGCGTGCAGTTTTTGGATGGTCGATAACCTCGCGCTGCAAGGCCGCATGGACGAGGCGCACGCCATGTACGAACGGCTGGCGGCCCTTGTGAACGACGTCGGCCTGCTCTCGGAGGAATACGATCCCCAAACCAAACGCTTCACGGGCAATTTTCCACAGGCGTTTTCTCATGTCGCGCTCGTTCACACGGGGCTCAATCTCATGCGACACGAAGAATCGATCGCCCGGGCGACGGGTCACCCCGGGTCGCACCAGCCGGAATCGGGCCTCGACGTCGATAGCGAAGCGATTTGAATTCGATCCAGCCCCATTTATGTGCGGCGCATGAGCCACCAGGCACATGGATTTGCCCGGGAGGCATGCGCATGTGTCTGAGCGCTCGCCCATATCGGCAGACGGGGGCCAACGCCGTATCGGGGAAAACACCGGGCGGGCGGGCAAATTGCTGCATTGCACATAACGGCGTTTCTCCTTTATCATCAATAAAGTAATACTGCCACGAGCATCCGTTCGGACATCCAGCCGCGACGCCGAGCGCCGCATTTTTCTAGCCCCGTCCCTACCCCGCGGGAGCCCCACATCATGCTTTACCAGTTTTACGAGTTTCAGCGCGCGCTTCTGAGCCCCTTGACGGCCTGGGCGCAGGCTGCCTCGAAATCGTTCGCCAATCCGGCGAGCCCCCTCGCCTATGTGCCGGGCGCGACGCGGCTTTCCGCGGGCTACGAGTTGCTTTACCGCTTGGGTAAGGATTACGAAAAACCCGAATTCAACATTCATCAAATCGTCAAAGACGGCCACAACATTCCGATCATCGAACAAACGATCGTCGAAAAGCCGTTTTGCCGTCTGCTGCGCTTCAAGCGGTTCGCCGACGATAGCGATGCGGTCGCGCAATTGAAGGACGAGCCCGTCGTGCTCGTCTGCGCGCCGCTGTCGGGCCATCATTCGACGCTGCTGCGCGACACCGTGCGCACGCTGCTGCAAGATCACAAGGTCTATATCACCGACTGGATGGATGCGCGCATGGTCCCGCTCGAGGATGGCCCGTTCCATCTCGACGATTACGTGGCGTACATTCAGGAGTTCATCCGCCATATCGGCGCGAAGAACTTGCACGTGCTGTCCGTCTGCCAGCCGACGGTGCCGGTGCTTGCCGCTATTTCGCTGATGGCGAGCCGCGGCGAGGACACGCCGCGCACCATGACGATGATGGGCGGCCCGATCGACGCGCGGCGCAGCCCCACGTCGGTCAATTCGCTGGCGATGCAGCACTCGTATGCCTGGTTCGAGAACAACGTGATCTACACGGTGCCGTCGAACTATCCGGGCTTCGGCCGCCACGTCTATCCGGGCTTTCTGCAGCATTCGGGCTTCGTCGCGATGAACCCCGAGCGCCACGCGGCGTCGCACTGGGATTTCTATCAAAGCCTGATGCGCGGCGACGAGGAAGACGCCGAAGCGCACCGCCGTTTCTACGACGAGTACAACGCGGTGCTCGACATGGCCGCGGAGTACTACCTCGACACGATCCGCATCGTGTTTCAGGAGTTCAGCCTGGCCGAAGGCACGTGGGAAATCGAGGGCGAGCTCGTGCGGCCGCAAGACATCAAAAAGACGGCGCTTTTCACGATCGAAGGCGAACTCGACGATATCTCCGGCTGCGGGCAGACGCGCGCGGCGCACGACCTGTGCACCGGCATCCCCGAGAAGCACAAGCATCATTTCACGGCGGAAAAGTGCGGCCATTACGGCATCTTCTCGGGCCGCCGCTGGCGCACGATCATCTATCCGCAATTGCGCGATTTCATCCTCGAACACAACAAGGAAACGAAACGCGCCCGCGAGCCCGTAGAGGCGTAACGGTACGCGCCGCCCTACGGCGGCGCGTCGTCATGCAAGCCAAGTAGGCGGATTGCGCCTAACCCTGCCTACTTGCGCAGCAGATACGCGAGCAGCAACTCCGTGTTCATGCTCACCAGCTCGCCGCGTTCGGCCGGCGTACTGAAGTCGCGGCCCAACGTGGCTTCGAGCGTGAATCGATTCGAGACGCTGTAATAGCCGAGGCCCGACAGCGCGACATAGAACCGCAGCGGGTCCACATTGGTTCGGAACAACCCCGCGCGCTGCCCCCGGTCGAGGATCGACGAAAGCGTCGCCACCATCGGCGAAATCATTTCTCGAATACGCGGCGATTTTTGCAGGTAGCGCGCTTCGTGCAGATTTTCGTTATTGATGAGGCGCAGCAAATCGGGATGATCGCGGTAGTAATCCCACACGAAATGCGCGAGCCGCGTGATGGCTTCGATGGGGGCGACGCCGTTCAAATCGAGGGTTTTTTCCGCCTCCGTCAATGCAGAGAACGCATGCTCGAGTACCGCCGTGAATAGCTGCTCCTTGCTACCGAAGTAGTAATAGAGCATCCGCTCGTTCGTCTCCGCGCGCCGGGCAATTTGGTCGACGCGCGCGCCGAACAAACCACCATTTGCGAACTCTTCGGCGGCCGCGAGCAGAATACGGCGCCGCGTTCCCTCCGGATCTCTTTTGATTTTCAATTGATTCATGGTGGCCTTTTTGCTTCGTGAGCCGCGTTGCCCCGTCACGCCGCCGGCCCTCCCTGATCCCACGCCGGCAATGTGAACGAGCGCGCCGTTTTTCTGGAAAACACCCTGCGCCTCGTGCGAAAAAGCGCTTCGATTATGGCACATGGGCCACCGATGGCAATCGGGGAAATCGGCGATAATGCGCTCTTTTCCCGCACGCGAAGCGCACCCGCGGCCGCCCGTTCGATCGCGCCCGCCCCGCTCGCGGCCTTTCCGAGGGCCCTGCCCAAGCGCCGCTCGCCTGCTCAAGATGTACTCAACGTGACCGATCGTGTGACTCTCGCAGACCGCATAGAGGATCTGCTCCCGCAAACGCAATGCACGAAGTGCGGCTATGCCGGCTGCCGGCCGTACGCCGAGGCCGTCGCGCAAGGCGATGCGCTCTACAACCAATGTCCGCCGGGCGGCGCACAAGGCGTCGCACGCCTTGCCGCTTTGCTCGGCAAGCCCGTCATCCCCCTGAACCCCGAGAACGGCGAGGAGCGCCCCCGCCCGCTCGCCGTCATCGACGAGACCGTCTGCATCGGCTGCACACTCTGCATGCAGGCCTGCCCCGTCGATGCAATCGTCGGCGCGCCCAAGCTCATGCACACGGTCGTCGCCGCGCTTTGCACCGGCTGCGATCTGTGCGTGCCGCCGTGCCCCGTCGACTGCATTTCGATGACGCCCGTGACGGGCGAGCGCACCGGCTGGGACGCCTGGAGCCAAGCGCAAGCCGATGCGGCCCGGAAGCGGCACGAACGGCGCAGCGCGCGCCTCGAACGCGAACGGGAAGCGGCGCAGGCGCGCGCCGCGGCACGGCGCGCCGAAGCCGCAGCCAGCCCGCGCGAGGCGCCGACGAGCCAGCCGGCGGACGACGAGGCCGCCAAAAAGCGCGCCGTCATCCAAGCCGCGCTCGAACGCGCGCGCCAAAAGAAGGATGCGCTGGCGGCGCAGGGGCTTGGCCCGAAGAATGTGGCGAACGTCAGCGCGGACGTGCAGGCGCAGATCGATGCCGCCGAGGCGCGCCGGCGCAAGCTGGACGCCGCGGCGCAAACGAGCAGCGAGCCGCCCCCGGGGGAACGCCCCGACAACGATGCGCCCGCGCGCTCCGGCGACGGCCGCTAAGCCTTCACTCCTTCATTGCGCCGCATGAACGCCCAAAAACGACGCGCCATCTACGAGACGCTGCAAAGCCTGAATCCGCACCCGACGACGGAACTCGAATACACCACGCCGTTCGAGCTCTTGATCGCCGTCATGCTGTCGGCGCAGGCCACCGATGTCTCGGTGAACAAGGCCACCCGAAAGATGTACCGCGTGGCGAACACCCCCCAAGCGATGCTGGAACTCGGCGAGGCGGGCGTGGCCGACTACGTCAAAACGATCGGGCTGTATCGGACCAAGGCGAAGAACGTCATCGCGACGAGCCGCATCCTGCTCGAGCAATACGGCGGCGAAGTTCCGGCCGAGCGCGAGGCGCTCGAGGGCTTGCCCGGCGTGGGCCGCAAGACGGCGAACGTGGTGCTCAACACCGCGTTCGGACAACCTACGATAGCAGTCGACACGCATATCTTTCGCGTGTCCAATCGCACCGGCCTTGCGCCGGGCAAAGATGTCCGCGCCGTCGAATCGGCGCTCGAAAAATTCACGCCGGCCGAGTTCCGCCACGACGCCCATCACTGGCTGATTCTGCACGGACGCTACGTCTGCAAGGCGCGCCGGCCCGAATGCTGGCACTGCGCGATCGAGCCGCTCTGCGAATTCAGGCCGAAAACGCCCCCGCCTGAACTTTGACGGCAGCGGACGCCGGCCTCCCCCTTCGCGGAGGCGCCCGCACGACTGCGCGGCCAGGCGCGCTTACCTCACAGATTGGCCTCGAGCGAGACAGCGTCCTCGCGAGGGCCGCCGCCCGCGCGCACGAGCCACAACACGGCCGAAAGCACAGCGGCGCCCCCGAGCCATTGCAGGGGCGTCAGTCGCTCGCCGAGCAATACCGCCGCGAGCAAGACGGTAACCATCGGCTCGAGCGTCGAGAGCATCGACGTACGGGCCGCGCCGAGCCGCGTGAGACCCGCGAAGAAAGCAAGCATGGCCGTCACCGTCGAGACAAGCGCGATCGCGACGACCGCGCCCCATGCCAGCGGCGAGGAGGGGAATCGAGGCGGCGCGCCGGAAGCACTGCGCACGAGGGCTATCGTGCAAAACACCGCCGCGGCGGACAAGCAGACAACGGCCGTCGTCGCCAGCGGGTCGACGCCACGCGTCAGCCGAGCGCCGGCGACGATGTAAAGCGAATAGACGACGGCCGCCAGCAACCCCAAGGCGATGCCGAGCGGTTCGCCGTGGCCGCTCCCCACCATCAGCGCCGAACCGGCCAGACACAGGACCAGCGCCCCGCCCTTCATCAGCGTGAGGCGCTCGCCGAGCCAGCACGCCGCCAGCACCGTGACGAACGCCGGGTACAGGTAGAGCAGCAGCGCGACGAGACTCGCTTGCGCGTGCTGCAGCGCGACGAAATAGCAAAGCGACTGCCCGACATAGCCGATCGCCCCCATGGCGACGATGCCCCCAAGCGCGCGCCCTCGCGGCCAAACCACGCCGCGCCGGCGCGCCACCGCGGCGAGGAGTCCCCCGCCGATGAGGAACCGCAGCGTCAGCAGGCCGAGCACGTCCGTGCCGCCAGCGTAGGCGAGACGTCCGAAGATCGCCATCGCGCCGAACGAGCTGGCGGACAACGCGACGAATAGAGCGCCGCGCAACGTGTCGGAGGTCGGGGAGGTGTGGGAGGCAGGCATCGAATTTCGTATTGTCGTTTCCGCCGGCGCTCGCGTGCTTGCCTATCGCAGGAAGGCGCGGCCGACGTGGGGTCGAGCCCGTGGATTCTAACTGTCCGCCTGCGTTCAGCGGCAAACGACCCTACCGGCGCAGCGTAAAATGTCGGACTGAACCGCAAAGCGCGCGTACTTCGCCGCGCCGCGCGGCACCCACCCTAAGGTCGAGTTTCACGATGTTCAATCCCAGCCGCGACGAAGTCCGACGCTTTTTCATCGATACCTGGCGCAAGCAGCGCGCGGGCGGCATCCTCACGCCGCTTGAAGCGATAGCGGCCGATTGGATCGTCGAACACCCCGAATATCACACCGAACTTGCCGACGAAGCGACGGCGGCCGCCGACTACTCGCCGGAGGCAGGCCGGACGAACCCCTTCTTGCACCTCTCGATGCATCTGGCGATCAGCGAGCAGCTTTCGATCGATCAGCCCCCCGGCATCCGCGCGGCGCACGAGAAACTGGCGGCCAGGCTCGGATCGACTCACGAAGCACAGCACGCCATCATGGAATGTCTCGGCGAGACGATTTGGGAAGCCCAGCGCAATAACACGCCGCCCGATACCGATGCCTATTTGGCACGAATCGAGCGGCGCGCATCGAAAGACTGAGGCCCTGCGACACGTTGTCGCACCCAAGCTTTCGTGCAAAAAAATACCCCGCCTGAGCGGGGTATTTTTTGTTTTCGCGCCGACTGACCACTGCGCCGCACGGGCTCGGGCTCAGCCGCTCGATGTTATTTCTTGTCGACGAGATCGCCCGGAAGCGACTCGATATAGGCGGCGATGTCCTTCATGTCCCTAAACGACAGGCTTTGCACTTGAGCCTGCATGATTGGGTTGTTGCGTCCGAAGTTGGGGTTGCTCGTACCCGCTTGATACCCGCGCAACGCGAAGTACAGGTAATCGGCATGCTGGCCGGCGAGCTTCGGATAATCGTTGCTGACGGGCTTGGTGAACGTGGCCCCATGGCACGCCGCGCAGTTGTGGGATTCGACGAGCGCCTTGCCGTTTTCGATGCTTGCCGCATGGGCCGAGCCCATTGCGCCGATCGTCGCGACGAACGCTGCCCCGGCAGCCTTGACGACGATGCGCAGTGCCTGATCAGGCTTGTTCATGAATTCTCCTATCCCGCGAAATGAGGTAGCTGGAAGCGGTCGTGGAAACGATCACTTTTCGGGATTGTTGGTCGTCGCCGACGTTTGCGACGCGTAGTACGCGGCGAGATCGGCGATGTCCTGATCCGACAACGACGCGGCGACCGCGTGCATGGTCTGGAAGTGGCGATCGTCCTTCTTGTACGCGTGCAGCGCGTTCTCGAGGTATTGCTGGTTCTGGCCGCCCAGCTTGGGTACGCGATAGACCTCGGGGAACGCCGTGCGGTAGTCGGGAATGCCGTGACAACCGATACACATCGCAACCTTGCCCTGGCCCGCTTTCGCATTGCCGACGACATCGGCCGCGTGCGCGCTCACCGCAAACCCCGCCAGCGCGGCGAGCGCTGCGGTCACGACGTGTTTGCCGACGAAAGAGTTCATAGGTTCTACCTGGCTTGAGGGGAAACGAGCGCCCGCTAAAAGCCTGCGGGCAATGGCGCTGCGCCGTTCTTGTTGTGGACATCGCAACGAGCGGCCAAAAAAATCGCGGCAATTGTACCGCGCCGCTTGGCAGGGCGTCCACCCGGCTAAGCCCGGTCACGCCGGCGCGAACCGAGCGACACGATAAGGGTGCCTGGCGCAGGCGCCTAGCCCTTCTGACTTATACTGGGATTTTTTTGGAAGAGCTAGCCGCCATGCGCTTCGAGGGCTCCTCGCAGTACGTCGCCACCGACGATCTCAAACTCGCCGTCAACGCCGCGATGACGCTCAAGCGGCCGCTGTTGATCAAGGGCGAGCCGGGCACGGGCAAGACGATGCTCGCGGAGGAAGTCGCGGCCTCGCTCGGCATGCCGCTTTATCAGTGGCACATCAAGTCCACCACGAAGGCGCAGCAAGGCTTGTACGAATACGACGCGGTTTCGCGCCTGCGCGACTCCCAGCTCGGCGACGCGCGCGTGCAGGACATCGCGAACTACATCGTCAAGGGCGTGCTCTGGCAGGCGTTCGAATCGGATGTCCCAGCCGTGCTGCTCATCGACGAAATCGACAAGGCCGACATCGAGTTCCCGAACGACTTGCTGCGCGAGCTCGACCGCATGGAGTTCCACGTCTACGAGACGCGCGAGGTCGTTCGCGCCAAGCACCGGCCGCTTGTCGTCATCACCTCGAACAACGAGAAGGAACTGCCCGACGCGTTCTTGCGCCGCTGCTTCTTCCACTACATCCAGTTTCCGGATCCGTCGACGATGCAGCGCATCGTCGACGTGCACTACCCCAGCATCCGCGAAGACTTGCTACGCGCGGCCTTGGCGAGCTTCTTCGAGTTGCGCGGCGTATCGGGCCTGAAAAAGAAGCCCTCGACCTCCGAACTGCTCGACTGGCTCAAGCTGCTGCTGGCCGAGGATATCCCGCCCGAAGCGCTGCGCGCGCCCGATCAAAAGCAGATCGTGCCGCCGCTCGCGGGCGCGCTGCTGAAAAACGAGCAGGACATCGGCTTGTTCGAGCGGCTCGTCCAGATGAATCGGCACAACCGTTAGCGCCCCGCGCTCACCGCACCCCGAGGCAAAGGCACCGGCATGCTGATCGACTTCTTCTACACGCTGCGCGACGCTAAGCTGCCGGTATCGGTCAAGGAGTATCTGACGCTGGTGGAAGCGCTGCGCAGCGGCGTGATCGCGCCTTCGCTCGACGAGTTCTACTATCTCGCGCGCCTGACGCTGGTCAAGGACGAACGCTACTTCGACAAGTTCGATCAGGCATTCGGCGCTTATTTCCGTGGCGTACAAGAACTGACCGACGCCGCGTTCGAACTGCCGCTCGACTGGCTCGAGCAGCGTCTGCGGCGCGAACTGACGGCCGAGGAAAAGGCCCAGATCGAAGCGATGGGTGGGCTCGACAAGCTGATGGAACGCCTGAAAGCGCTGTTCGACGAGCAGAAGGAGCGCCACGAAGGCGGCAACAAATGGATCGGCACGGGCGGCACGTCGCCGTTCGGCAACGGCGGCTACAACCCCGAAGGCATACGGATCGGCGGCGAATCGGCCGGCAATCGGACCGCCGTCAAAGTCTGGGAAGCGCGCGGCTATCGCGACTACGACGATCAAGTGGAAATCGGCACGCGCAATATCAAGGTCGCGTTGCGCCGCCTGCGCCGCTTCGCACGCGAAGGCGCGGCGGACGAACTCGACTTGCCCGATACGATCCGCAGCACGGCGGCCAACGCCGGCTGGCTAGATATCAAGATGGTGCCCGAGCGGCATAACACCGTGAAGGTACTGATGCTGCTCGACGTCGGCGGCTCGATGGACGATCACATCTTGCGCACCGAAGAGCTGTTTTCGGCCGCGAAAGCCGAATTCAAGCATCTCGAGTTCTACTACTTCCACAACTGCGTCTACGATCACCTGTGGAAGAACAACCGCCGCCGCCATGTCGAACGCATGCCGACGTGGGATGTGCTGCACAAGTTCACGCCCGACTACAAACTCATTTTCGTCGGCGATGCCACGATGAGCCCGTACGAAGTGCTGCAGGCCGGCGGATCCGTCGAATACAACAACCCCGAGGCGGGCGCGGTTTGGCTGCGCCGTCTCGCCGATCACTTTCCCCACCACGCGTGGCTCAACCCCGAGCCCGAGGGTCTTTGGGCGTATCGGCAGTCCGTGTCGATCATTCGCCAGTTGCTCGGTGAGCGGATGTATCCGCTGACCCTAGCGGGTTTGGAGTCCGCGATGCGCAAGCTCAGCAAATAACCGCAACGCATCGAGCGCGCGCCGGGGTATGCCCCGCCGGCTCGCGCCAATTCAACCGTTTAATTCTTCCAGCCGTCCTCCGCTGCACCGCCTCGACACTCATGACTGCCCCTTCCAGCCCCAATCTTTCCGGCGCGCCCTCGACGCGCCGCCATCTGTTGCAACCGTTCGCCGATACATCGCTGCACGCCGTCGTAGCGGGCTTCGTCGCGATGATGACGGGCTACACGAGTTCGCTCGTGCTCGTTTTTCAAGCCGGCCGCGCGGCGCAGCTGACCGACGCGCAGGTCTCCTCGTGGATTTGGGCCCTCTCGATCGGCATGGCATTTTCGACGATCGCCCTATCCCTGCGATTCCGCACGCCGGTCGTCATCGCCTACTCCACGCCGGGGGCCGCCCTGTTGATCGCCGCGCTGCCCCACGTGCCCTACGCCGACGCGATCGGCGCATTCATCGTCTGCGCGGTGCTCATCACGGCGGTGGGCCTGACGGGCTGGTTCGATGCGTTGATGGCGCGCGTGCCCGCCGGTATCGCCAGCGCGCTGCTGGCCGGCATTCTGTTCGAAATCGGAATCGAGATTTTTCACGCGGCGCAATATCAAACGGCGCTCGTCTTGACGATGTTCTTCGTTTATTTGTTCGTGAAGCGCCTGGCGCCGCGCTACGCGATCGTCACGACGCTCGTGGCCGGAACTGCTGTATCCGCCGCGCTAGGGCTCATCGATTTCAGCCGCTTTCACGTCGCGCTGGCGCATCCCGTCTTCACGATGCCGCATTTCTCGCTGTCGGTGGCCATCAGCCTCGGCGTGCCGCTGTTCGTCGTGGCCATGGCCTCGCAAAACATGCCGGGCCTCGCGGTGCTGCGCGCGGATGGCTACACCACGCCGTCCGCGCCGCTGATTTCGACAACCGGCATCGTCTCGCTGCTGCTTGCGCCGTTCGGCTCGCACGGCATCACCATGGCGGCGATCACCGCCGCGATCTGCACGGGGCCCGAGGCCCACGAAGACCGCGCCAAGCGCTACACGGCCGCGCTCTGGTGCGGCGTGTTCTATCTCGTGGCCGGAATCTTTGGCGCGACGATCGCCGCCGTTTTCGCCGCCTTGCCCAAGGCGCTCGTCGTTTCGGTGGCCGCCCTGGCGCTGTTCGGTTCGATCATGAGCGGCCTCACGAACGCGATGAGCAACGTCCGCGAACGCGAAGCGGCGCTCGTCACGTTCATGGTGACCGCCTCGGGGCTCACCTTGCTGTCGATCGGCTCCGCCTTCTGGGGGCTCGTCGCGGGCGTGATCACGCAAGTCGTTCTGACCGCACGCCGCGCCTAGCCCAAGGGGGCTGGCGCCGACGGCTTGCTGCGTCGCGCGACCCGCGCATGGTCCCTGCATTAGCTCGGGAACGCATCGGGGCATAAAATAGTCTCTTTGGTAGCCGGTCGCGCCGTTTTGGCGGTGCGACCCTTCTGAACTCTAACGGGAGGCGCTTCGCGTCGCTGATCTGCTATGACCCATGCTCTGGAACAACTGAAGCAATACACGATCGTCGTCGCGGACACCGGCGACTTTCAACAGCTCGCGCAATACAAGCCGCGCGACGCCACGACTAATCCATCGCTGATCCTGAAGGCCGTCCAGAAAGACGCCTACAAGCCGCTGCTCGAAAAAACCGTGCGCGACCATGCGAGCAAGGGCGCCGGCGCGATCATCGACCAGCTTCTCATCGCGTTCGGCTGCGAAATCCTCAAGATCATTCCGGGCCGCGTATCGACGGAAGTCGACGCGCGGCTGTCGTTCGACGCCAAGCGGTCGGTCGACAAAGCGCACGAAATCATCAAGCTGTACGAGGCGGCCGGCATCGGCCGCGAACGCGTGCTCATCAAGCTCGCGTCCACCTGGGAAGGGGTGCGTGCCGCCGAGCTGCTGCAAAAAGAGGGCGTGAACTGCAACATGACGCTGCTGTTCTCGCCGGTGCAAGCCGCGGCCTGCGCCGAGGCCGGTGCGAAGCTGATCTCGCCGTTCGTGGGCCGCATCTATGACTGGTACAAGAAGCAGGCCGGCAGCGACTGGGACGAGGCGAAAATGGGCGGCGCGAACGATCCGGGCGTGCAGTCGGTGCGGCGCATCTACGCGTACTACAAGCATTTCGGCTATCAGACCGAGGTCATGGGCGCGAGCTTTCGCACGACAAGCCAAATCACCGAACTCGCCGGCTGCGACTTGCTCACGATCAGCCCCGATCTGCTGCAAAAACTGCAAGGCAGCAGCGAAAAAGTCGAGCGTAAGCTCTCGCCGGAAGCCGCGGCGGGTGAAGCCATGGAGCGCATCGCGATCGACGAGTCGTCGTTCCGGTTCCAGTTGAACGACGACGCCATGGCGACCGAAAAGCTCGCCGAAGGGATTCGCGCATTCGCCGCCGACGCCATCAAGCTCGAAAAGCTCATCGACGCATTGCGCTGACCCGCATTTGCTCACGACCATGGAGGCGACGATGGTGGTTCAACCGTATCTCTACTTCTACGGCCGATGCGACGAGGCGCTCTCGTTCTACGAGCAAGCGCTCGGCGCCGAGGTCACGTTCAAGATGCGCCACAAGGAAGCGCCGGCGGAGCACGCCGTACAGGGCGAGGCCGGCGAGCGCATCATGCACGCGTCGTTCAAGGTCGGGCAAACCACGCTGATGGCCACAGACGGCATGCCGGGCGGAACGGCCGCGCCGTCGTACTCCGGTTTCAGCATCTCCGTTTCACTCGACAGCGTAGCCAAGGGGGAAAAGATCTTCAACGCGCTCGCGCAAGGCGGCGAAGTGCGTCTTCCGTGGCAATCGACGTTCTGGGCAAAAGGCTTCGGCATGGTCACCGATAAGTTCGGCGTGCCGTGGATGGTCAACGTCGAGAACAAGGAACCCTGAACAGGGCGCCGATCGCAGCGCGTCGCTTCACGCCGTGCCGATCGCAGCGCGTCGCTTCACGCCGCGCAGCACGCAGTCACGGCCAACACTCGCGAGGCTCATTGCGGCGCGTGCATTGCCGTGCGAGCGGCCGCGTCGCCCTCGATGTGCCACTGCGGCTCAGTGTCGGCCAAGAGCGCGCGCAACGCGTCCACCTGCTCTTCGAACCATTGAGCGACCCAGCGCGGCCCCGGCAGCGTCTCATCAGGCGTGCCACGCGCCTCGCCGGCGCCCTCGTGCGCCTGTCCGCCCGCCTGAGGCAGGCCGAACGCCAACCGTTGCCCGGCGCGCGACGCCGAACCGAAGCGCAACGCGCGCGCGGTCCGCAGCAACGAAGCGCGTACGGCGCGCGCGTCCTCTCCGTCGTCGGCGGGCGCGGCCGGATGCACGGCGGCGCTCGTCGACATCATCTCGAGCGCGCTCAACATCGAACGATGTATGCGCTGAATAGCCTCGAGCCGCTTGAGCGGAATATCGACCTCCTTCGCCACCGACGGCATCAGCGAGCGCAGCTTGACGAGCCGGCCGTTCAGCGCGGCGAACGCGGCGACGTGCGCCTCGACGTCGAGCGGCGCACCGCGCGCGATGCGCTTGCGGATGCGCGCGCAATCGCGCAGATTGCGCGCGAGCAGATAGCGCCACGAGTACGTCGCATGCAGCGGCAAGGCGAAGGAAAATGCCAGCGCGACGGCGATGCCGATCATCACGTTCAGCGTGCGCCATAAGCCCGTGTCGATCGTACTGTCGCCGTGCCCGGCCACGATACAGATCGTGATCGCCGTCAACAGCGCGATGTACCCCGCGTTGCTGATCGCGTAGTACCCGCACACGCCTGCCGCGATCGACATCAGCAAATGCGTGAGCGGCATCGAGCCGATCACGTGCAATTGCACGATCAGCAGCAGGCCGACGAGCGCGCCGAGCATCGTGCCGAGGGCGCGATCGGCCGCCTTCTTGCGGATGTTGCCATGATGCTGCAAGCCGCCGATCACGACGAGCACGGTCACCGATGCCCAAATGCCGTTCGGGACATTGATGCCGGTCGTCACGAGGATCGAGGCAAGCATCGCCAGACCGACGCGTACGGCATGCAGCACACGCGCGTGGCGGTATCGATAGTAGGGCGAGACGACGACGCGAACGAGCGGCGTGGCAAGCCAGCGAAGGGGGCGGAGATAGTCGGTCACGGCAAGATTGTCGGGCAAAGGCGGCGCTTCGTCGATATGTGCGCTGCAAAGCGCGCCGAGCAAGGCTTGCGCCGCCGATAACGGGCGCGAGCAAAACAAAGGGCGGCACGTGGCCGCCCTTTTCACTGCCGATGCTTAAGCGTCGAGTATCAGGTTTCGACCGGATCGAGATAATCCTCGGGGCTCGTACGGTCTTCGGCGCGGCTCGCGCCCATCGCACGCAGCGCGAAGGTCACGACGACCGCGACGACGAGGTTGACGACCAGCGACCAAACCGCCGCGTAGCCCGGGATGGTATAGCCGCCGATGTGAAGCGCGTAGATCGAGCCCTTCAGATGCAGCGACGCCGCCATCCACGTGCCGACGGCGATACCGACGGCCCAGCCGGCCAACAGGCCGCGGGCGTCGAGCTTGCGCGTATAAAGGCCGAGCACGATCGCCGGCAGCGTCTGGATGATCCAGATTCCGCCGAGCAACTGCAGCTGAATCGCGTACGTGAGGGGCAGCCCGAGAATGAACGCGACCGCACCGACCTTGACGATCAGCGAAACGAGCTTGGCGACGTTCGTTTCCTGCGCGGGCGACATGTTGCGGTTGACGAACTCGCGATGGATGTTGCGCGTATACAGATTCGCTGCGGCGATCGACATGATCGCCGCGGGAACGAGCGCACCGATCGCGATGGCCGCGAAAGCGACGCCGACGAACCAGGACGGGAAGAAGTGCAGGAACAGCGCCGGCACGGCGAAGTTCGGCCCGAACGCCTTGAAGTACGGCGCGAACTCGGGCATGTCCTTCACGCCCGATGCCAGCGCCATGTAGCCGAGCAGCGCCAGCAGACCGAGCACGAGCGAATACGCGGGCAACATCGCCATGTTGCGGCGGATCGTATTGCCCGAGGACGAGGACAAGATCGCCGTGACGGAGTGCGGGTAAAGGAACAGCGCGAGCGCCGAACCCACCGCCAACGTTGCGTACGCGCTATAGCCGTTCATGCTCGAGACGTCAGGCGCCTTGAGCAGCAGCTTCGCGGGCGGCACGGTGCTGAAGATGTGCCCGAAGCCGCCGAGCTGCGCCGGAATGACGATGACGGCCGCGATGATCGTGATGTAGATCAGCAAGTCCTTGACGACGGCGATCATGGCCGGCGCGCGCAGACCCGACGTGTAGGTGTAGGCCGCGAGGATCGCGAATGCAATGATGAGCGGCAAATCGCCGACGAAGCCCGACGTGTCGAAGCCGAGGCCGCCGATCACCACTTCGATGCCGACGAGCTGCAGCGCGATGTAGGGCATCGTCGCGACGATCCCCGTGACGGCCACGGCCAGTGCGAGCATGCGGCTGCCGTAGCGTGCGCCGACGAAGTCGGCCGAGGTCACGTAGCCATGGCGCTTGGCCACCGCCCACAGCTTCGGGAACACGACGAACGCGAAGGGATAGATGAGAATCGTATACGGCAGCGCGAAGAATCCCATCGCACCGGCGCCGAACACGAGGGCCGGCACCGCCACGAACGTATAGGCGGTGTACAGATCGCCGCCGAGCAGGAACCAGGTGACGATCGTGCCGAAGCGGCGGCCGCCGAGGCCCCACTCTTCGAGGTGCGCCAGATCGCCGCGGCGCCAATTAGCGGCCACGAACCCGAGGATCGTGACCCCGATGAAGAACAGGACGAAAACGAATGTTGCTGTAGCGTTCATCGAGCATCTCCGGCAGAGGCGCCCGGATTCGAACGCGTTTTGGTCTTGAAATAGACGATAGCCGTGATGATGGCGCTCGCGAGCACCCAGAACAGCTGATACCAATAGAAGAACGGGAATCCGCCCAATTGCGGTTCGACCTTGTTGTACGACGGCACCCAGATCATGGCGATCCAGGGTATGACCAGCAGCCAGAGCCAGCGTTTGGCGGCTCGATTGGCGTCGGCGTTGTGAGCCATGACGTCTCCTCTTTTACTCTTTTTCGCCCCAAGAGGTGATTCCCCTCGAGACACACCCCGAAGGCGGTCCCTTAGCGGGACTGCCCCCACGAATCCCATGGAGGCAATCCGTGAGGAAGCTCCCTGGGAGACCACCCCTATGTCGACCGGCTCGAAACCCGCATGCAGCGCGGCTCGCCGGCCATCCTTCAGCTTATTAAGCTTCGCAAGAGTATAAGAGCCGCGCGCGAACGGTCAAGCGGGACAGACCCGGGGCATGACCGCTTGCGCCTGCGCCGCCCGGCATGCCGGGCGGCCCTGCGTGCATCAAATAGTGAACATATCCGGCGCGCTGGACGGCGCACGCGTCGTGCGAGCCGTGTCGACTTCGCGCAACGCCTTGACCCAGCGCCGAGCCGGGAGGCCAAGCGTGTCCTCGATCAGCTTCGCGCGTTGCTTGAGCGCGACGTAGGGGATCTCGAGGGCCGGGCCCGAGAACGCCAGGGCGATGCGGTTGCCCTCGTGCACTTCGGGTAATGCGATGACGCGGCCGTCGAACGCGGCGTTCAATTGCTTCATGTTGCGCACGAAGCTGGGGTGATCGCCGAAGAGATTGATCGTGGCCATGCCCGCATCGGTCAGGCACGCGCGCACGGCGCGATAGAACGCGAGGCTGTCGTGCACGGGGCCACGCGCCGTCGCATCGTAGAGATCGATTTGCAGCGCGCCGATCGCGCCATGGTTCGCGCGGTCGTGCACAAAATCCCAAGCATCGGCTTCGCGCACCGTCAGCCGCGCATCGTCGGGCGGCAATGCGAACATCGTGCGCGCCGCCACGACGACGGCAGGGTTGAGCTCCACCGCTTCCACTCGGGCGTTCGTCAAATAGCGATACGCGAACTTCGTCAGCGCCGCCGCGCCGAGCCCGAGCTGAACGACGCGCTTTGGCGTTTCGAGAAAGAGCAGCCAGGCCATCATCTGCTGCGCATACTCGAGTTCGATCCGGTCGGGCTTGTTCAGGCGCATCGCGCCTTGAACCCACTCGGTGCCGAAGTGAAGGTAGCGCACGCCGCGTTCCTCGGAGAACGTGACCGGCGCGAATCGCGGCTTGCGCGGCAGTTCGATGCGCAACGCGGCGCGGCCCGATTCGTCGTCGAGCGCGTCGGCGCGCGGACCGCGTTTGGACGATTTGGATTTTTGGACTTGCGCACGGCGGGCGCGCTCGGCGCGCTCGCCGCGTGCGAAAGCGCGCGCTTCGGCCGAAGCGCGCTTGATGAGATCGGTCATAAAAAAGTATTAGGCGTCCGGGGGACCAGGTTGAACCGGACGAGAGGATAGCACCGCCGCGTGCGCGCGCCGGTGGGCCCCGTCAGCGAAAGACGCTGACCGCGTCGACGAGCCGCGTGGCCTGCTGCTTCAGACTCGCGAGCGCGGCCGTGCTTTGCTCGACAAGCGCGGCGTTTTGCTGCGTGATGTTGTCCAGCTCGCCGACAGCACGATCCACCTGCACCACGCCGGCGCTCTGCTCGCTCGTCGACGAGCTGATTTCGGCGATGAGATCGGAGACGCGCTTGACCTGCGCGACGATGTCGTCCATCGTGCGGCCCGCATCGTCGACGAGCTTCGAGCCCGATTCCACCTTCTCGACGCTCGCGTCGATGAGCGTCTTGATTTCCTTGGCGGCCAAGGCGCTGCGCTGAGCCAAGCTGCGCACCTCGCCCGCCACCACGGCGAACCCGCGGCCCTGCTCGCCGGCCCGCGCCGCTTCGACGGCCGCGTTGAGCGCGAGAATATTGGTTTGGAACGCGATGCCGTCGATCACGCCGATGATGTCGGCGATCTTGCGCGAGCTGTCCGTGATCTCGTTCATCGTATTGACGACTTCCGACACCGCGCGCCCGCCCTTCGTCGCCGATTCGCTCGCCGTGCTCGAAAGCCGATTCGCGGCCGACGCCGTTTCCGCGTTGCTCTTGACGGTCGAGGTCATCTGCATCATCGACGAAGCCGTTTGCTGCACGCTGGATGCCGCCTGCTCCGTGCGTGAGCTCAGATCGACATTGCCTTGCGCGAATTCGTTGATCGACTGCTGCACGTGCCGCACTTGCGCGCTGACGTCGTCGACGAGCCAGCGGAACATCAGGCCCAATTGGCTGACCGTGCGCATTGCCATGCCGATTTCGTCGACGCGGCCGGCTTCGACCGCTTGCCGGCCTTGTCCCGACGCCACGTTGAGCGCATGCTCGCGCAAGCGCTCGAGCGGCCGCGCGATTTGCGCTTCGAGCCAAAGCGATGCGAGGCCGAGCGCGACGGCCGCACCCGCGCCGAACAGGGCGAGGCCGACGCCCCCTTGTCCGGTCGCCGCGGCGCAGGCGACCAGCAAAGGCACGAGCGCGATCAGCGCGAGGCGAATGCGCCAGCGCACCGACATCGTCTTCGATGCGCTAGTCCAACCGAGCCAGCCCGTGCGCACGACGAGGCCCTTATGGAACGCCTTGTTGCCGGCGCTTCCCTCGCGAAAGCTTTGGTAGAGCGCCTCGGCGGCCGCGATCTCCTCGCGCGAGGCCTTCGTGCGCACGGACATATAGCCGACCGTGCGTCCGCCGCGCACCACGGGCGTCGCATTCGCGCGCACCCAATAGTGATCGCCGTTCTTACGCCGGTTCTTGAGGATGGCCGTCCAGGGCTCCCCGCCTTTGAGCGTCGTCCACATGTCGGCGAACGCTTCCTTGGGCATGTCAGGGTGCCGCACGATGTTGTGGGGCTCACCTTGCAGCGCTTCCACCGCGAAACCGCTCACCTCGACAAAGGTCGCATTGGCGTAGGTGATGCGGCTTTGCGTGTCGGTCGTCGACATCAGCGTGGCGTTATCGGACAACTCGTACTCGTGCTGACTGACAGGCACGTTATTGCGCATCGCGGACAATCCTCAGAAAAAATCGAAACGGCATACGAGAAACGCGACGAACGGTTGCGGTCACGCCTTTCGATCTTTTAACGGCTTCCTTACGAAAAACTTGAGGAAATGCATCGCGACGTTCGAGCCCGCGCGGCTTTCAGTCGGATTGACGAAGCGTCTCGGCCAAGCGCTTGAGCGCGGCCAGCACGGCGCCGAAATCGCCGGTCACCATCGGGCCGAACTCGCTTGCATGGGGGCCCGTGATCTCGGTGCCGTATGTCACGCGGGTCTGCCCGGACGACGTCGCTCGCAGCTCATGACGCACGACGACGCGCGTGCCGTCGATGATCGTTTCATCGGTGAAACCGGCGTTGTCGCGAACGTCGAGAAGCAGACTCGTAAATGCATCGCCGCCGGGGACCTTCATCGTGAACGTCGTACCGGCGGCAAACGCGCCGTGAAGCTCGATGTGCTCGATGCCGGCGTTCCATCTGCCCCATCCGTCTACGTCGCTAAACAGCGTCCAGATCTGTTCCGGCGTTGCATCGATGTCGATACTTTCCTTGTGCGTCCACATCGTTTTCTTCTCCGCTTAGAGGGCGAGTGTTTATCCGCAGTCATGGAATGACTTGAAACGGCCGCCAGTCTATCGCAGCGCGCAACGCGTTTGATTTCCCCGTTGACGTGCACTAGATTCGAACCACGCGCCCCTATCGCGGGGCGGCAGAGGGAGGGGCCATGACTCCTTGGGAGATCGAAGGCGCCGAGTTCATGTGCTGCAACTGCTCATACGGTTGTCCTTGCCAATTCAACGCGCCGCCGACGAACGGCACATGCGAAGCGATGGGCGCGATTTCGATCGCGCGCGGCCATCACGGCGACGTGAGGCTGGACGGGCTCAATCTCGCGCTCGTACTGAGCTGGCCCGGCCCGATCCACGAAGGCAAAGGCAAGTGCCAGCCGATCGTCGACGAGCGGGCCGACGCCGCGCAGCGAAGCGCGCTCTTGAGAATCATGACCGGGCAGGACACCGAGCCCTTTGCAACGATGTTCTCCATATTCGCTTCCACCATGGCGCAAGTCTTCGATCCGATATCGACCCGCATCGACTTCGACGCCGACGTCGATGCCCGGTGCGGCCGGATCCATGTCGCCGGCGTATTCGATTTGACCGGCGAGCCTTTGCGCAATCCGGTGACCGGCGAAGCCCACCGCGTTCGAATCGATCTGCCGCACGGCTTCGAATTCGAGATCGCCGAGATCGGCTCCGGCGCGGGTCGCGCTCAAGGGAACATCGCACTGACGCTCGACGGCACGCATGCGCAATTCGCGCGATTGCATATGAACCACCAAGGGCTGATTCGGCATCGCGCCACGGCATGATCGCACTCGAAACAATCATCGGACGCGAACGCATCGCGGCCCTGGCGGGGATGGCCGCGGTGGTCGGGCTGTGCTGGTCCTATCTATGGAGCGGAGCGGGCACCGGCATGTCGGCGCTCGAGATGACGTCCATCGCGCTCTTTCCGCATCGGCTCGCAGGCGGCGCGGGCGGCATGGATCCGTCGCTGCCCACGGTGATCCTGATGTGGTGGACGATGATGATCGCCATGATGACACCCAGCGCGGCGCCGCTTGTTTTGCTGTACCGAAGCGTTCTGCGGCACTACGGCATCGACGGCGCGAAATCGTCCCTGTCGACGCTCTTGCTGCTGTCCGGCTATCTGACGGCGTGGCTTGCCTTTTCCGTCTGCGCGGCTTTGCTTCAAAAAACGCTTCAGCCCACCGGGCTCATTTCGGCCATGACACTGTGGTCCAAGAGCGCGACGCTTTCCGCGATCGTATTGGCCGCCGCCGGGCTTTACCAGTTCACCCCACTCAAGCGCGCTTGCCTCGCGCAGTGCCGGGCGCCCGCCCGCTTCCTGGCGGAGCATCGCCGAGTGGGCATCGCGAGCGGATTCGCGCTGGGCGCGCATCACGGCATGTACTGCGTCGGCTGTTGCTGGCTGCTGATGACGTTGCTGTTCGTCGGCGGCGTCATGAACCTCGTGTGGATCGCCGCGCTGTCGCTGTTCGTCTTCGTCGAGAAACTGCTCGCCCGCGGCGAGCGCGTGGGCCAGGCTCTGGGGCTGGTCCTGATCGGCTGGGCGGCAGTCACCCTGCTCATGCGATAAATAGCCGGTCGCCTCGGTCGGTTCGCCGGCTCGCCAGCGATTTCAGCCGTTCCGCACATTCTTATACGTCATCGTATAACTAGGTGTTTTTACTTACCAAATCCCGTTGGCGGGCGCCCCTTTGCTTCCCGGCACGTTGCCCCATTCCCGCACTGCCGCGCGCCCGATCTGCGCCCCCAACATCACCACGCCCCGGGCCGCCGCAGGCAGGCGGCCTCGCCCAAGGGTATCCCCCGAGTGAGCTTCCGATTGGATGTCCGTAAAGTCTCGCATGTTATACGACGTACGACCTCTAAGACGAGTTTTGGATCAGGATATCAACGATGAAAAGGACATTCACACGCTCTCGCGCCGCGCTTGCGGTGGCGTTGCTTGCCGGCTTTGCGATGTCCGCGCAGGCGCGCGTGTTTCGCTCGGCCGACGTGCATGGGGATAACTTTCCGACCAACATGGCCGTGAAGCACATGAGCGACGAGCTCTCGAAGGCCACGGGCGGCAAGGATTCGATCAAAGTGTTCGGCAACAGTGCGCTCGGTTCGGAGAAGGACACGATCGATCAAGTGCGGATCGGCGCGATCGACATGGTTCGCGCGAACGGCGCTGCCTTCAACGAGATCGTGCCGGAATCGCTGATCCCGTCGCTCCCCTTCCTGTTCCGCGACATCGACCATTTCCGCAAGGTGATGTACGGCCCCGAAGGACAAAAGATTCTCGATGCATTCGCGGCCAAGGGGATGATCGCCCTGACGTTCTACGAGAGCGGGGCTCGCTCGATCTACGCGAAGCGGCCTGTGCGTTCGCCCGCGGACATGAAGGGGCTGAAGGTGCGTGTGCAGCCGTCCGATCTGATGGTCGACGAAATCAAAGCAATGGGCGGCACGCCCACACCGATGCCGTTCGCGGAGGTCTATACCGGCTTGAAGACTGGGCTGGTCGACGCGGCGGAAAACAACCTGCCGTCCTACGAGGAAACCAAGCACTTCGAAGTCGCGCAAGATTATTCGGAAACGCAGCACGCCATGACGCCTGAAGTGCTCGTCTTCTCGAAGAAGATCTGGGACAAGCTTTCGCCCGAGGAGCAGACCGCGATCAAGAAGGCGGCGGCCGATTCCGTGCCGTATTACCAAAAGCTGTGGACTGCGCGCGAAGCCGAGGCGCAGAACATCGTCACCAAGGGCGGTGCGACGATCATCCCCGCGGCGCAAGTCAACCGGGCGGCCTTCGTGAAGGCGATGCAGCCTTTGTGGACGAAATACGAGAAAACGCCGCAGATGAAGCAGATCGTCGACGAGATCGAAGCGATCAAGTAACGGCCCAGCGACGCGCCTTCGCGCGTCCATCAGGCAACGCCCGCACGTCCTCCGGCCGATGGCCGGCGGCGAGGCGGGCGCAATTCGTTGAAGGACCGAACTCATGAAGCTCCTCAAGCGCTCGAACGATGCGCTCTTTCGGGCGCTCGCCGTCGTGGCGTCCCTCTGTCTCGTCGTACTGACCGGGCTCGTCTTCTATAGCGTGGTCATGCGCTATCTGCTGAACGACGCCCCTGATTTCGTCGAACCGATCGCGCTTTTGCTCGTCATCGCGATCGCGCTGTTCGGCGCGGCGATGAAAGTGCGCGACGGCGGCCACATCGGCCTCGACTCGTTCGTGCGCCGGCTTTCGCCGAAAGCGCGCACCGTCGCGCTGGCGTTCCAGCATCTTTGCTTGATCGCCTTCGCCATCGCGATCATCGTCGGGTGCGGCAGCATGGCGGCCACGACCATCGACGACCGCATTCCGATTCTCGGCCTGCCCGAGGCGCTGCGCTACGCCATCGCCCTGCCCGCCGGCGTGGCGATCATCCTCTTCTCGCTCGAGCACTTGCTTGCGCTTCGTCGTCACGAACCACGTTAAACGTCATGGAACTCGCAATCCTGTCCGGCAGCTTCTTGCTGCTTCTCGTCCTCGGCGTGCCCGTTTCGTTCGCGCTCGGGATCTCGTGTGTGGCCACCTACCTTGTCGAAGGTCTGCCGATCGCCACCGCGATGCAATCGATGATCTCGGGGATGAACGCGTTTTCGTTCCTCGCCGTGCCCTTCTTCATCTTTTCCGGCGAACTGATGCTGCACGGCGGCATCGCGGACCGCATTTTGCGCTTCGCGCAGTCGGCCGTCGGGCATTTCCGGGGCGGCCTCGGCATGGCGAACGTCGTCGCCTGCACACTCTTCGGCGGCGTATCCGGTTCGCCGACCGCCGACACCTCGGCGATGGGCGGCGTGGTCATTCCGTTGATGAAACGCGAAGGCTATAGCGCGGCCTACGCCGTGAACGTCACGACGCATGCGTCCCTGGCCGGCGCGCTCATGCCCACGTCGACCAACATGATCATCTACGCATTCGCCGCGCAAGGGATCACGGGCATGCTCAACGGCCACTCGGTGAGCGGCGTATCGATCGGCGACTTGCTGTTCTCGGGCTTGCTGCCCGTGCTTTGGGTGATGGGTTTCGTGCTCGCGGCCGCCTACTGGCAAGCGGTGCGCCACGGGTACCCGCGCCGCGCGGACGGTTCGACCGAACTGCCGAAGTTTCCAGGCTGGTACGCCGTCGCGCGCAGCTTCGCGGGCGCCGTACCGGGGCTCATGGTTATCGCCATCATCCTCGTGTGCGTCGCGAAGGGGATCGCGACGGCGACCGAAGCCGCTGCTATCGCGGTGGTCTACTCGCTCGTGCTCACGTCCTTCGTCTACCGAACGCTCAATCGCGCGAAGCTATGGCGCGCGCTCTCGCATGCCGCGCGCACGACGGGTGTCGTGCTGCTGCTGATCGCGGTGTCGAACATGCTGCGTTTTCAGATGTCGTATCTGGAGATTCCCGATGCGATCGAAGGCTTGCTCAAGCAGTCCACGGCCGCACCTTGGCTGATGTTGCTTTACATCAATGTGCTTCAAGTGTTCCTCGGCACGTTCGTCGACATGGCCGCGCACATTCTGATCACGACGCCGCTGTTCCTGCCGATCGCCATGGCATGCGGCGTCGGGCCGGTACAGTTCGGCATCATGCTATTGCTGAACTGCTCGCTCGGTCTCGTGCATCCGCCGATCGGATCGGTGCAGTTCGTGGGCTGTGCGATCGGCAACGTATCGATCGGGGAAACGACCAAGGTGGCGTGGCCGTACTATCTTGCGATTTTCAGCGCGATCAACATCGTCACGTATTTGCCGTTCTTTTCCACCTGGCTGCCTAGCCTCATTAGCGGGCATCCGGTTTATTGAGGGGCCGTAAGCGCCGGCTCGTGCATCGCGGTCCTAGCTCGCGCAAGGAAATGCACGTTATCGGCAAAACCGGCCGCGCGCGGGCCGGAGGCGTTACGACCCGCTCGGCCGGCGAAATTCGTTCTCCACCCAGCTCGCGGCGCTCGCCTTGGTGAGTTTGAAGCCCGCCGACACCTGCACCTGCGCCAGCCGTTCGCCGAGCGAGTCGAGCGCGGTCAGCAGCGCATAGGGCTCGTCCTCATCGGGGACGATGTCCAGCGTGATTTCCAATTCGCCGTCGCCCGACGCCGCCTCGACGGTCACGCTCTTATGCAACTGCGCGCGCAGTTGCTGCTCGTGCCGGCGCAACACCTCCGACGCCGTCTTCACGAGCGTATTGAATGCCGACGTATCGAGCGGTTTCGGGTCCTTCTTGTTGCGACCCATGGTCCACGGACCGACGAGCGCAGGTTCCGGCTCACCGTCCTTGATCATTTCGACAGCCCAGCCGTCATCGTCCTCGTTCTTAATGATGCGCGCGGTCCAGCCGCTGTCGCGCCAAAGACGGTCTTCATGCACCGTTTCGGGTGTCTCCGCGGCTTGGGCCTCGGCGGTGGAATCGACTGCGATTTCGGGTGGCAGGTCGACAGAGGTAAAGGACTGATCGGTCATGGCGAGTTCGCTGATATCGGGTGACGCATTCGGCGTAAGGCATGCGATTTTACCTGCCCCGCGGGCGGCAAACACGATGACATGGCGAACGGACAAGGCGGCGATGTGGATTCAAGCCTTCGACGTAAGGCATTTCACCTCGTAACACGAGGCCTGTCGGCAAAGGTGTCCCATGGTGATGCCGTTTTTGTTCTATCAGCGGATTCCACAGTCTGATTAAATTTCTGGGCAAACCCGTTTTTATCAGATCGTTTGGAGCTTAAATGTCCGACTTCATCACCGTTTTGCGCGAAACCTGCCCCACCCCGGTCGTTGACGCCACCAAGTGGAAGCGCATCGGCGGCGACCCGCACACCGTCAACCTCAACGCTTACGTTTCCAAAGACGGCAACAAAATCATGGGCACCTGGATCTGCACCCCGGGCAAATTTGAGGTGAATTACGAGAAATGGGAGTTCTGCCACTTTCTCGACGGGTACTGCATCATCACCCCGGAAGGCGAGGCGGCCGTGCACCTGAAGGCCGGCGACGTGTTCGTCATCGAACCCGGCATGAAGGGCACTTGGGAAGTGGTGGAGACGGTGCGCAAGTACTTCGTCTTCGCGTGAAAAACGGTTAGCTGCTTGATGGTTGCAACTGCCGGCTACCACCTCGCGAGTGAGTGAGATGGTAGCCCGCGGTGTCACTGCGCCAGGTGGCGACGCTCCGGTTGCAGCAGGATCGCTTTGATCACGTAACGGATCTGCACGCCGCTCGGTGGTCGGCACGTCACGGTCTGACTACATCGCGCACCCAAAAGCGAAATGCCGGCAGGCGACAGAACGGACAGACGCCCCATCAGGTAGTCCGCCCTCTCGGGATATACCAGCGTCCATTGATAGGTGTTGGCGCTGTCGACAACTGTGCACTCAATGGTCGTGTTCATCGTGACAACGTCAGGGGGAACTTGCTCAGGGCCGACGAGTAGAGCGGTGCTTTCGAGCATTTCCACCATCGCTCGCTGCTGCGGTGTCGCCGTCGGCAAATGAACGCACGCCTTCAGTTGAACCAAGTCGCTTTCGGACACGATGCGCTCGGTTTCCACATGTGTCTTTACATCCATGGAAGATTGAATTTGGGCGAGCAGCATGATTGCCTCCGGCAAGAATACAGATTGCAGATGTCCGAGCAATGGCTGTCATCCCATATATCCAGCCAGGACTCGTCGAAAAAGATTAGCCGTGTGGCCGCGCCAGAACGATGCGCTTCGCGGACGGCATTTCGGTTGACAAACGCACCGGGACGCTCCTCGGCAAAGACGACTTGCATCAGCGGCGCGAAGCGCTGGGCAACTGCAGCAAAGCTCGCGTGAGTTGAAGGCTTCACAGCGCCGAGCCAGTAAATCAGCGCTGCGGTTGGGTTAGCCGGATCGCGCAGGATGAAGCGCAGAGCCCGCGTGACCGGCAGCGCGGTATGCATTTGCATGACTGAGACCTCCTGAGTTGCGCCAGCAGCGTCAAGCCTGTCGTTCGACTTTGTCGCTACGCATGACGGTTTCTGCGAGTTTGCGCAGCCGGTAATCGACCCATATCCGCCCCCAACGTGTCGCATAACCTAAGGCTTCCGCCGCGGTATAGAAATAATCCAGGGCACGGAAGTAGCGTAT
>DATJJH010000021.1:0-92650 GCA_035492395.1 Trinickia sp. | reverse complement strand
CGATATTAAGATGCGATATCGAATAACAAGATAACGAGAGGCTGCCATGACGATGCCGATACGGCGCGACCTTCGCTTCACCCTGCCTGCGGAGCGCGCCTGCGACTGGCACGCGCTCGGCCCTTACGTGACGCATTTCTTCAATGCGTTGTCGCTCATGTTCCCCGCGGGCGAACGTTATTTCATCGACAGCGTGCGCCATTATCGCGACCGCATCGAAGACCCGACGCTGAAGCGGCAAGTGCTCGGTTTCATCGGGCAGGAAGCGATGCACACGCGCGAGCACGTCCAATACAATGCGGCGCTCGAAGCGGCCGGACTTCCGGCCGCCCGGCTCGACAAGCGGATTCAGAAACTGCTCGATTACGGACGCCGAACGCTGCCGCCCTCGATTCGGCTCGCGCAAACCGTCGCGCTGGAACACTACACGGCGATGCTCGCTGGCCTGCTGCTCGACGACGACACACGCATCGCGAGTTCCGCGCCTGTTTATGCGCAGCTCTGGATGTGGCACGCGCTGGAAGAAACCGAGCACAAGTCGGTCTCGTTCGACGTCTGGAACGCGGCGGTCGAGCCCGGCCTGAAGCGGTACTTCATGCGAACGTTGACGATGCTGCAAGTCACGGTGCTCTTTTGGACGATCGCCTTCAGTTTCCATGTGCGCCTACTGGTTGCCGATCGGCATCGCGGCGGGCATTTGCGCGGCCTGTGGCTTTTACTGCGCTTTCTGTTCGGGCGGCGCGGCGTGTTTCCGAACATCGCACTCGAATGGCTGAGATTCTTCAAGCCGACGTTTCACCCGTGGGACCATGACAACCGTGCGCATCTCGCACGCATCGATGCGATCGTCGCGGAAATCGATGCGACCGGCGGCGCCCTTCGAAATGGAAGTGAATGACTGATTCCGACAAGGCCTAATGAGGAAAGACCGGCGCCGCGCGCGAGCTCTGCTACGAACCGTCGCAGGCGCGATAGCGCAATTCAATTGGCATATGAACGCGAATCATCTTAAATAGCGAGAGTCGCCTCGCACGTTGCCCCTTTCGCGGAGATCAACATGACTCAACCGAACGTCGACGATCTAGTCGAATCGATCGCCAACGACACGGGCGCCCCGCCCGAGACCGTATCGAAAATGGTCTCGCAGACCTGGCAAGCGTTCAGCGACGGCGCTCGCATCACCGACTACCTCGCCGTGCTCGTCACCAAAAGAGTGCGCGAGAACCTGCGCGACCAGGGACAAATGCGCCGCCGCTGATTCCTCCGATGTACCCCTCGAAGGCGTGCTCGCGAGCGCGCCGCTTGCGTTCGTCTGCCGCCGTGCCGCTTGCCGTATTGGGAAGGCGGTGCCCGTTCCGTCGGACGCTTGGCGTATATTTCGCGACCTCCGCTTCTATTCTCGCCTAACGTTTTTCAAATTCTCGCCGAGCCACTACTAGCATTTGAAGGCGAGCTTACGCGCTTTCAAAAACGTGACGCTCGACGGCGCAAATATACCGCCCCGTCTATTTGGCAGCGCCATTTCACGTGCATACGCTTGCGCATTCTCGTCGCGCAAACGTTTTCCATCAATTTCTTTCGACTTCTTCTTTGTCAAAATCGCGGCACCATCGCATACACAGCCACATTTGCGCGTTGGCGCGCCGATCGAAAGCATAAGACGAGGGGACCAAAAACGAACCATCTCATCTCATGGAGGAGCCATGTTCGAATCGTCCCTGATGCACGGCTTGCGCGGCCATCGCGTCCTGCGCGTTCGCAAAGCGCGGCTTGCGGCTATTGCATTGCTGACCGGCCTTGCCGCCTCGTCGATATGCCGCGCCGATGCCGCGGTCGATAGCGCCGCCGCCTTACCCCCGCCGCCTTCCGAGCTTTACGGCGATCTATTCGTCGCCGTGCAGACGCAGCAGATCTTCCCCGATCAAAAGACTTTCGTCGACGCTGTGCCCAACAGCACCCCGGCCGCGATCGTGCAACTTTACGATCAGTCGAAGAATCAGCCGAACTTCGATTTGAAGGGATTCGTGCTGGCGCACTTCACGCTGCCGAGCGAGCCTGTCATCACGCCGCCGAGCGGCCAAACGCTGCGCGAACACATCGACTGGCTATGGCCGAAGCTCACGCGGACGACGACGGCCGCCGACGTGCCGGCCAACAGTTCGCTGATTCCATTACCCAAGCCCTACGTCGTGCCCGGCGGGCGCTTTCGCGAAGGCTACTACTGGGATACGTACTTCACGATGCTGGGCCTGCAGGAAGCAGGCCGCGAAGATCTCGTCGACGACATGCTCGACGACTTCGCCTACGAGATCGACCGCTTCGGTCACATTCCCAACGGCAACCGCACCTACTATCTCAGCCGCTCGCAACCGCCGTTCTACGGCTTGATGGTTCAACTCGCCGCGAAAGTCGAAGGCGACCGCGTCTATCAAAAGTATCTGCCCCAGCTGAAGAAGGAGTACGCGTACTGGATGATGGGCGCCGATACGACACCGCGCGGCCAAGCCACGCGCAATGTCGTCGTGTTCCGAGACGGCGCCGTGCTCAACCGCTATTGGGATGCACGCGATACGCCGCGAGACGAGTCGTACTTGGAAGACGTGATCACGGCCAAACAGGCCGCGGGCCGCGACCCGCGCGAAGTCTATCGCGACCTGCGCGCCGCCGCGGAATCCGGTTGGGATTTCAGTTCGCGCTGGTTCGGCGACAATCAAACGCTGACGACGATCCGCACGACCTCGATCGTGCCCGTCGATTTGAACAGCTTGCTGTTCTCGCTCGAGGCGACGATTGCCAAAGGCTGCGCGCAATCGCTCGACTTCCGCTGCACGGCCGATTACATCGGTAAAGCCGAGCGGCGGGCGGAGGCGATCAACCGTTACCTGTGGAATCCGAAAGGCTATTACGCCGATTACGATTGGCGGTTAGGCAAGCGGCGCGACAACCTTTCGGCGGCGGCCGTCTACCCGCTGTTCGTGCGGGCCGCATGGCCTGAGCGCGCTGTAAAGACGCTGCATGCGGTGTCGACCCAACTGCTCAAGGACCGCGGGCTCGCCACGACCATGTTCCAAACGGGACAGCAGTGGGATGCGCCGAACGGCTGGGCGCCGCTGCACTGGCTGACGATCAAGGGCGCCCAGCATTACGGCGACGAGAAATTCGCGCAAACGGTCGGCACGCGCTTTCTCGCCGACGTGAAGCAAGTCTATGCGTCGGACCAGAAGCTCGTCGAAAAATACGTGGTGGAGGGCCCCAACGCGGGCGGCGGCGGAGGCGGCGAATATCCGCTGCAAGACGGCTTCGGCTGGACCAACGGCGTCACGTTGAAACTGCTCGATCTGTACGCCCCAGGCGAGTAGCGAGTAAAGTGTTTGGCGCCCCCGCTCGATTGGAGATTCGATATGTCACGGAACGACGATGCGACGTTTTGGCGTCACGCCGAGCAACATTTGATCCGATACGGGGGCGTGTTCGAGCGCATGATCATCGAGCGGGCTCAAGGCAGCTTCGTCTACGACGCCGACGACCGGCCGATTCTCGATTTCACCTCGGGACAAATGAGCGCGGTCCTGGGCCACAGCCACCCCGACATCGTGCAGGTGATCGCCGAGTACGCCGGCAAGCTCGACCATCTTTTCAGCGGCATGCTGTCTCGGCCGGTAGTCGACCTAGCCACGCGGCTCGCCGAGATCACGCCCGCCGGGCTCGATCGCGCGCTGCTGCTCAGTACCGGCGCGGAGTCGAACGAAGCCGCCATTCGCATGGCGAAGCTCGTCACGGGCAAATACGAAATCGTCGGGTTCGCTCAGTCATGGCACGGTATGACGGGCGCGGCCGCGTCGGCTACCTACAGCGCCGGCCGCAGGGGGGTGGGCCCAGCCGCGGTGGGATCGTTCGCGATCCCCGCGCCGCACGCGTACCGGCCGCGCTTCGAACGCAACGGCCAGTACGACTGCCTCGCGGAACTCGACTATGCGTTCGATCTCATCGATCGCCAGTCGAGCGGCAATCTGGCCGCCTTCATCGCGGAGCCGATTCTGAGTTCGGGCGGCATCATCGATCTACCGCCCGGCTACCTCGCCGCGCTCAAGCGTAAATGCGAGGAGCGCGGCATGCTGCTCATCCTCGATGAAGCGCAAACCGGCGTGGGACGCACCGGCACGATGTTCGCGTTCGAGCGCGACGGTGTGACGCCCGACATTCTGACGCTATCGAAGACGCTCGGCGCCGGCCTGCCGCTTGCCGCCGTCGTCACATCCGCGCAGATCGAAGAAAAAGCCCATGACTTGGGCTTCTTGTTCTATACGACGCACGTCTCGGATCCGTTGCCCGCGGCTGTGGGCCTGCGCGTGCTCGACGTCGTGCAACGCGACGCGTTGGCCGCGCGCGCCAGCGCCATGGGCGAGCGGCTCAAACGGGGCTTGCTCGACTTGATGGAGCGTTTCGCCTGCATCGGCGACGTTCGCGGGCGCGGCTTGTTGCTCGGCATGGAAGTCGTCAAGGACCGTAAGACGAAGGAACCTGCCGATGCCCTGGGCGCGAAGATCACGCGGGAATGCATGAACCTCGGGCTCAGCATGAACATCGTGCAATTGCCCGGCATGGGCAGCGTCTTCCGGATCGCCCCGCCGCTGACGGTCAGCGAGGAAGAGATCGACCTTGGCTTGGCGCTGCTCGAGCGGGCCATCGAGCGTTCGATTTAAGGTGTCGCGCGGTCTTCGACCTCCGCTCGAATCGGTTTCGGTCGGTTCCATTCGGCGCCCGCGCGATCGATCACCGAGCCACGTGCGAGCCGAAGCCGGTCGCGCCCGGCGCGACATCGTCCTTCAGCGTGCATTCGGGAATGTCGTAGTCGCCGGCGTTTTGCTTGCGGTAAGGGATCGGCCTGGTACTCCAAAGTTCGTCAAGACGCCGGCCCAGCGCATCGCAGGTCAGCGAAAACTTCGCCGCATCCATCCGGCCCGCTCGATAGACCAAAAACGGCGGCAATACGTCGAAGCCCGGATAAAACAGCATGCCATGCTGGATCGGGAACAAGAGATCGTCGATCGGCCCGTTGATCCCGCGCGGGCTATAGTGCGGCTCCCACCCGCCCGTCGTCACGATCAGCATGGCGCGCTTGCCCGCTAGCGACCCTTCTCCGTAGCGGTCGCCCCACCGCGTGTCCGAGTGTTCGCCCACGCCATACGCGAATCCGTAGGCATAGACGCGGTCCACCCAACCCTTCATGATCGCCGGCATCGAAAACCACCAAAGCGGAAATTGGAAGATCACCGCATCGG
The DNA here is from genome assembly GCA_035492395.1 of Trinickia sp. Lineage (GTDB taxonomy): Bacteria > Pseudomonadota > Gammaproteobacteria > Burkholderiales > Burkholderiaceae > Trinickia. The sequence goes on along the minus strand of DATJJH010000021.1, from coordinate 87,368 downwards.
CCCATTTCAGCTTCTCCTGCTCGGCGGCGATGTCTTCGCTTTGCGTGCCATTGCGCAAGGCGCGCGCGGATTCGGCCGATACGTTGAACGGCGTACCCGGCACATGTTCGGTGCTGTCGTTCGTATCGACCACCGCCTTCCACTGCATCGCATACAAATCGGACACACGCACCGCGTGACCCGCGGCCTCGAGCCGCTCGACCGAAAAATCCTTCAGCGCACCGTTGAGCGAGCTTGGCTCCGGATGCGCGTAGACGATGAGAACGTTCATGGGATGCGCCTTCGCTTGCGTGTTGGGAAAACACAGCGTAAGGCGCACGGCGGTATAGTAGAAATGAATTTATGAGATTCTAGGTATTACTGTGGATAATCGCCTTCGCCAACTCGATCTCAATCTTCTCGTTACGCTCGACGTGCTCCTTGCCGAGCTGAACGTCACGCGCACCGCGCAGCGCTTGCACTATTCGCAGCCTTCGATCAGCGTGCAGCTAAACAAACTGCGCGACGTCTTCGACGATCCGCTGCTGTTGCCAGGCCCGCGCGGCATGCAGCCGACCAAGCGCGCGGAGGCGCTGCGCGCGCCGCTGCGCGACGCCCTCAACGCGCTGGAGCACGCCGTCGCGCCCGAGCGGCCGTTCGATCCGCTGCAAGCGGAGCAGACATGGAAACTAGCGGCAACCGACTACGCGGAATCGACGATCGTGCTGCCGGCTTTGCTCGGCCTGCGCACAGCGGCGCCGGGCAGCCGGGTCGCGGTCGTGGAGATGGCGCCCGCGCGTTTCGAGAAGCAAGCCGCATCGGGCGAAATCGATCTAGCGTTCCATACGACAGCCAATTCGCCCGAGGCCATGCGGCGGCGTACGCTATTCGCCGAGCGCTATGTGTTGGCGGGGCGCGCCGATCATCCGAGGCTCAAACGGCGGCCCACCCTCGCGCAATTCTGCAAACTCGAACACGTCATCGTGTCGCCCGAAGGCGGCGGGTTTCGCGGCGTGACAGACGAAACGCTAGGGCAAGTCGGGTTGACGCGTCGCGTGGCGCTGTCCGTTCCTCATTTCTTATTTCTGCTCCAGGCGCTGGCCGGCACCGATCTCGTGGCCATGGCGCCGTTTCGGCTCGTTCAAGGCCACCCGGCGCTGCGTGCGGTGGAGCCGCCCATCGAGGTGCCGGGCTACGAGATGTCCATGCTCTGGCACGAACGCACGCATCGCGACCCGGCGCACCAGTGGCTGCGAGATCATATCGCCGCCACGGTGGGCTAGCGCATCACCGAGACTTTACCGAGGCCACATCCGCACCGCGAGCGCGGCCAGCGCCGTGACCACCGCCAAGCCGATGACGCCCATCCAGCCCCATTGCGCCAGCGCCAAGCTGCCCAGGCCGGCGCCCGCGGCCATGCCGATGAACATGCCGACGAACAGCACCGCGTTGAGCCGACTGCGCGAGGCCGGATCGATGCCGTAGACGATCGTTTGATGGGCGATCAGCGTGGCCTGCACCCCGAGGTCGAAACCGACCGTCGCGATAGCGAGCAGCACCAGCTGTGCGTGCGGCGTCATCGTCGTGCCGAGCGCCATCACGCCGAACGAGACCGTCGCGAGACCGATGCCGAGCCGCGTCACGCGCTCCGGCCCGCTCCGATCGGCCAAGCGTCCTGCGATGGGCGCGGCGAGCGCGCCGGCCGCGCCCGCAAGGCCGAATGCGCCGGCCACCGCGCTGCCGAGATGAAACGGTGCGGCGTGCAGCATGACGGCGAGCGTCGACCAAAACGCGCTGAAACCCATCGCCAGCAACCCTTGAGCGAACGCCGCGCGGCGCAGCGCCCGATGGTGCCACCACAGGTGAGCCAGGGAGCCGATCAGCGCGCGGTAAGGCAGATGCGTGGTCGGCTTGAACGAAGGCAGGCCGCGCCACGCCGCCACGCCGATCGCGGCCACGCTCACGGCCGCCGCGACGAACATCGCGCGCCAGCTGTAATGCTCGGCGACGAATCCGCTCACGACGCGCGACAACAAGATACCGAGCAGCAATCCTGTCATCACGGTCCCGACGGTTTTGCCACGGCTGGCATCGGGGGCGAGCGTCGCAGCCGCCGGCACGATGTCCTGCGTCATGGTGGCCGACAGGCCGATGGCGAAACTCGCGGCGAGCAAGCAGCCGATCGAGGGCGAGACAGCGGCCAGCAGCAAGGCGCCGACGAGCGCCCCGGCCTTGATCAGAATCACGCGACGCCGGTCGAAGCGATCGCCGAGCGGCGCCAGCAGCAAGATCCCAAGCGCGTAGCCCAGTTGCGTCAACATCGGCACCATGCCGATCGCACGGGCCGAAGCGCCCGTATCCGATTCGAGGATGCCGAGCATCGGCTGGCTGTAGTAAAGCGGCGCGACGGCGAGCCCGGCCGCCGCGGCAAGCAGTAAGACCAACCGGGGCGCAAGCGGCGCCGCCGCGGTAGGCGCTTCGGTGGAATGCAGGCCGCTCGGGGCGGCGTGAAGGGTTTGCGCGGTGGACATGATCGGAGTCCTTTCTCTCGTTGTTCGTGCGAAGTAGGAATGGACGCGAGTGTGACGCCCGCGGCCGATCGCCGGTAGTACCGCGCGAGGAAGATTTGTTATACGCTGTGCGTATGACCAAGAAAAGACGTCCTTTAGCCGCCGAAAGCCACGCGGCGCGTGCACCCGAAATTTCGGCAGAGGGTGCGAGCCAACGCTTTCAGCTCATGGAAACGTTCGTGCGTATAGTCGAAGCGGGCAATTTGTCGGCCGCCGCGGCGCTGCTGGGCACGACACAGCCCACCATCAGCCGTCGCTTGCAGGCGCTGGAACGCTCGCTCGGCGTGCGGCTGCTGCAGCGCTCCACGCATACGATGCGGCTGACCGTCGACGGCGAGCGCTGTTTCAAGCGCGCCAAGGAATTGCTCGCGAGTTGGGCGTCGTTCGAGGCTGATTTGCGCGGAGCCCAAGAGGAACCGGAAGGCATGCTGCGGGTGGCCGTGCCACATGCCTTCGGTCAAGAACGGCTGGTCGAACCGCTGTCGCGGTATCTAAGCGACTACCCGCGCGTATCGGTGGATTGGCTGCTGCAGGACGACGTGCGCGACTTCATCGCCAACGGCATCGATTGCGCCGTGCAGGTGGGCGAGCCGACGGACCCGGCCGTCGTCGCGATTCGCCTGTCGAAGGTCGCCCGCTTCGTGGTGGCCTCGCCAGCGCTGCTCCAAGGCGGTCGTGTTCCTCAAGAACCGGAGGAACTCGTCGCCCTGCCGTGGCTGGCATTGCGAACCTATTACCGCACGGAGCTCACGCTCACTCATGCTGAAACGGGAGAGACGCGTCGCGTCTCCATGCATCCGCGCGTCAGCACCGACAACCTTTATGCGCTACGCAGCGCCGCCGTGCTGGGCGTGGGGGCCTGCGCGGGCTCGGCGTGGCTGCTCGCCGACGATCTCGCCCGCGGGCGCCTCGTTCATCTCGCGCCGAAATGGCAAGCCGCCGCGCTACCGATTTATCTCGTCTATCCGCACGCGCAGTTCTATCCGTCGCGCTTGCAGCGGTTCATCGCGCTCATGCGTGAAGCCGTGCCGCTCGCGACGGACAGTGCAGCCTAAGCGCGGCTGCGCCGGGCGTCGAGTCATCACGCCTATTGAGCGTCGGCTACCGCAGATTCTCGAAGATCGCCGCGATGCCTTGCCCGCCGCCGATGCACATCGTGACGAGCGCATAGCGGCCTCCGATGCGCAGCAACTCGTCGATCGCCTTCACCGTGATCAAGGCGCCCGTCGCGCCGATCGGGTGTCCGAGCGAAATACCGGACCCGTTCGGATTGACCTTGGCCGGATCGAACCCGAGCTCGCGCGTGACCGCGCAGGCTTGCGCCGCGAACGCTTCGTTCGCCTCGACCACATCGATGTCGCTCACCGACAGCCCTGCGCGCTGCAACGCGAGCCGGGTAGCCGGCACGGGCCCGATACCCATATGCAGCGGATCGACGCCCGCATGGGCGTAGGCGACGAGGCGCGCCATCGGCTTGACGCCCCGCCGCTGAGCCGCTTCGCCCGACATCAGCAACACCGCGGCGGCCGCATCGTTGATGCCCGACGCATTGCCGGCCGTGACCGTACCGTTCTCGCGAGCGAAGACGGGTTTGAGCTGCGAGAAATCCTCGAGCGTCGCGCCGAGCCGAACGTGCTCGTCCGTGTCGAAGACGACATCCTTGCCCTTGACGCGCCGCGTGATCGGCACGATCTGGCCTTTGAAGCGGCCTTCCGCGATGGCGCGCTCGGCGCGCCGATGCGACTCGAGGGCGAGCGCGTCTTGATCTTCGCGCGAAATGCCGAACTTGCGCGCGACGTTTTCCGCCGTCACGCCCATCGGGACTGCGTGAAACGGGTCGTTCAGCGCGCCCAGCATCATGTCGACCAGACGCATGTCGCCCATACGCGCGCCGAAGCGCGCTTCCGGGGCGATGTACGGCGCGCGGCTCATGTTCTCGGCGCCGCCGCCGATCGCCACTTCGGCATCGCCCAGCAGGATGGTTTGCGCGGCCGACACGATCGCCTGCAATCCCGAACCGCACAATCGGTTGACATTGAAAGCGGGCGTCGTTTCCGGAATGCCGGCATTGATGGCGGCCACGCGGGACAGATACAAATCCTTGGGCTCGGTGGCCAGGATGTTGCCGAACACGACATGCTCGACCTGCGCCGCCTCGACCCCGGTGCGCGCGAGCGTCTCGCGCACGACGATCGTCGCGAGTTCCGTGGGCGCGATGTCTTTCAGGCTACCGCCGAACTTGCCGATGGCGGTGCGCACACCGCCTACCACGACCACTTCCTTATTCATCCGCTTTCTCCTCCAAATTGATTCGGCGCGTCCCTCGCCCCATCGAGATGCATCGGTGTTCGATGCGCGTGGCCTAGGGGGCCGCGCTCAGGGCCCGCCCTAGAACTGGTCGGGGCGCAAAGCGAGCAAGCCTTCGCCGTCCCGCGCCGTCAGCACCGCCGTTTCGAGCGCCGCCGCCTGCGGCAGCACGTGCTCGGCGAAGCATTGCGCCGTGGCGATCTTCGCGCCGTGGAACGCGCTGTCTTCGGCCAGCTTGTCTTGCGCGACGAGCGCGGCGCGCGCCATCTGCCATCCCGCCAGCACCAGGCCGGCCAGTTTCAGATAGGGCACGCTGCCCACGAAGACCGCGTTCGGATCGCGTTTGCCCTGTTCGACGACGAAAGCGACCACCGCCGCCAACGCCCGGCGGCCGGCTTCCAATTGCGTCGCGATCGATTGAAAAGCGCGCACGTCGTGCGCGCGCAGTGCGCCAATCGTCGTGTCGATTTCGCTCAACAGACGCTGCGCCACCGCGCCGCCGTCGCGCAGCGTCTTGCGCCCCACGAGATCGTTCGCTTGAATCGCCGTCGTGCCTTCGTAGATCGGCAGGATGCGCGCATCGCGGTAATACTGCGCCGCGCCGGTTTCCTCGATGAAGCCCATGCCGCCGTGCACCTGCACGCCCAGGCTCGTCACCTCGAGCGACATCTCGGTGCTCCAGCCCTTCACGATCGGCACGAGGTATTCGTAAATGGCCAAATGCTCGGCGCGTACTTTCTCGTCGGCATGGCGATGCGCGATATCGCTATGCGCCGCGGCCACATAGGCCAGCGCACGCGCGCCTTCGGTCTGCGCGCGCATCGTCGCGAGCATGCGGCGCACGTCGGGATGATGAATGATCGTCACGGCCTCTCTGGCCGAACCGTCCACCGGCCGGCTTTGCACGCGCTCCTTCGCATAGGCGACGGCATGCTGATAGGCGCGATCGGCCACCGCCACCCCTTGCATGCCCACGGCGAAGCGGGCCGCGTTCATCATGATGAACATGTACTCGAGCCCGCGATTTTCTTCGCCGATCAGATAGCCGAGCGCGCCGCCGTGATCGCCGAATTGCAGCACGGTGGTCGGGCTCGCCTTGATGCCGAGCTTGTGTTCGATCGAGACGCAGTGCACGTCGTTGCGCGCGCCGAGCGTGCCCTCTTCGTCGATCAGGAACTTCGGCACGATGAACAGCGAAATGCCCTTCACGCCCTCGGGCGCGCCCGGCGTGCGCGCCAGCACGAGATGGACGATGTTCTCGGCCATGTCGTGCTCGCCCCATGTGATGAAGATTTTCGTGCCGAACACGCGATACGTGCCGTCGCCCTGAGGTTCGGCGCGCGTGCGCACGAGCGCCAGATCCGAGCCCGCCTGCGGCTCGGTCAGGTTCATCGTGCCCGTCCATTCGCCGGAGATGAGCTTGGGCACATAGCGCTGCTTCTGCGCCTCGCTGCCGGCCGTGAGCAGCGCTTCGATCGCGCCGTCGGTCAGCAGCGGGCAGAGCGCGAACGACAGATTGGACGCGTTGAGCATCTCGATGCACGGCGTCGCGATGAGCTTGGGCAACCCTTGTCCTTCGTATTCGGACGGATGCTGCACGCCCTGCCAGCCACCCTCGACGAATTGCCGAAAGGCTTGCTTGAAGCCGGGCGTGGCCGTGACCTCGCCGTCTTTCCACGTACTCGGGTTGCGATCGCCTTCGACGTTCAGCGGCGCCAGCACTTGCTCGCACAGTTTGGCCGATTCCTCGAGCACCGCTTGCGCCGTGTCGATTCCGGCTTCTTCGTACCCCGGAAGGCCGGCCACCTCGGCCATGCCGGCCAACTCCTGCAGCACAAACAACATGTCCTTGATCGGCGCGCTATAGCTCATGGGTCGAAGTCCAAACGTAGAAGGAAAGCGAACGCAGCGCGCGTATGACATTTGCTGCCACGTTGCGATGGTTCAACCGAGATCGTACCGAGAAATCCTCCAAATCGGCTGACCAAAGCGGCCCGATGACTGACAAATCCGGCCAAAACGTGCGATTAGGCATCGCGGACCGGCGGCAAGGCGCGGAGGCCGGACGTGGGCCTTGGCGTGCCGCCGGCCGGCTCTGCGAGCGCCTTATGCCCGTCGCCGATAGGTTCCGGGCGTGCTGCCCGTCCAATGCCTGAACGCGCGGTGAAACGCACTCGGATCGTCGAACCCGATGTCGCCCGCGATCTTCGTGATCGTCTCCTCCGTCTCCGTCAGTCGTTGGATGGCGATATCGCGGCGGAGTTCGTCCTTCAACGCCTGAAAGGTCGTCTCTTCGCCGGACAGACGCCGGCACAGCGTGCGCACCGAGCAGTTCAAGCCGGTTGCGGCCTGCTCGATCGTCGGCAGATCGGGCAATTGGGCCGCGAGGTACTGCCGCACGCGATGGCTGACCAGTTGCTCGCTGAACGAATCGAAGATCCAATCGCCCGGCGCGCGCGCCAGGAATTTGCGCAGATTGCGTTTGCTTTGCCGGATCGGCAGATCGAGATAGGCCGCGCTGAAGCGCATGAGCGTGCGATCGCAATCGAATCGAACCGGCCCGGAAAAGAAGTACCGATAATCGAGGGCGTGCGGCGGGCGAGGACACGCGAGCTCGACCTGCAGCAAGGGGATGTTCTGGCCGATGAGCCAGGACCCCACGCCGTGGGCGAGCTTGAGCATCAGCTCGTGCCCCAGCGGCCCGATCTGACGGGCGACGGGATCGATCTGCAGCGCGATCTGTCCCACGGGCCCCGCGCGTTTGGACTCGATGCGGAAATCGTCGAGGACGATGTGAAAGAACTGGCCGAATCGATGGAGCGCGGTGTCCAGGTTGCGGGCGTCGAGCAAACTCAGGCAAAGAAACTTCAACGTGCCGCTGCGCAGCGGGCGGCTGAAGAATCCGGGCATTTCGTCGTCGAGCGCGATCGCAAGCGCTTGGTACAGCGTCGAGAATTGCTCCTCGGTCACGCGTGCGCCCAGTTCCGCTAGCAGCTCCGGCGCGATGCCCGCTTCTTCCAAATATCGGCGAATCGTCTCTGGGCGCGCGTCGGCGCCGGCGAGAAACGCCTTGACGAGCGAGATCGGGACGGTTGCACTCGGCGGCACGGGCGCGGCCTGAACGAGCGCCGAGCCCGCATCGTCGGCGGCGAATCGATGCATAGACGACTCCAATGCGAGCGTCAGCAGTATATTGACGAGCGCATCCGGATGCCAGCGCGGGCTCTATGTGCGGGTGAGTTCAGGACGGCATGCGGCACAGCGGGCGCGTTGCCGGCGTGCCGCTCGACGTTGGCTCAGGGTTGCGTCGAAGCAAGCGCGCTCAAGATCCGATAAGCCACGCGTACTCGCTCGTCGATCGGGAAATTCTTGTTGGCGAGCATGACGATGCCCATCCGCTTGCGCGGAACGAAGGCGATGTACGCGCCGAAGCCGTTCGTCGAACCCGTCTTGTTGATCCATGCATCCGGCGTCGGCGCCTTGGGCGGCGCGAGGCGCGACACCTCGGTCGGATGAAAGATCATGGCCGGGGAATTGCCCTCGAGCAACGCATCGAGCGTGACGGGATAGGGATATTGCTCCCAAATCAGATCCTGGGTCATCGGCCCGGCTTGAAAATAGCCGGTATGCGTGCGCATGACGGCTTGCCGCAGCGAGTCGTCGAGCGAGACGAGGTCCATGTTTTCCTGCATGAAGCGCAGCGCATCGGCTGCCGTCGTCTTCACGCCGTAGGCCTCGTCGGACAGCATGCCGGGCGACACGCGGCTCGGCTTTCCTTGCTTCGTATAGCCCTGTGCATAGTCCCTACCGCGCGCCTCGGGCACGTCGATATAGGTGCTTGTCAAGCCGAGCTGGGGAAACAGCCGCTGCTGCTCAAGTGCTTTGAAATCGCCGTCCATACTGCGCGCGGCGATCGCGCCCAGCATGCCGATGCTCAGGTTCGAGTAGGTCCGATGCGTGCCCGGGTCATACGCGGGACGCCACGCTTTCAGGTACGCCGTGAGTTCGGCGTCGTTCTTGACCTCGTCGGGCACTTGCAGCGGCACGCCGCCCGGCGTATGAGTGCCGAGATTGATCAACGCAACCTGGCCGAACTTCGTGCCGCGCAAGGCCGGATCGTACTTCTCGACGGGGTCGGAAAACGAAAGTTCGCCGCGCACCTGCGCATACGAGGCAAGGGTCGCCGTGAACGTCTTGCTGACCGATCCCAGCTCGAACAACGTGCGATCGGTCACCGGCTCGCGCGTTTCGGCGGACGCGAGCCCATAGTTGAAAACGTAAGGCTTGCCCGCGACGATGACGCCTACGGCCATGCCGTGGATACCGTCCTTTTGCATCAGCGGCTCGATCGCTGCATCGACGGTCTGCTCGATCCTGTCGCGCACGGTCTCGGCCGCTTGAGCGACAGTTGCCGCCGCGCCTGCCGCGAGCGCGGCCGCCATGACGAGGCCAATCAGTTTGCCCTTCATCGCTTCTCTTCTCCTTGGGACGGGTCACTCCGATGCGGGGAGTATCCGCGCGCTCCTTCAGGCTGACAAACGACGATTCGTTGAGGGAGGCGAAAGAAAAACTATGGCTTCGCTTGCCGAGGGACACGCTCCGCGTCGCGCTGTTTCACGAAATCGACGAACGCGCGCAGCGGCGCCGGGACGTGGCGATGGCCGGGGTAATACAAAAACGGTCCCGCGAACGGCTGCCGCCACGATTCGAGAATCGGCACGAGTGCGCCGCTCTCGAAATGCGGCTGCAGCATTTCCTCGAATAGATGGACGATGCCGCCGCCGTGGATCGCCACGCCGATCACCGTGGCCAAGGCAGCGACCGGCTTGACGAGCAACGGCCCGGGCGGATCGAGCCGATAAACCTCGTCCCCGTGCTGAAAATGCCACATCGCCATGGCGCCGCTGGAAAACTGCGCGCGCAAGCACGCATGCGAAAGGAGTTCGCGCGGGTGTTCGGGCTTGCCATGCGTCTCGAGGTAGCGCGGCGCGGCCGCGGTGGCGAACTGCTGAACGCGCGGGCCGATCGGCACCGCGATCATGTCTTGTTCGAGCCGCTCGTCGTAACGAATGCCCGCATCGCAGCCGATCGAGAGCACGTCGACGAATCCGTCCTCGGCAATGACCTCCACCCGTATGTCCGGGTACGCCTGCGTAAAAGCGGCGACGATCTCCGGCAGGATGACCCAAGCCGCGCTGATCGGCACGTTCAGCCGCAGCGTGCCGGAGGGCTTCTCGCGAAATACGTTCAGCACGTCGAGCGCCGCCTCCATCTCGCCGAAAAGCGGCGTCAGCCGCTCGAGCAACCGGCGTCCCGCTTCGGTCGGCGCCACGCTGCGCGTCGTGCGATTGAGCAACCGCAGGCCGAGCTTCGCTTCAAGGCGGCGCACCGCCGTGCTCAGGCTCGACGCGGAGACGCCGCTCGCGCGTGCCGCATCGCGAAAGCCGCCGGCGCGCGCAACCGAAGCAAACGCTGCAAGATCGTTGAATTCCATGGGGGATTGTTCGTTTTTTTGCACAACCCGTACAACTTAGACCGGATTATCGAACAACGCAATCGCCGCGATACTGGGGCTTCCGTTTCTTCCTACCAGGAGCACACCATGTTCAACCCCGCCATCGACGATACCTTCCCGTTGGCCGGACGCCGCGTGCGACGCATGGGCTACGGCGCCATGCAGCTGGCCGGGCCGGGCGTGTTCGGTCCGCCGAAGGACCGCGAGGCCGCGCTCGCCGTCCTGAAAGAAGCGTTGGCCTTGGGCATCGACCATATCGATACGAGCGACTTCTACGGCCCGCACATCACCAATCAGCTCATTCGCGAGGCGTTGCACCCCTACCCCGAATCGCTCGTGATCGTGACGAAAATCGGCGCCGTGCGCGATCAGGCCGGCGCATGGCTGCCCGCGCAGGAACCGGACGATCTGCGCCGAGGCGTGGAAGATAACCTGCGGAATCTGAATCTCGACGCGCTCGACGTGGTCAACCTGCGAATCATGGGCGATGTGCACAAGCCGTCGGAAGGATCGATCGAACGGCAAGTCACCGCGCTAGCGCAACTGCGGGACGAGGGGCTCGTGCGGCACGTGGGCTTGAGCAACGCGACGGCGACGCAAGTCGACGAGGCCCAGCGCATCGTACCGATCGCTTGCGTCCAGAACCAATACAACCTCGTGCATCGGGAAGACGACGAGCTCGTCGATTCCCTCGCCGCGCAAGGGATTGCCTATGTGCCGTTCTTCCCCCTCGGCGGATTCTCGCCGATTCGGTCGGACGCGCTGTCGAAGATCGCCGCATCGATCGGCGCTACGCCGATGCAGACGGCGCTCGCTTGGCTGCTGCATCGGTCGCCGAACATTCTGCTGATACCGGGCACGTCGTCGGTCGGGCATCTGCGGGAAAACGTGAAAGCCGCGGCGCTACAGCTGTCGGCGGACGTTTACGCTCAGCTGGATGCAATCGTGCAACTCGCCGATTGAGGCACCGGTATGAACGAGCGGCTTTCCCTCCCTTGGAAAGGAAAGCCGCCCGTTCTTTCTTACAGATAGCGCTTTTGCAAATCGCTCAACGAAGCGCGCTGCCGGCCCTGGGCATCGAAGTTTTCCGCGGCGAGCCATGCATTGAACGCCTGCTTCAACGCAGGCCATTCCTTGTCGATAATCGAAAGCCACGCCGTGTCGCGGCTGCGTCCCTTGTACGCCACCACCTGCCGAAAGACGCCCTCGAACTTGAAGCCGAGCCGTTCAGCCGCGGCACGCGAGGGCCCATTCAAACTGTCGCATTTCCATTCGTATCGGCGATAGCCGAGTTCGTCGAACGCATAGGCCATCAACAGGAACTGCGCTTCGGTCGAGATCGGCGTGCGCTTGAGCAATGGCGAGAATACGACGGCCCCCACTTCGATGACGCCATGGTTCGGCTCGATGCGCATCAGCGACAGCGTGCCGACGGCCTTGCCGGTCTTCTTGTCGATCACCGCGTAATGGCGCGGATCGGCGCTCAGGGCCGCCGTTTCGATGTAGCGCCGGAACGCTTGCGGGTCGTCGAACGGGCCGACAAAGAGGTAAGTCCAGTCCCGGCCGTCCGGCGCCGTACGATAGGCGGCAAAGAGATCGTCGGCGTGGCGCTCGGCGCTCAATCGTTCCAGCCTGCAATACGCACCCTCCAATGTCTCCGCGGTGGGCAGCGGCCGCGGCGTCCAATTCGGCAAAGGCGCGCCGATCGGCTGGCCGTATTCGTTCGTGAAGGTAGTCATCGCATCTCCCGTTTTGCGTGAAATCGAGAAGACTTTAAAATGCACGTGGCCCACTTCAAAGTGCCACGGCTGCATAATTCGATGGTGCCACGACAGAATCATGCCGTCCCCGTCGACCTGACTTCGCACATCGCCACGATCATTGCTCTCTCAAGCTCACGTTTATGTCTACCCTCGACGAACCGCTCAGCCCCGTGCTCGACCTCCTGCTCGCCGCGCCGCTGGTCAGGGATCGCAGCGGCGCGACGCTGCAGCGGCAGTTGCACGAGCGCATCCGCGGCGCGATTCTTGACGGCCGCTTCCCCTCCGGCTGCCGCCTGCCGGGTTCGCGTGCGCTCGCAGCCGCGCTCGGCATATCCCGCAACAGCGTGACGGCCGTCTACGAATTGCTCGGCGCCGAGGGGTACATCGAACCGAGCCGCCAAGGCACGCGGGTCACGGCGCTCGAACCGCGCCGGGCCGCTCACCGCCCGCCTCGACGCGCCACGGCCCCGGACGTCTCGACGCGCGCGGCGCGCATCCGCGATGCGCGCCTGAACGCGGCGGATACGCTGGCCCTGCGCCCAGGGGTGCCTGCCTTGGCGCGCTTCCCGCTCAATGCCTGGAAGCATTGCCTCGATCGCGCCGTACGGCACGCGGGCATCGACGCCCTCGGCTATGGCGACCCGCGCGGCGAAATGGCGTTGCGCACCGCCATCATGCGCCACGTGGCCGTGGCACGCGGGGTGCGTTGCGAACCGGAACAAGTCGTCATCACGGAAGGGGCGCAGGAGGCCCTGACGCTTTGCGTGCGGCTGGTGACGAACCCGGGCGACACTGCGTGGGTGGAAGATCCGGGCTACCGGGGCGCGCGGTCGGCGTTTCATTGCGGCGATTTGAATATCGTGCCGATGCGGGTCGATGAGGACGGCTTATGCATACCCGCACACGCATGGGAAACCGATACGCCGCGCCTCGTCTACACGACGCCTTCTCATCAATACCCGACGGGCGCCGTATTGACGGCGTCGCGGCGGCTCGCGCTGATCGCCAAGGCGCAAGAGCATGGCGCGTGGATCATCGAGGATGACTACGACAGCGAGTACCGTCACTTCGGCGAACTCATCGGTGCCATGCAAGGCCTCGTGCCGACCTCGCCCGTGCTGTATGTGGGCACGTTCAGCAAGACGCTGTTTCCTTCGCTGCGATTGGGCTTCGTGGTGTTGCCCGAGGCATTGGCCGCCTCGGGCGAGCCGCTCTTGCGGGAAACGCTGCGCGGCGGCCACCGCTACGAACAGCTCGCTTTAGCCGAGTTCATCGAAAGCGGCCAGTTCAGCCGGCATCTCGGGCGCATGCGCCGCCTCTATCGGCGCAGGCAGGATGCGCTACGATCGGCGTTGCTGCAGTACCTGGATACGCCGCATGTCGTGAGGGGCGGCGACAGCGGCATGCATCTGACGATCGAGCTGCCCGGCGATTGCTCCGATCTGCGCATCGCCGAGGCGGCCCGCGTCTTCGACATGGCGCCGATGCCGCTGTCGCGATTCGCGTCGACGCCTTCCGCCGAACACAACGGGCTCGTGCTCGGCTACGGCAATACGCCGGAATCGTCGTTCGTCCCGCTCATTCGGCAGTTGGCCCGCCTCATCGAAGCGGACCGGCGAAGCGGGAATCGGTCAAAGCCCGCCGCTTAGGCGGCAGCCCCTTTAGGACTGCGTACAATACGCGCTCAAAGATTCCAACCGCAGGACACGTTCCATGGCAATGAAGAAAACCGACCTTGAAAAGAACAAGGCGCTCAAACTCACGCAATCGTTGAAGCAGTCGCATTCGGACCGCTTCGGCAAAGGCGCCGCCGAAACGGCCGTCAATCGTCGCGAACAACGCAAGCTTGATCAGGCCAAGGGGCTCGTGCCGTTTGCTTGCAAGCTCGACGGCGAACTCATCGCCGCGCTGAAGGCGCGCGCCGCCGAGCACCCGGACGGCATGAACGGGCTCGTCGACGAATTGCTGCGCCGCGCATTGGCGGAAACGGGCGCCCAGGCCTAGCGCGAACCGCCAGCCGGGCGGCGCTGCTTGCCGATCAGCGGGCGGCTTCGTTCGCCCGCGCCGCGGCCTCGGTGCAGGCATTCGCGACCTGCTCCACCACGGGCCCCCATTGCCCCGGCTCGCTTTGCCGGAACAAGCGCATCGTTCGCGGGTACCACGGGGAATCGGCGCGCCCGCGCACCCAGCGCCAATCGAGTCCCGCCGCCGGCAGCATGACCCAACTCGGTTTGCCCAGCGACCCCGCAAGATGCGCGACCGCCGTGTCCACGCTGATCACCCAATCAAGTTCGGAGATCAGCGCGGCGCTGTCTGCGAAGTCGGCGATCTCTGGCGCGGCATCCAGGAGCGCAGGCCCGAGCGCGCTCGCCTCGCCCTGCCCTTGCCCCTTTTGCAAACTGACGAAGCTGACGCCGCTCACATTCAACAGCGGTCGCAGCGTCTCGAGCGATGCAAGCGACCGATTGCGGTCGTTGCCATGGCCCGGGTGCCCTTTCCATACGAGGCCGACCTTCACGCCCTTCAATGCAGCGAGCCTGGCGCGCCATTTTTTGGCGAGCGCCGGGTCTGGCCGTAAGTAGCGCGCCTCGGGAATCGAATCGAGCGTCGTGCCCATGCGATAGGGAATACTGAGCGGCAGCGTCCAATAATCGTGCGGCGCACGCGCCAACTCGGCATCGCCGTCGACGATCGCGTCGATTCCCGGCACCGTGGCGAACAACCGATGAAGCACCGGCGCGCAGGCCAGCGTGATCCACGCCGCGCCCTGCGCTTTCAGGCAAGCCAGGTAGCGGCCGAACTGAATCATGTCGCCGAAGCCTTGCTCCTGCCAAACGAGCACCGCCTTGCCTTGCAGCGATTGGCCCTGCCATTGCGGATACGACACGCTCGGCGGCAATGCCGTTCGGTCCGACAGCCCTGCGTCGTAGCGGGCTTCGAACAGCGTCCAGCCTTCTTCGAATTGGCCGATGCCGAGCAGCAACGCGCCCAGTTTGCATTTCGCATCGGCGTAGTTGGGCTCGCGCGCGAGCGCCTGACGGTAGGCAGCTTCCGCTTCCCGCACCCGGCCAAGATCCAGCAGCACCGTGCCGAGGTGATGCAGCAGAACGGCGTGATCGGCATGGATCGCGAGCGCTTGCCTGCACGCCGCTTCCGCCTCTGAAAGGCGGCCGCAAGCCTTCAGCAAGGCGCACAGGTTGACGTGGGCGTCGAGGTAATCGGGGCGAAGCGCCAGCGCGGACCGGTAGGCCGCCTCGGCCTGCGCCCAGCGCTCGAGGCCGTGCAGCAACACACCGAGGTTGTATTGCGCCTGCGGCAAGCGCGGATCGTCGTCGATAGCCATCCGCCAATAGCGCTCGGCATCTAGCTTGCGCCCCAAGCGAAGCGCGCAGGCCGCTGCCAGATTCAACGCCTGCGCACGTCCGGCTCGGTCGTGCGTGTTCGATTCGATGAGCGCCTCGAGCATGGTCAGTGCATCGAGCACGCGGCCGCTCGAATAGAGGCACACCGCTTCTTGATATTGGTCGGCGTCGGCGAGCGGCGCGAACAGTGTTCCGTCCATCGATGTGGTCTTTTCATTGTTCTACTGTGATGGATCGGGATTCTAGCGAGTTTCGGCGCTGCCTCGCCAATTTCGGTGCAACCGCGACTAGCGAATCGAATCGAGTCGTGGCGCGGCTTAAGCGCCGCTATTTCCGGCAGGCGCTCGCAATTTGCGCGAGCGCGTCGTGCTCGAGCGGATTCTGAAAGAACGCTTCGAAGTAGAAATGCGAATCGTTGGCCGCTTTGCCGATGCAACCGTCCTCGAGAACCTCCGTGCGGTGCTCGCCAAGAACGGCCAGACCCGCGACGACTGCGGCAACGACCAGCACAACTGCTATTCCGATCACCCATACGATGGCCGTCCGGCCGCCGAAGCGGCGGACGCGCCGACTTCCACTTTGGCGCTTTCTCGTGCTCTCTATTGACTGATCCATGACGGCGCTCCGGCGGACAGAAGGTTCGAGGCTTCGATCGACTCGTGCGGACGATCGATGCCGTCCATGGTGCGGCGAGGGCTAGAATAGGAAAAGTTGAATTTCCTGCAGATATGA
Organism: Trinickia sp.; assembly: GCA_035492395.1. Classification (GTDB taxonomy): domain Bacteria; phylum Pseudomonadota; class Gammaproteobacteria; order Burkholderiales; family Burkholderiaceae; genus Trinickia. The sequence goes on along the minus strand of DATJJH010000021.1, from coordinate 71,140 downwards.
TTCAGTTTTAATAAACAAGGACGATTTCCGTGCGTCAAGTCAGCCTGGACCGCTTGCGAACCTTGGTGACGATCGCCGACTACGGCTCGTTCGCGGAAGCCGCGCGCGTGCTCCATCTCGCGCCGCCCACGGTCAGCCTTCACATCTCGGACCTCGAGAGCCGCGTCGGCGCGCAGCTCTTGTCGCGGCAGCGCGGGCGTATCGCGCCGTCGGCCGTCGGCGAAACCTTGATCGCGCATGCCCGCCGTTTGCTGGCCGATGCCGATCAAGCGATAGCGGACGTCCGGCGTCAAGCGCAAGGCCTCGAGGGGCGCGTCCGGCTCGGCGCCTCGACGGCCGCCGTCGCGCATCATCTGCCGGCCGCGCTCGCACAGCTGCGCGACAAGCATCCGGGCATCGACGTGCGGATCTCGGTGCTCACTTCCCAGGAAACGTTGGCGCAGCTCGCGGACGGTGCGATCGATGTCGGCCTCGTCGCACTGCCCCAAGCGTCCATGAAAGGACTTTCGATCGAGCCGTGGCGCAAGGACCCCGTCGTGGCGTACCTGCCCGCGCATTGGAGCTGCCCGCGGCACGTCGCGCCCGAGTGGCTGGCGCAGCAGCCGCTGATCCTCGGCGACGCGAATACACGGCTCGCGCGCCTCGCCGCGGACTGGTTCGCGGCAGGCGGCCAATACCCCACTGCACGTATCCAGCTGAACTTCACAGACGCCATCAAAAGCCTGGTAGCCGCCGGATACGGAGCGACGCTGCTGCCGGACGAAGGCGACGCCGCGGCGCCGGACCCGCGCGTCGCGGCGCGTCCGCTGCGGCCGGCGCTATGGCGGGAATTGGGTATTGCGCATCGCACGGCCAATCTCGATCGTCCCACCGAGCACGTGCTCGACGTATTGCGCGGCGTGCGTGGGCGCAAAAAGGCGTGAGCGGTCATGCGTTCATTCGGAGGTTGAGGGCGCTGTTTACCCTGTAATGCGGCGTTACTACTCTCGCATGCCGCTTTCACATGTATCGCGGGCAGGCCCCTACACTGGGTTCGTCTTCAACGGAAAACGAGCGCCGGCAACGCGCAAGGAGCAGCCCACATGAACAAGAAACTCGTCGCAGCAGTGATCGGCGTCGGAATCGCGGCGCTCGCGATGTCCAAGGCGGCATCGGCCCACGTCGATCTGGCCGTCGGCATCGGCATCCCCGCGCCGGTTTACGTCGCCCCGCAACCCGTTTATGCGGCGCCGCAAGTCGCTTACGCGCCCGCCCCGGTCGCCGTGGACTACTGGCGCGGCGACGGCTGGCGCGAGCGCGAATGGCGCCGCCGCGAGTGGCGTGAACACCAATGGCGCGAACACGAATGGCGTGAGCGCCGCGGCTGGGGCCGCGGCGACTGAAACTAGGCAGTCAGCCGGCCCGCCGGCAGCGGGCGCCGCATCCTGTCACCGTGACGCGCCCTCGCCGCCGGCGGGGCTGTCGAGCCAATGCACGCTGAATAGCCGCGCCTCGTCGGTCCAGACAGGCCCGGGGCGGAACCCGGCCGACACCGCCAACTTCCGAAAGCCTTCGATCGTGAACTTGTGAGAGTTCTCCGTATGAAGGCTTTCTCCTTCCTCGAAGCGAAAGCTTTGCCCCGCTACATGCACCGTCTGCGCACATCGGCTCAGTAGATGCATCTCGATCCGATGTTTGCGCGGATCGTAAAACGCGTAGTGCGCGAATTCGCCCAGATCGAAATCGGCCGACAACTCCGCGTTCGCACGACGCAGCACGTTCAGGTTGAACGCAGCGGTGACGCCTTGTGCGTCGTTGTAAGCCCGATGCAGCGTGTGCGGATCCTTGACCAGATCGACGCCGACCAGCAGCCCGCCCCCTTCGAGCAAACGCGCGGCCAAACGCAGGAATGCCAGCGCCTCGGGCTCTTCGAAGTTTCCGATCGTCGACCCCGGGAAAAAGCCCACGCGGCGGCCCGTCGACGCATCGAGCGCGGAGAGCTGCGATTCCTGCATGTAGTCGGCCGCGACCGGGCGCACCTGCAGCCACGGGCATTCGGCATGGAGACGGCGCGCAGCCTCTTCCAGATGAGTCGCCGAGATGTCGATCGGAAAATAGCGGCGCGGCAGCGCGCGCGCCTCGAACGATCGCAGGACGATGCGAATTTTCTCGAGCGAACCCGCGCCGAATTCGACGATGTCCGCTTGCGGCCCGACGACTTCGGCGATCTCTCGCCCGTGCTGCTCCAAGATGCGCCGTTCGGTGCGCGTCGGATAGTACTCCGGCAGTTCGCAAATGCGGTCGAACAAGGCCGAGCCTTCGTCATCGTAAAAGTACTTCGGCGCAACCGCTTTCGGGCTGCGCGACAAGCCTGCCAGCAAATCGCGGCAAAACGCGTTCTCGGATAGGTCGGCCCGCACGCCCGGCCGGGGCGCGGCGCCCACGAGGGCGGATGCGTCAGAGGTCTCGTACAAGGCGTACTCCCGTCAATTGCCAGCGCGCCGCCGGCGGGAAAAAGTTGCGATAGGTGGGACGCGTATGCCCAGGCGGCGTAGCGATGCTGCCGCCGCGCAGCACCTGCTGCCCGACCATGAACTTGCCGTTGTATTCCGCGGCCACTCCGGCCAACGGGCGGAAGCCCGGATACGGATCGTAGGACGAACGCGTCCATTGCCACACGTGCCCTGTCATCTGCTCGATGCCGGGCGCATCGAACGCAGCCTCCCATTCGAATTCGGTGGGCAAGCGCGCGCCCGCCCATTCCGCGTAGGCCGCCGCTTCATAGAAGCTGAGATTCGATACGGGCGCGTCGGGATCCAGCGCCTGCACGCCGGTCAGCCCGAATACTTGCCAGTTTCCATCGGACGCGCCCTCTTCGCCGATCCAGTAGATCGGCGCGTTCCAGCCTTCGCGCTGGATAGCGGCCCACCCGTCCGATAGCCAAAGCTCCGGCCGCTCGTAGCCGCCGTCTTCGATGAACGCGGCGTACTCGCCGCAGGTCACGAGCCGATGCGCGATTTCGTAGGCGCGCAGCAGATAGTCGTGGCGAGGACATTCGTTGTCGAAACAAAAGCCGTCGCCGTCGTGGCCGATGCCCACCACGCCGCCTTCGAGACGCAGCCATTCGAGCGCCCGCGCACGAGCATGGGCGGACGAAGGGGCTTCACGCCGTCTGTCGTCTCCGGGGCTCGACGCGGGCCGATAGGCGGGCAGCAAAGGGTTGCACGAAAACGCATGCAACAGGTCCGTCACGATCAGCTCCTGATGCTGCTGCTCGTGATGCAGCCCGAGCGTGATCAGCGGCTCGACGCCCGCCAACGTATCGGCATCGGCCTTGCCGATCAGCGCCGCGACCGCTTGGTCGACATGTCGCCGATAAGCGTGGACGTCTTCCAGCGAAGGCCGTGTCAGCAGCCCGCGCTGCGGGCGCGCGTGACGCGGGCCCAGCGCTTCGTAATACGAATTGAAAAGATACGCGTAACGCTCGTCGAACGGCCGGTACCCCGGGGCGTGGGGTTTCAGCACGACCGTTTCGAAGAACCACGTGGTATGCGCGAGGTGCCATTTCGTCGGGCTCGCATCGGGCATCGACTGTACGCCCTGATCTTCCGCGGAAAGCGGTTCGGCAAGCGCGAGGCTGTATTGCCGAACCTCGTCGTAAGCTCGCTGGAGTGCAGATACGACGACGCTCATCGGATCGCTCCTGTCCATGGGTGAATGTAAGCCGGCAACAGCCGGGCCGTCTTCGCGGCGCGCTTCGCGCGGTTCGGGTGTCTCTCGAACGTTTCGTGTACTGCGCGAGCGCCCTACTTTAAGGGGTTTTCGGCGCGGCTGCTCTGGCGCGCGCCGGCTGCCGGCGTTGCCTTGGTGCGCGGGGCTGCAGTTGCGGCCGCTCATCCGCACCCAGGCGTTCCTTCAATCGTCGAGCATCGAAAGGGGCCTCCACTTTTTGATCGTTGTCGAAGTAGCAGTAGACGTCACGCGTCCGCCTTGCGGCGTGTTTGGGCGACACGCGCTTCGCGTCGGGCGGCTCGTCGCCCGACGCCCAAGTGCGAATACGTTCGGCCCACCGATCCAGCGCGGGTTCCGCGTAAGCGCCGCCATACAGCGTTTCGGCGCCGTGCAGCCGCAGGTAGAGGAAATCGGCTGTCACATCCTCGAAATACGGCCAGTCCGCCACGGAGTCCGAAATCACGAGCGAGGCGTGATGGCGGCGCAAGATGCGTGGGAACGCGTCCACGCAAAAGCTCGAGTGCCGAACCTCGACGGCATGACGCAGCTTGCGGCGCCGCGCGCTTTCGCACCACGGCGCCTTGACGCGTGCGTCGTGCCGGCGCGCGAGCGCGACGGCCTCATCCGTCGTTTTAGGCAGCAAGGCGAGGAATCGTTCGAGCCGCGTCGCGTCGAATTGAAAATTTGGCGGAAATTGCCAGAGAAACGGGCCGAGCTTGTCCTCCAGCGCCAGCACGCCCGAGGCAAAAAAGTTCGCGATGGCGGGCAGCGCCGTTTCGTCGCGAAACCGCAGCATGTGCGTGAGGTAGCGCGGCCCTTTTACGCTGAAGACGAAACCATCGGGCGCGGCCGCATACCACGACCGGTAGCTGCCGATCGTCTGTAGAGAATAGTGCGAGCCGTTGATCTCGATCGTATCGACGGCTCGCGACGCATACTCGAGCTCGCGCGCTTGCGCCAAGCCCTTCGGATAGAACACGCCGCGCCAGCCCTCGTATCGCCAGCCCGATATGCCGATGTGGATCGTCATGGTGCGGGTACCGTTTGCATCGAAGGTGCGATGCAGCAAGCGTCGTTCCCGGCGGATACGAATGAAGGCGCGCCTGGATTCCGAAATCGATCGGCGCCCCCGGGCGATAATGGCGGCTCGTTTTCGTCAGCCTCCTGACGTTGCCTTGCTTCCTTTCTTTCCTTTCTTTCCTTTCGGAGCCTGCCTACATGCAAATGCGCGCGGTCGCCGCCCGCCGAGGTTCGCGATGGTTCGCCGAAGGCTGGGCGCTTTTTCAGCAGCGCCCGGCCATGTGGATCACGCTCGGTCTCATCGACCTATTGTTGACGATTTTGCTTTATGAGCTGCCCTATGCGAGCGATCTGACCGCCGTTTTCACGGTGCTGTGGACCGGCGGCATGATTTCCGCCGCCGATCATTGCCGCGCGACAGGCTCGGTACGGCTCGCCGACGTCCTGCGCGGCATTCGGGAGCACTTCGAGCCGCTTTTCGCGGCGGCCGTATTCGGCCTGCTGATGGCGATCGTCTGCGACCTGACGGGCAATCGGGCCGCCGGCGCCATGCGCCTGATGGCGTTCGGCGGCGCGGGCCCGAATACGCATTCGATCCTCGCGCTGGCTGCCGGCGCGCTCTATTTGACGGCCGCGGTGATCGGCACGATGGCGCTCTGGCTCGCGCCCGCGCTGATCGTGCTGAACGGCGCCACGCCGGCCGACGCGCTGCGCGCGAGCTTCGCCGCGAGCTGGCGCAACGCGCCGGCGGCGCTCGTCTACGGCCTCATCGTCGCCGGCTTGCTGCTGGCCTGCGTGTTGACATTGGGCGTCGCCACGCTCGTCGTGGCGCCGCTTGTCTATTTATCGACGTACGCAGCCAGCCTCGACATGTTCCCGCGCGACCCGTGGCATGCTCGGGCCGGCAGCGATCGGCAGCGTTAGGTATCCTTGAGAAATCGACAGCCCGCCCCCACCTCGACGACATGAACGCCCCTTCGCGCGTCGATCCGCTCGCCACGTTTCATCCGGCCGTCGCCGCGTGGTTCGCGTCCGTCTTCGATGCCCCGACCGATGCGCAAATGCGCGCCTGGCCGCACATCCGCGCCGGCGAATCGACGCTCGTGGCCGCGCCCACCGGCTCGGGCAAGACGCTCACGGCATTCCTATGGGCCATCGACGAGCTCGTACGCGACGGTCTCGCGCACGACGGCGCGCTGCCGGACGAAACGCTCGTCGTCTATGTCTCGCCGCTCAAGGCGCTGTCCAACGACATCCACGCCAACCTCGACCGGCCCCTCGCGGGCATCGGCGAAGCGCTCGCCCAGCGCGGCCTGCCGCGCCTCGACATCCGCACGGCCGTGCGCACCGGCGACACCACCGCTCAGGAGCGCAACGCGCTCAAGAAGCGGCCCGCGCATATCCTCGTCACGACGCCCGAATCGCTTTACGTGCTGCTTTCCTCCGATTCGGGGCGGCGCATGCTCGCCACGACACGCACGGTCATCGTCGATGAAATCCACGCGATGGTCGCCAGCAAACGCGGCGTGCATCTGGCGCTTTCGCTCGAGCGGCTCGATGCGCTCTGCCAACGCCGCTTGCCGCGCATCGGATTGTCGGCCACGCAGAAACCGATCGAAGCCGTCGCGCGGTTTCTCGTCGGCGCGAGCGAAGCAGCTCGATGCGCCATCGTCGACGTCGGCCATCATCGCGCGCGCGATCTCGCGCTCGAACTGCCGCCCGTTCCGCTCGAAGCCGTCATGCCCAACGAAGTATGGGAGCGCGTCTACGATCGATTGGCCGATCTCGCCGGCGCCCACGCGACGACGCTCGTCTTCGTCAATACACGGCGGATGGCCGAGCGCGCGGCGCGCCATTTGACGGAACGGCTGGGCAAGCAGGCGGTCGCCGCTCACCACGGCAGCATGGCCAAGGAGCATCGGCTCGACGCCGAACAGCGGTTAAAGCGCGGCACGCTGCGCGTGCTGATCGCGACGGCCTCGCTCGAACTGGGCATCGACATCGGCGATGTCGATCTCGTCTGCCAACTGGGCTCGCCGCGCGCCATCGCGCCGTTCCTGCAGCGCGTCGGGCGTTCGGGGCATCAGGTCGGCGGCATGCCCAAGGGAAGGCTTTTTCCGACCTCGCGCGACGACCTCGTCGAATGCGCTGCCTTGATCGACTGCGTGCGGCGCGGCGAACTCGATACGCTCGCGATGCCGCATGCACCGCTCGACGTGCTCGCACAGCAGATCGTCGCCGAAGTGGCCTGCGAGGAATGGACCGAGGATGCGCTCTTCGACTGCGTCAGGCGCGCGGCCCCCTACGCCGATTTGACGCGCGAGCGGTACGATGCCGTCCTGCGCATGCTCGCCGAAGGCTATACGAGCCGCCACGGGCCGCGCGGCGCGTACATCCATCGCGATGTCGTCGGCGGGACGCTGCGCGGCCGGCGCGGCGGCAAGATGACGGCCGTCACGTCGGGCGGCACGATTCCGGACAACGCCGACTATGCGGTGCTGCTCGAACCTCAAGGGCTGAACATCGGCACCGTCAATGAAGACTTCGCGGTGGAGAGCCTAGCGGGCGACATCTTCCAGCTTGGCAATACCTCGTACAGGATCCTGCGCGTCGAGCCCGGCCGCGTGCGTGTGGTCGATGCCCAAGGGCAAGCACCGAACATTCCGTTTTGGCTAGGCGAAGCACCCGGGCGCAGCGACGAACTATCGGCCGCCGTATCGCGGCTGCGCACGCGCGTGGACGCGTTGCTCGGCAGTACTAAGCAACGTAATCGAAAAAAGGAACCTCAGGCAGCCGAGGAACGCGAAGGCCCGCCATCCAACATGCCAGGCGGGGCGCACGATAGGGTCGTGGCCGCACTCATGGATGAACTGTCGATCGAGGAGAGCGCCGGGCGTCAAATCGTCGACTACCTGGGACGCGCCCGAGCCGCACTGTCGGTGCTGCCCACCCAGCAAACGCTCGTGATGGAGCGCTTCTTCGACGAATCGGGCGGTACGCAGCTCGTCATCCACTCGCTGTTCGGCAGCCGGATCAACCGCGCATGGGGCCTCGCGCTCCGAAAGCGGTTTTGCCGCACGTTCAACTTCGAGCTGCAGGCCGCGGCGACCGAGGACGCGATCGTGCTGTCGTTGACGGGCAGCCACAGCGTCGCGCTCGACGAAGTCTGGCGCTTCCTTCACTCGAACAGCGCCGAGCACGTGCTGATCCAAGCCTTGCTCGACGCCCCGCTTTTCAACGTCCGCTGGCGCTGGAACGCTACGACGTCGCTTGCGCTGCCGCGCTTCACGGGCGGGCGCAAGACGCCCCCGCAGCTGCAGCGCATGAAGAGCGAAGACCTGCTGGCGGCCGTGTTCCCCGATCAGGTCGCCTGTCTCGAGAACATCGCGGGCGAACGCGAGTTGCCGCACCATCCGCTCGTCGATCAAACCGTCGACGACTGCCTGCACGAGGCGATGGACTGCGACGGATGGCTCGCGCTCTTGCGCCGGATCGAGCGCGGGGAGGTCAAGCTCGTGACGCGCGAGCTCTCGGCGCCCTCGCCGCTCGCGGCCGAAATTCTCAATGCGCGCCCCTATGCCTTTCTCGACGACGCGCCGCTCGAGGAACGCCGAACGCAAGCGGTGCTCTCGCGGCGCTGGACCGACCCGGAGGACGCCTCCGACCTGGGTGCGCTGGATGCCGATGCGATCGCCGCCGTGCGGGAAGAGGCCTGGCCGCAGGCCCGTGACATGGACGAAATGCACGAGGCCTTGATGGGGCTCGCCTGCATCGATGAAACCGAAGCCCGGGCGCATGAAGGCTGGCTCGAGTGGCTCGATGCGCTGGCTCGTACGGGTCGTGCGACGCGCATGCAAATCGCCGAGGAAGAAGCGATTTGGCTGCCGGTGGAACGGCTCAATGGCTTGCGCGCCATCTACCCGGATGCCGTATTCGCGCCGCGCCTCGCGGCGCCGAAAGGGTTCGACGAACCATGGACGTACGAAGACGCGCTCGTCGACGTCTTGCGTGCGCGGCTCTCCGGGCTTGGCCCCGTACCCGTGCCCGTCCTCGCGCGTTCGTTGGCGCTTGCCGCGTCGGACGTGGCCGCCGCGCTCGTCAAGCTCGAAAGCGAAGGCTATGCGATGCGTGGGCAGTTCACCCCCGGCACGGCACAGGAAGAATGGTGCGAACGGCATTTGCTCGCGCGCATTCATCGCTACACCATCAAGCGCCTGCGTCGAGAGATCGAACCGGTCGAACGGGCCGATTTCGTGCGGTTTCTGATCGAGTGGCAGCGGCTCGCGCCGCAGGCCCGCGGCATGGGGCGCGCAGCGCTGGCCGCGACGCTCGAGCAGATGGAAGGCTTCGAAGCCTCGGCCTCGGCCTGGGAAGAAGAGATCTTGCCCGCGCGGGTGCGCGACTATGCCGGGGTCACGCTCGACGAACTGTGCCGCGCAGGCCAATTCGTTTGGGCGCGTTTCGCCACGGAAGGGCGCGGCGCGGGCGGCCCCGTCCGCACGACACCCATCGTCTTGCTCCCTAGGCGCGCGTTGCCGCTTTGGCACGCCGCGGCCGAGCAGCGAGCGGGGCAAACGTGCGCGCCGCTCGATGCGCTTTCGCCTCGCGCGCGCCTGCTGTTCGACGCGCTGTCGCGGCACGGCGCGATGTTCTTCGACGAACTCGTCGGCGAAGCGCGTGCGTTGCCGCTCGAAGTGGAAGCGGCGCTCGGCGAACTCGTGGCCGGCGGATTCGTCAACGCCGACGGCTTCGCCGGGCTGCGCGCGCTCATCGCGCCCGCCGTGTCGCGCCACCGCGGTGCGCGTGCGGCGACGCGGCGTGGCGCGCATCGAGGCGCTTTCATCGGCGGCATGCAGGATGCCGGGCGCTGGGCGTTGCTGCGACGCCCTTCGCTGTCGCAGCCCGATGCCGGGCACGCCCCGCCGCCTTCCGACGGGGTAGCGCTGGCTCCGCGCATGGCCGTACAGCGGCTCGCGCCGGATGTGTCGGAGCATGTGGCGATGACCCTGCTGCGTCGCTATGGCGTCGTGTTTTGGCAGTTGCTCGAACGCGAGAGCGCGTGGCTGCCGCGCTGGCGCGACTTGCTGCACGTGTTTCATCGGCTGGAAGCGCGAGGCCTCGTGCGCGGCGGCCGTTTCGTGAACGGCCTGTCGGGCGAACAATTCGCGCTGCCCGAAGCGCTAGCGCTGTTGCGCGACGTGCGCAAGCGCGCGCCCGACCGGACGTTGATCGCCGTGTCCGCGGCCGATCCGCTCAACATCGTCGGAACGATCTTGCCCGGAGAAAAGGTGCCCTCGTTGGCCGGCAATCGCATCGCGTTTCGCGACGGCGTCTGCGTCGCCACGCTGGTCGGCGGCAAGTTCGAGTTCGCCGCGGATTTGGCGCCCGCGGAAAGAGAATCGGCCCGTCTATGTCTCGCGCATCGCGCGTGAGCGCTGCATGCGCAGTCAAGCGAGCGAACGCGACAGGCCCTCGAACAAGACATCGCCGCCGAGCACGAAGCCTCGGCCGTCGACGACGACGTGCGCCGCCAGCGTCACGCATAAGTGCTTTGAACTCGACGACATGTAGGGCTCGCTCACGACGGTCTCGCCCGGCCGCACCAACGCGTCGCGAAAGTAGGCGCGCTTGGACCAGTTTGCGCCCGCCCGGCGCGCCAGCAACGGGAACGTCGCGCTGCGCAGATCGTGGTGCCGCTCGGGTTCGATGTTCTCGCCCACCTGCTGGCCGGTGTCGTCGAGCACGAATACGCGCAACGCCCATTCACATGCCAGAAAATGCCGGGCAGCTTGATCCGTGGGTGCGCCGGCGCACCACGCGTCCTTGAACGCGCCGAAAGCGAGACGGTAGGGAAGCAGTTCGTCGAGGTCGCCGGCCCGGCGCAGCCTGCGCGCGTGCGTGAGACGCGGGTCGCGTCCCGACATCGACACGCCGCCGAGCGGCATCCTCGGGTCGATCTCGGTCGTCGGCCGAGCAAAAAAATAACCTTGGACAAAATCGGCGTCGCAGTCGGCGCTCAGCGTGGCTTGCTCCTCCGTCTCGATCCCCTCGATGACGATGAACGTGCCGATGTCGTGCAGCAGATCGACGAGCCGCAGCAGGCTGCGAGCATTCCGATAGCTGGAAACGGCCTTACAAATCAATTCTCGATCGAGTTTGACGACGTCGGGCCGTAAATCCCACACGCGCCCGAGGTTGGTCAACCCCGCGCCGAAATCGTCGAGCGCGATGAGGAAGCCGCGCTCGCGCAAGCGCTCGACGGCGTCGACGAGCGCCGCGGGCGTCTCCTGCCGTGCTTCGAGTATTTCGATGACGACGCGCGCGGGCACGACGCCGCTTTCGATCAATTCGTCGGCCAGCGCCGGGCCATGGACGGCGTCGACGAGCACATCCGGATGCAGATTGACGAACAGCACGCTTTCGTCGTCGGCAAAGCGAGCGAACCGCCGCACGTGGTGCAGCGTACACGCACGCTCGTACTCGCCATAACGGCCGGAGCGCCGTGCGACGCCAAACGCCGCTTCCGGCGAGCAGGGAGCGTTCTCGTGCGTCGCGCGCAGCAGCGCCTCGTAGCCGACGGCCGCCCCGTGGGCAAGCGACAGCACGGGCTGAAAGGCGCTTTCTATCTTCGGCAGTCCGGGCGCTTGATCGTCGATCATGGCAAGAATCGAGTCGTGGGGGTCGAAAGCCGACATGGCGATCGATTGTAGTCGGCCACATTTCTCCTGTGACGCTCCTTGGCGTTATATATCGTCAGATGGTTCGCCGAACTTGATGGTCTTCTTGGGGGAAACGCGAACGTCGTATCAACTTTCCCCGCGCCGCGCCGTTATCAGCGGTATAGCCCGAGCACCGTCGGTGAAGGCGCACGCCGAGACGGGGTGCAACCGATGCGCGCGGGCGCAACCGAAGAGGATATTTTGATGGCCGCTGATCATCATTCGATCGACGAACGCACCAATTTGACGAGTTCGAACAAGTTCGAACTCTTGCTTTTCCGGCTCGGCTGCGCCCCCGGGAACGACGACTCGCACGAGTTGTACGGCATCAACGTCTTCAAAGTGCGCGAGATCATGACCATGCCGACGATCACCCCGATCGCCGGGGCGTCGGAGCACATGATCGGCGCCGTCGATATCCGCGGGCAGATCATTCCCGTCATCGATTTGCCCAAGCTCATGGGCTGCAACCCCACGCGCGGCCTGAACATCTTGCTCGTCACGGAATTCGCTCGGTCGACGCAGGCCTTTGCCGTCGAAGAAGTCGACGACATCGTGCGCCTCGAATGGAATCAGGTGCTGTCGGCCGAAGGCTCCGCGGGCGGCAGTTCGGTCACGAGCATCGCGCGCATCGACGGCAACACGGGCGATTCGCGGCTCGCGCAGGTCGTCGACGTCGAGCAAGTGCTGCGCGACGTCTTCCCGGCTCAGCACCCGAGCGTGGAAGTGGAAGACGTCGGCACCTCGGTCAAGATCAAGGGCGGCGCCAAAATCCTGGCCGCCGACGATTCCGGTTTCGCCCGCAAGCTCATCGAGCAAAGCCTGGCGGCCCTGGGCGCCGAATACATCATCGCGAAGACAGGCCAAGAGGCATGGGATACGCTCAGGCGCATCGCCGACGACGCGCAGAAGGAAGGCGTGCGCACGCGCGACAAGGTCGCGCTCGTGCTGACCGATCTGGAAATGCCCGAGATGGACGGCTTCATGCTGACGCGCCAGATCAAGGGCGACGACCGGATGCGCGACATTCCGGTGATCATCCACTCGTCGTTGACGGGGACGGCCAACGAAGCGCACGTCAAGAACGCCGGGGCGACCGGCTATGTGGCGAAATTCGCGGCCGGCGACCTGGCCGAAGCCATTCGTCAGGCGCTCGCCACCTGACGAAAACCTGCCGGCTGGCGCGTCGCTAGGCGAATGTCCGCAAGCGCCTTTTCGGACACCCTCGACGCACAGGCCGGCCCGGTTGCGCCGGGGGCGGCTCGCTCATAGGAGCGGCAGCCCCGCATCGCGCTTGACTTCCCGCAGCGACAGCACCGATTCGACCGAGGTCACGCCCGGCAGCGCGCGCAGAACGTCGCGGACGAACGCGCCGTAATCTTCCAAGTCGCGCGACACGACGTGCAGCAAGTAATCCGCGCTGCCCGATACGTTGTGGCAGGTGACGACGCGCGGGATGGCTTGAATTTCGCGCTCGAATTCGTCGGCAAGGCGCCGGTCGTGCACGCCGAATCGCACGAGCGCGAACGCCGTCACGCCGATATGGAGCGCCGACTTCGACAGCACGGCCCGATATCCCTCGATATAGCCCTCCGTTTCGAGCCGCTTCAAGCGGCGTGCACAGGGCGTTTCGGTCAAGCCGACGGCATCGGCGAGACTCGCGTTCGTCATGCGGCCGTCCGCTTGGACCGCCATCAGGATCGCGCGGTCGGTCTTGTCCAGTGTCATGCTTCGCTGCCCTTCGTCCTTCGTTGCAAGAGCTGCGATGGTAGCGCATGGGCTCCGCCATGGGCACCGTCCTTGCTCCGCCGTGGCGTCATGTGCATGCTCTCGACCCTGCCGCAGAACGCACCCGCCCCCTACTTCGTCGTTTCGCCGCATTTGGACGACGCCGTCTTCAGTTGCGCGATGCTGCTCGCGAGTTGTCCGGGGTCGATCGTCTGCACGGTGTTTTGCGGCGAACCGGCGCCGCCGCAGCGAACGCCGTGGGACAGCCAAGCGGGGCATCGCGATTCGAGCGAGGCCCTGCGTGCACGCGTGGCGGAGGACGAGCGCGCGCTGGCGATCGTGGGCGCGCACGCTATCCGTTTGCCGTTCTTGGACAGCCAATACGGGCACAGCTCGTCGGTCGCGGATATCGCGGACGCGTTGACGCACGCCTGGCGGCGCTCGGGCGCGCCCCCTCTGGTCGCGCCGTTGGGCCTCTATCACTCCGACCACGTGCTCGTCGCCGACGCCTGCCGCGCGCTTGCGCGCCGAGCACGATTGCCGACCCTCGTCCTCTACGAAGACGCGCTCTACCGCGCGAATCGCGCTATCGCTAGGCAGCGGTACGCATCGTTATCCGAAGAAGGCTGCCGCGTCTTGCCGCTGGCCGATACGGTTGCGACGGCGCTGCGTCGACCGGGCTCGGCCAATGCGAAATGGCGCGCCGTGCGCGCGTACCGCAGCCAGTTGCGCGCCTTTGCCGACCCTCATCCGCACGATCTCGTCGAACCCGAACGCTACAAGATGCTGCTCATCGATCAGGCTTAGCGACTGCCGTCGTCAAAGGGGCTACCTCGGTCGATCGTTCGGCTTCGCGCACGCGCTGCCTCATCAGCAGAACCTTCCGACTCACGACCCGACGACGGCGCCAAGCCCAGGCGAAATCCGCCAGCAGCGCCGCGCTATCGCGCAAGAAAGTGGATGGCCGCTCCCTGGCCAATAGGGTCAAGGCGCGGCGCGACGCCGCAACGGCCTCGGACAGGGGCAACCGCATCCATGCGACCAGCGCGGCGTTGCGCGCGAGCATGCGTCGACGCAGCCCTGCATCCCGAACAAGGGAGGGATGATGGGTGACAGTCACCGCATCGCAATAGACGATCGAATAGCCGAGTTCGAGCACGTCGAGGGAAACGAGCGACTCCTCGCCGCCGATGAACAACCGCGGCTCGTACCCTCCTACTTCGCGAAACACCCCTGTCCGAAATACGCAGGCGCCGGCCATGTAGCCTACGAGCGCCGGGCCGGGCAACCCGTCGCTCGATAGCGGGCTCGCTTTCATTCGCAAACAAGTAGGGTCCGGCCGCCCGTCCTCGCCGACCAGCACGCGCCCGGATAAAACCGCCACCGATGGCGCGGCGTCGAGCGCGCGCACGGCGCGCTCGAGCGCGCCGGGGGCCCAATGCGTATCGTCGTCGCTGAACGCGACGTATTCTGTTTCCACCGCCGTCACGCCATGATTACGCCCCGCCGCGCCGAGGTTGGCGCCGAGCGCCACGACGTTCACGCCGGCAAATCGGGCCCGCAGCGCATGCACGGTGCCGTCGGACGAACCGTTGTCGACGACGACGATGGCCGGCCGCTCCGGCAGGGCGAGCAAGCCTTCGACCGTTTTCGTCACTTCGCCCAAGCGATTGTGCGTGAGCACCACCACCGATATGCGTGCGTTCATCGCGATCGTGTCCTCCGTGCCGAGCGTTCGCGTCGACGCGCTGGCAGCAAGAAGCAATCCCATGCGCCGCCTGCTCGCGCCTCGCTTTGCCGAGCGCCGCCGCGTTCCCTGATATCACGGAATTACATTCGTCCTGTAACGGCGTCATGGACCGGACACACGCCAGGTAACTTTCACAGAACCGTTGCGTCGGCACGAAACGCTACTGCACGTTTGACATGGGCGCGGCAGACCATGGGCACAACGTGTGCTCGATCGAAGCGAAGCGCACCGCACGCGCCGCGCGATTTCACAAGGCGCGCAGCGCGAAGGCAGGCTCCCCCTAACGAGGACTTCCCATGAAAATCGCACTCGTCAGTGAACATGCATCGCCACTCGCCGTGGCGGGCGGCGTCGACAGCGGCGGCCAGAACATTTATGTGGCCCACGTCGCGCGCCAGTTGCATCGGGCGGGGCATCACGTCGACGTGTTCACGCGGCGAGACCGCGCGCTGCTCCCGGCCGTGTCGGATATGGACGGCGTGCGCGTCATCCACGTGCCGGCCGGCCCGCCCACGCAAATGCCCAAGGAGCAATTGCTGCCCTTCATGCCCGAGTTCGCGGATTTTCTGATCGGGTTTTGCCGGCGCGAGCATCAGCCCTACGTCGTCATGCACGCCAATTTCTTTATGTCCGGGCTCGCCTGCCTGAAGGTAAAGGCGAGCCTGGGCATTCCCCTGATCACGACGTTCCATGCACTAGGGAAGGTGCGAAGGCTGCATCAAGGCGCCGACGACGGGTTTCCCGACGAACGCTTCGCGATCGAAGAGCAGCTCGTACGCGAGTCGGATGCGATCATCGCAGAATGCCCGCAGGACGCCATCGATCTGCGCGAGCACTACGGGTCCGATCCCGACCGTGTCGAAATCGTGCCCTGCGGGTTCGACACGGCCGAGTTCAGCCGCCTCGAGCGCACCGCCGCGCGCGCCTCGCTGGGGTGGCCACAGCATCAGTTCGCCGTTTTGCAACTCGGGCGCCTCGTGCCGCGCAAGGGGATCGATACGGTCGTGCGCGCGCTGGCGCGCCTGCGCGAGCGCACGAGCGTCGACGCGCACCTTTATATCGTCGGCGGCAACGCCGACTTGCCCAATGAGATCGCCACGCCGGAGATCGCTCGACTGCGCGGCATTGCGACCGGCTGCGGCGTCGCAGATCACGTGACGTTCGTCGGACGCCGCGGCCGTACGCAGTTGCGCGAGTTCTACGGCGCGGCCGACGTCTTCGCAACGACGCCCTGGTATGAGCCTTTCGGCATCACGCCTATCGAAGCGATGGCATGCGCGCGGCCCGTCGTCGGAGCGGATGTCGGCGGCATTCGTTATACGGTGGTGGACGGCAAAACCGGCTTCCTGGTGCCCCCGCGCGATCACGATGCGCTTGCCGAACGTTTGGCATGCATCGCGCGCGACCCCGCGCTGGGCGAGCGGATGGGCGAAGCCGGGTTCGAACGCGTGCACGCCAGCTTCACCTGGATACGCGTGGCCCGCATGCTGGAGGACGTCTATCTGCGCGTGGCGCGCACATCGGTCGAGGCGCCGCGCGAGCTTGCGGAGCGCTCGCCGCGCATGAAAAACGCCGGCGCCGCGCAGGCCGCCGTCGGCCGTGCGTGAGCCCGTGCCGCCCCCCGTATCGGACGCGAGCGTTTTGGCCATGACGCATGCCGCGGTGTTGTTGGACAAGGATGGGACGTTGCTCGACGACGTGCCCTACAACGTCGATCCCGCCCTCATGCGCTTCGCGCCGGGCGCAGGCGATGCGCTCGCCCTGCTGGCGGCGCGCGGCTTTCGGCTGTTCGTCATCAGCAACCAAGGCGGCGTCGCGCTCGGCCGCTTCCCGCACGACGCCCTGGCTGAGATGGAGGCGCACCTGCGCCGCATGTTCGACGCATGCGGCGTCACGCTCGAGGGCGCCTACTGGTGCCCCCATCATCCGGAGGGCGTCGTCGCTCGCTACACCTACCGCTGCGCGTGCCGCAAGCCGGCGCCCGGCCTCTTGCTGCGCGCCGCGCGCGATCATGCGATCGACCTGTCGGCGAGCTGGTTCGTGGGCGATATATTGGACGACGTCGAGGCCGGCACGCGCGCCGGCTGCCGCACGGTGCTCCTAGACAACGGTCACGAAACCGAATGGCTGCGTGGCCCCGAACGCGAGCCGACGCTGCGCGAGCCCGATTTACTGCGCGCGGCGCTGGCGATCATCCGCGAGCACGATACTCGGCCCTCACCTGCCCGCACCGACGGGCACCCGTTTCCGAGACCGCCTATGAACGAGGTTTCGACGAGGGGACGCACCCGATGAGCGCACTCCCGTTCACGATCCTGCCCGTCGTCGCACAGGCGCCCGAGCGCGAAACGTCGTTTTCCCATTGGGGCGAGGACGTCAAACGCATACTATGCGTTCGCCTCGATCGGCTCGGCGATATCCTGATGACGACGCCCGCCATGCACGCGTTGCGCACGTCCGCGCCCAACCGGCACATCACGCTGCTCACCTCGAGCGTGGGAGCCAAGGCCGCGCCGTTTCTGGCCGATGTGGACGACGTCATCGCCTACGACGCGCCTTGGCATGGATGGACACCGGGCGCCGCGCCCTCGTCCGACCTCGCGATGCAACGCACGCTCGCAGCCGGGCGCTACGACGCCGCGGTCATCTTCACGGTCTACAGCCAGAGCGCGCTGCCCGCCGCCATGTTGTGTTATTTGGCCGGCATTCCTAGGCGACTTGCGCATAGCCGAGAAAATCCCTACGCACTCCTGACCGATTGGGCCTGCGAGACGGAGCCGCACAGCGGCGTTCGGCACGAAGTGGAGCGCCAACTGGCGCTTGTCGCAAAAGTCGGCGCGACCTGCGTCGACACGCGCATGCGGTTCGAGGTGCCGAACGGGGCGCGCGAATCGTTGACGTCTCACCTGAGCGCGCGAGGGATCGAGCCCGCAGGACCGTGGTTCGTGATCCACCCCGGCGCGAGCGCACCGTCTCGCCGGTACCCGCCCGAGCGCTTCGGCGACGTGGCAACGCACCTCGCTCGCGAGACCTCCTGGCCGATCCTATTGACCGGCGCAGCCGAGGAGAAGCCGCTCGTGCGCGAAGTCATTGCCCGCGCCGCACCCGCCGCGCGCGCGCGTCTGCACGATTTATCAGGACAACTAAGTATCGGCGAGCTGGCCGCATTACTCGAAAGCACCGCGGTGCTCGTGACGAACAACAGCGGCCCCGTCCATCTGGCTTCGGCGCTCGCCACGCCCGTCGTCGACGTCTATGCCCTGACCAATCCGCAGCACACGCCCTGGCAGACCGAGCAGCGGGTGCTTTTTCACGATGTCGAGTGCCGCTGGTGCTACCGCGGAGAGTGTCCACAAGGCCACCATCGCTGCATCACGGGCGTGAGCGCGTCGAAGGTGGCCGGAGCGGCGCTGGACTTAGCGGCTTCGCGTCGCCCGCTGCGCGGCACGCCTGCCGGCGCCGACGCCGCATCGGCCACCGCCCCGCTCGCTTCGTAACTCGCTCTCTCTTTCGACCACCGACCATCGCCATGTATACACTCGGAATCAATGCCGTCTATCACGATAGCGCCGCGACGCTCGTCAAGGACGGCGTCGTCATCGCCGCGGCCGAGGACGAACGTTTCACGCACGTGAAGCACGCGAAGCGGCCCGTGCCGTTTTCGACGTGGCAAATGCCGTTCGACGCCATCGACTACTGCCTGAAGGAAGCCGGCATCCTGCTAGCCGACGTCGATCACGTCGCCTATTCCTACGACCCGGCCCTCCTGCCGACGATGCCGGGCCCGTCGCGCGGCCAGGCGACGATCGCGCTGCCGCTCGAACCCGGCCTTCAGCGCGCGGAAAACGCGAACGCATCGCCTTGGGATCCCTTGTTCGTCAGCTATATCGTCAACGCACGCGCTCAGCTCATCGACGGCGCGCCTCACCATCTCGCCAAGCGCTTCCGAGCGCCCAACGGCGAGCACCGGTTTTCCTGGCACTACGTCGAGCACCATCTCGCCCACGAGGCAAGCGCGTTCTTGGCCGCGCCGTTCGGCGACACCGCCGTGCTGACGATGGACGGCCGCGGCGAAGGCGTCACGACGAGCCTCGGTCAATTCGTCGACGGGCAATACAAGCGCATCAAGCAAGTCGAGCTTCCGCACTCGCTCGGCCTGCTCTACGAAGCCGTGACGAGTTGGCTCGGCTTTCTGCACTCCTCCGACGAGTACAAGGTCATGGCGCTGGCCGCGTTCGGCCGCCCCGCCTACGCCGACGTCTTCCGCGAAATCGTGCGATATCGCGGCAACGGCAGCTATACCGTCGAGGACGCGAACCTCGTCGGGCGATTCGGGCCGCCGCGCGAGCGGGGCGGCCCGCTCGAACAGCGTCACTACGACATCGCGAGTTCGCTGCAGACCGTGCTCGAAGAGACCGTGCTGGAACTCGCGCGTTGGCTGCACGAACGTACCGGACTGCCGCGGCTGTGCATGGCGGGCGGCGTCGCGCTCAATTGCGTCATGAACGCGCGGCTGCGCGATGAAGGCCCGTTCGACGAAGTATGGGTGCAGCCGGCCGCGGGCGACGCCGGCACCGCGCTGGGCGCTGCGCTGTGGATCGATTGGCGCGAGCGCGGCTTGACCGGCGACCGGTCGCGGCGTTGGACCATGGACCACGCGTACCTCGGTCCCTCGTATCCGGACAGCGAAGTCGAAGCGTTCCTGCGCTGGTCGAAAGTCCCCTTCAAACGGCTCGACGACATCGCGGGCGAAACGGCCGACCTGCTGGCGGCCGGCAACGTCATCGGGTGGTACCAAGGCCGCACCGAGTTCGGACCGCGCGCGTTGGGCGCGCGCTCGATCCTCGCCTCGCCCGTCGATCCGGGCATGCAAGCGAAGCTCAACGAAATCAAGGACCGGGAGGATTTCCGTCCGGTTGCGCCCGTCGTGATGGAAGAACATGCCGATGCGTGGTTCGCCGGCGCGCGCATCGCGCCGTTCATGCTGTTCATCTTCGACGTGCGGCCCGAGGTGGCGGAGCGCATCCCCGCGGTGCGCCACGTCGACGGCACCGCGCGCGTGCAGACGATCAATCGCGCTCAGCACCCGCTCTACTACGATTTGCTCGCCGCCTTCCACGCGCGCACGGGCGTGCCGATCCTTGTCAATACCTCGTTCAACACACGGGGCGAACCGATGGTCAATTCGCCGCGCGATGCGCTCGAATCGTTTTGGACGTCGCCGCTCGATGCGCTCGTCATTGGGCCGTTCCTCATCACGAAACAAGGAGCCGCGTCGTGAGTACGCCCGAGGCCGCGCAACCGCGCGCGCGCGCCGATGCGCCGCCGCACGCCGAGCAAGCGCAGGGGCTGCGCCCCGACGTCTCCGTCGTCGTGCCCACCTGGCGGCGCCCCGCCTTGCTGGAGCGTTGCCTCGAAGCCTTGGTCCGTCAAACGCTCGACCCTCAGCGCTATGAGATCGTGGTGTGCGACGACGGGCCCGACGAAGCAACGCGCGCCCTCGTGGAACGTATCGCCGACGCGCATTTGGCTCGCGGTCTGCAAATTCGCTATTTGCCGATCACGGCCACTCAAGGCCCGGCGGGCGCCCGTAATGCCGGATGGCGGCACGCGCTCGCGCGCACGATCGCTTTCACCGACGACGACACGATCCCCGATCCGCACTGGCTCGAAGCCGGATTGGCCGCGATGGCCGGTGGCGCCTGCGCCGCCTCGGGCGCGATCGTCGTCCCGCTCAGAGAGCGGCCAACCGACTACGAGGCCGACGCCGGCGGGCTCGCGCGCGCCGAATTCGCCACCGCCAACGCGTTCGTGAAGCGCTCGGCTCTGATGGCCGTCGACGGCTTCGACGAGCGCTTCACGTCCGCCTGGCGGGAAGATTCGGATCTGCAGTTTTCCTTGCTCGACGCAGGCGGCGAGATCGTGAACGCGCCCGAAGCCGTGGTCGTGCATCCGGTGCGCCCCGCGCGCTGGGGCGTCAGCCTTTCGCAGCAGCGCAAGAGCGCATTCGAAGCGCTGCTTTATCGAAAGCACCCCGACCTCTATCGCAAACGGATCGCCGAGGCGCCGCCGCTCGCCTACTACGCCACCGCTGCGGGGGCCGTCGTCAGCGTGCTCGGGCTCGCGGCAGACATGCCCGCGGCTGCGGGACTGGGCGCACTCCTCTGGTTCGCGCTGACCGCGCGCTTTTTCGCGCGGCGCACGCGCGGTCGCAGCACGGCCTGGAGTCATGTCGCCGAAATGGCCGTCACGTCGGTGCTCATCCCGTTCCTTTCCATCTATTGGCGTTTGCGCGGCGCTTTGCGCTATCGGACATGGTTTCTTTGATGCCCAACTCCCCCGCTTCCCTCAATCTGTCTCCGCCACGGCGCATCGCGGTATTTCGCGCTCTACAGCTCGGCGACATGCTGTGCTCCGTGCCTGCGCTTCGCGCGTTACGGCGCGCTTGGCCTGACGCGAACATCACATTGATCGGGCTGCCTTGGGCGACGCGCTTCGTCGAGCGCTTTCCGTCGCTGATCGACGAACTCGTCGTGTTTCCGGGTGCGCGCGGCTTTCCCGAACAGGAAGAGAGCGACGCGGGGCTGCCGCGTTTTTTCGCGGCGATGCGCGACCGGCGGTTCGATCTGGCCATTCAAATGCACGGCAGCGGAGGTCCAGCCAATGACATCGTCAGGCAGTTCGGCGCCGCCGCTTATGCGGGATTCCGCCAACCACACGAGGCCCGCGACGACGGCTTCATCGCGTGGCCCGACGATCTGCCGGAGCCGCACCGCTATTTGGCGCTCATGCGTGCGCTAGGGATCGACGCCAACGACGACAGCTTGTGGTTCCCGCTGACGCCGCACGACCGCTGCGAATACGCGGCGCTCGAAACTCGGCATGGCATCGAGCCCGAGCGGCTGATCGTCCTGCACCCCGGCGCGCAACTCCCCTCGCGGCGTTGGCCGGCGGCGCGATTTGCGCAAGTGGCCGATGCGTTGTCCGCGAACGGCTGGCAGATCGCCATTACGGGCACGTCGAACGAAGCGGCGATCACGGCGGCCGTGCTCGGCGAGATGGCCGCCCCCGCGCTGCACTTGACGGGCACCACCACGCTCGGCGGTCTTGCGGCCCTCGTCGCGCGAGCGAGGCTCGTGGTCTGCAACGATACGGGCATCTCTCATGTAGCCGCCGCCATGCGCACGCCGAGCACCGTCATCGCATCAGGCAGCGACACGCGCCGCTGGGCGCCGCTCGATCGCGCTCGCCATCGCGTGCTGGCCGACTATCCGCCGTGCCGCCCTTGCGCATTTCGCGATTGTCCCTATGGGCACCCATGCGCGCTCAACGTCAGTGCCGACCGCGTGATCGAAGCCGCGCTCGATCAGCTCGCGCATCGTGCGCGCGCGCATCCCGCCGGCGAAAACGTGCTGCATGCGCGTTCACCCCATCGTGCAAAGGAGCCGGGCCATGCAACGTAATCGACCGCTGCGGGTGCTGACCTGGCACGTCCACGGCAATTACCTTTACTACCTCACGCAGACGCCGCACGAGTTCTGGCTCGTGACGCGGCCCGGCAACCCGCCCGGGCACGCCGGACGAACGGGCGTGCTGCCGTGGGGCCCCAACGTGCACGAGGTGGATGCGGCCATGGTGTCGCAACGCGAGTTCGACGTCGTGCTCTATCAGCATCGCGAGCATTGGGAGCGCGACCGCTGGGCGGTGTTGTCGGAAGCGCAGCGCCGGCTGCCGACGGTCTATCTCGAACACGATCCGCCGCAAATCAACCCGTTTTCGGAACGCCACTGGGTCACCGAGCTATCCACCTTGATCGTCCACGTCACGCATTTCAACCGGCTGATGTGGGATTGCGACACCGTACCGACCCGCGTCATCGAGCACGGCGTGCTCGTGCCCGACGGCGTGCGCTACACGGGCGAGCTCGAGCGCGGCGTCGTCGTCGTCAACAATTTGGCCACGCGCGGCCGCCGGCTCGGCGCCGACCTCTACGCCGCCGCGGCGAAACGCGTCCCGCTGGAACTGGTCGGCATGAACGCGCAAGACGCGGGCGGTTTGGGCGAAATCGGCAATCTCGATCTCGCGGCGTTCACTGCTCGCTACCGCTTCTTTTTCAACCCCATTCGCTGGACGAGCCTCGGCCTCGCCATCATCGAGGCGATGACGATCGGGATGCCGATCGTCGGCTTGGCGACGACGGAACTCCCCACCGTCATCGTCGACGGGGAGAACGGCTATCTAGCCACGGACGTCGATGCGCTAGTCGAACGGATGCGCGCATTGCTGCGCGACCCTAAGGAAGCGCGCCGCCTAGGCGAGAACGCCCGCCGCACCGCGCTCGAACGCTTCGGCATCGAGCGGTTCGTGCGCGACTGGGACGCACTGCTGCGCGAGGTCGCTTCATGAACGCCCTTCGAGTGCCCCGGCGCAGCCGTATTCACGCAGCTTCGTTCCATTTTGTTCGCACGCTACGCACCCCTTGGAGTCACGACCGATGAAAGAACTCGATCGAAAGCGAATCCTCGTCACGGGCGGCGCCGGCTTTCTCGGCTCGCACCTTTGCGAGCGGTTGGTGGAAGCCGGCCACGATGTCCTGTGCGTCGACAATTTCTTCACCGGCACGCGCGAGAACGTCGCGCATCTGCTCGGCTGCAGCAACTTCGAACTGATGCGGCACGACGTGACGTTTCCGCTCTATGTCGAAGTCGACGAAATCTACAATTTGGCGTGTCCGGCTTCGCCCGTTCACTACCAGTACGACCCCGTACGCACGACGAAGACGAGCGTGCATGGGGCCATCAATATGCTAGGTCTCGCCAAGCGCGTGCGCGCGAAAATCTTCCAGGCGTCCACGAGCGAAGTCTATGGCGACGCTCGCGTGCACCCGCAGAAGGAGGACTATTGGGGGCACGTGAATCCGATCGGCCCGCGCTCCTGCTACGACGAAGGCAAACGATGCGCGGAGACGCTGTTCGTCGATTATCGGCGTCAGTACGGTCTGGAAATCCGCATCGCCCGCATCTTCAACACCTACGGGCCGCGCATGCATCCGGCCGATGGACGCGTGGTGTCGAACTTCATGGTGCAGGCGCTTTCGGGCGAACCGCTGACGGTGTACGGCGACGGCACGCAAACACGCTCGCTGTGCTACGTCGACGACATCATCGACGCATTCATTCGTTTGATGGATGCGCCCGAGGGTTCGTGCGACCCGGTCAATCTCGGCAATCCGCACGAGATCACGATGCTCGAATTGGCCGAGCACGTGCGACATGCCACACAGTCCGACAGCGAGATCGTGTTTCGTCCGCTGCCTATTGACGATCCGTGGCACCGTCAACCGGATATCTCAGCGGCGCGTGCGTTGTTGGATTGGGCGCCCAGCACGCCGCTCGACGAAGGGCTGCGGCATACGGCCGCGCACTTCCGGATGCGGCTTGCCGGCGTGCCGCTAGAGGACTGCGGGAGGGAGGCCGGCGTGTCGCGAGCGAGTCGAGCGACCGGCAATCGTTGACGCCTCGATGTTCGTCGCTTCAGGGCTTTCGACGCCGACGCTAACGAACGACGATGACGAAAGCCGCAGCCGAGAGACGCGGCATGTCCTATCTCTTTGACGCGCCGCCAGCAACGACACCCCTTGCTTCTCAGGCTAAAGTACTGTATATATTTACCTGTATATTTATACAGTACAGGTGCTGTATGGAACGGCTCATCCGACTTGCAAATGACGACGATCGGCAGGCGCTGGCCTGGCTCATGACTCATGCGGGGCATGTGCGCGTGACCGATGCGGCGCGGCGCCTGGCGCACGCCGGCCGGCCCGTATTCGTCTCGGCGTTGTGCCGCTACCTGGGCATTTGGCCGCCAGCGCCCCGTCGCCCGGCGGGCGCGGCCCAAGACCACGCGTTGGCGGATCGGCATTTGGCCAAGATTCGCCAAATCCTGGCGGGCGCCAAGCCAGCCACCGCGACGGCCCACCGCCGGTAGCCGCGACGTCGTTTGAGTTCCCGCAGAGAGGCCCGGCCCGCCAGTAGGCGCAATAGCCGCATGAAATCGTCGAAGGGATCAAGACGCGATCGTCCTTGGATAGATTGCGCACCGCCGTGCCCCCTTCCTCGACGATGCCCACGCCTTCGTGACCGAGGATCGTGCCCGGCTGCATGCCGGATAACGTGCCGCGCACCATGTGCAGATCATCTTGTCCTCCGTTCGCAGGGTGTTGGACTCGGTTCCAGAGGCAAGCAAGGGCGAGTCCCGGCACTCACGGAGGGTTTGCTTCAGGCATGCAAGGCTAAGCGTCGGATCTCGCCGGCAAGCGCATCGATCTGCACGGGCTTGACGAGATGCGCACCGAACCCGGCGCGGGCCGTCCGCTCTCGCACCGCCGGGTCGCTATGCCCCGTCAATGCGATAGCGGGCGGCGACGCGCCGTCGTATTTGCGGGCGATGTCATGAATGCGAGCCAGCACCTCGCACCCATCCTCGCTGCCGATCGAAATGTCGCAGACGAGCACGCGCGGCCAATCCGAGGGCGTCGTCTCCCTCAGGCGGCGCAACGCATCGGCGCCCGAAGCAGCCAGTTCCACGCGCGCGCCGCTCGCGACGAGCGCCGCTTCGAGCGCATCGCGCGCCTCCTCGTCGTCGTCGATTGCCAGCACGTTGATCCCGTCCAGACGCGCTCGCCCTTGAGCCACCGGCGCCACGACGCCGTCCGCACCGACCACGGGCAGGAGCGGCAAGGCGACGACGTACGCGACGCGCCCATCGACGGCCATCGGCGACAGCTTGCCGCCCGCCGCGCTCAGCACGCGCTCCGCTTCGACCGCCTGTTCGTCGGACAGCGGCGCGGGCTCGGCATGCGAACCGAGCACCGTCAGCCACGCCGAATTGCCGTCGCGCGTCGCCCGCAATTCGACGCGCTCGCCGGCCGCCGCGTACTCGATCTCGTTGGCGCATAGCTTGGCGACGACACGCTGGATCTGCTCCGTCTCTCCGGTCACCGGCAATTCGGGGGCGACGACGCGCAGCCCAAAATCGATGCCTTGCGCCTGCGCCTCGGTCACCACGCGCGCGGCGATCTCGGCCGCCAAATCGCCCAGCCGCATCGGTTGAGCCGCCAGCTTGCGCTGCGTGTGTTCGAGTTCGCCTTGCTCCCGCTGAAGCGCCCACATGCGCGCGTAAACGCCGCCCGGCCGGGCGATCAGATCGTCGTGGCGGCCTTGTTCGACGATGTGCCCGTGCTCCATGACGAGAATGCGGTCGGCGTCGACGATCGTCGATAAGCGATGCGCGATCACGACCGATGTACGGCCTTGCGCTAGCCGACGAAATTCGTTTTGAATCGCGCGCTCGGAACGCGTGTCGAGCGCCGAGGTCGCCTCGTCGAACACGATGATCGGCGGATCCTTCAGGAACGCACGCGCGATCGCGATCCGTTGCCGCTCCCCGCCCGACAGCCGCAAACCGCGCTCGCCGACGCGCGTGTCGTAGTGGTCGGGAAGCCGTTCGATGAATTCGTCGAGCTGCGCCGCGCGCGCGGCGCGCACGATATCGGCGCGCGTCGCATGCTGGCGACCGTACCCGATGTTGTAGGCGATCGTGTCGTTGAAAAGCACGGTGTCCTGCGGCACGATGCCGATCGCCTCGCGCAACGAACGGCGCGTGACGTGCCGCAAATCTTGCCCGTCGATCATGACCTTGCCGCGCGTCGGCGCGTACAAGCGAAACAGCAGGCGCACGAGCGTCGATTTGCCCGATCCGCTGCCGCCCACGACCGCGAGCGTGCCGCCTGGCTTCGCCCTGAAATCGACGTCGTGCAGGATTCGCCGCGCCGGATCGTAGCCGAAGTCGATATGCTCGAACGCGATCTCGCCGTTCGTCACGATCAACGGTTTCGCATCGGGCTCGTCGCGATCCTCCTCCGCCGTCGATTCGGCCCCTTCCGCGCTGTCGCCGGCCAACACGGTGAACATGCGCTCGACATTGACGAGCGCGTCGTTCGTTTCGCGGAACACGAAGCCGAGCGTGTTGAGCGGCATGCAAACTTGCACGATGTACGCATTGACCAGCACGAGGTCGCCGAGCGTCATGCGGCCCGCCGCGACGTACTGCACTGCCAGCAGCATCATTGCGGCAATCCCAAGGCAGACGACGGCGCTTTGCCCCAGATGCAGCGCGGTCAGGGCGCGCTGATTCGCAAGCCGCGCCACGATCCATCGGCTCAGGACGCTGCGATAACGCGACGTTTCGAGTTCCTCCGCCGCGAAATATTTCACCGTGTCGTAGTTGAGCATGCTGTCGACGAGCCGGCTGTCGGACGCCGCCTCCAGCCGGTTGACCTCACGCTGCACGCGCATGCGCTTGCGAGTGAAGATCACGGTATAGGTCGCGTAGCTGACCAGCGTCGCGACGATGATCCAACTGAATGTGATCGTGAAGTTGCCGGCGATGATGGCAATCACGGTGGCGATCTCGATGAAGGCGGGCAAGATCGTAAACAACCCGACGCCGAGCAGATACCCCACGCCATCCGTGCCCTTTTGCACGTCCCGTACGATCGCTCCCGTCTCGCGCTGTGCGTGATACCGCGCGCCGAGCCGATGCAGGCGCGCGAAGGTGCGCTCGGCGAGCCCCGCGACGGTGTTCTGCGTGACGGTACTGAAGACGACGTCGCGCGTCTCGCCGAGCGCATCGCCCATGAAGCGCAGCAGCGCATAGGCCAGCACGAGAAAAACGGGGAACAGCGCGAGCGCCGTGCGATGCCCGAGCTCGTCGATGATTTCGCGCAGCACGAGCGGCACGGATACACCGGCGAGCTTGGCCGCGACCATCAATGCAGTGGCGCCGAACGTCTGCGTTCGATAGCGCCCCATCGCATTCCAGACATCGGCGGCGATGCGCCCTTTCACGCGCGATCGCGCGCTGCGCTCCAGTCGCTCAAGCTTCACGCTCACCCTCGCGCACGGGTGTCGACGAGCGACGTCGACGCTAACCGGAAATTTTTGAATATCGCGTGTTCGATTTCCACGAGGCACCGTTGTGCATCGAGCGATCCAGCCATTGCGCTTCTCCTGTCGGCGGGGCGTCGACGAGACCCGCACCGGCGCATTGCGCGCCTTGTCCCGTCGGCGTTCATTCGCAGCGCGCAACGCGCGTTCCCGCCCTTCCTTCCAACGGGCAGCCATGTTCAAGGCATGTCCCTTGCAGCAGTGAAAGCGTGCGTTACGGAGTTGAAATTAGACGCGCATCATTCGCAACCCTAAATGGAGGACCACGATGAAGACTTCGACGAAGACGCTACTCGTTTCGGTACTCGCGATCGCATGTGCAGGCGGCGCTTATGCTCAAGGCGCGGGCGGATCGGCAGGCGGCGGGGGCGGCACGAGCGCCGGCACGCGCGGCGGGGCCGCGCCCGATGGCAATACGCTCCAGCAGCCCGGCATTCAGCCGGGTATGAACGGCGGCAACGTGGCGAATGGCAACGGGAACACCGCCAACGGCAACGCCGCGGGCGGCTACGGCAGCCCGGGCGCCACCGGCGAGAATTCCGGCCGTTCGACGATGTCGCCCGGCATGAATCACCGGGGGCGACACAGCACGACCGGTGATCCGACGTCGCCGCAGCAAGACCAGACGTATCGAGGCGGGCATCAGTAACAGCGAGCGGCCCGCATAGGGCTCACGTGAAGCGCACTAACGCGTCTGGGGCCGGTATTCGCGCCGGCCCCGGGCGTTCAATCTCCGCTCGGCAACCCGCTCGATCCAATCACCCGCGCAATTTGCCGCTTGGCCGCCTCATAGACGTGCTCGGGCGTGAATCCGAACTTCGCTTGCAAGTCGCGCATAGGCGCCGACGCGCCGAACGTATGCATGACGATTTTTTCCCCGCCTCGCCCCACATACCGATCCCAACCCAGCGTGGCGCCCTGCTCGACGGCCACGCGTGCGTCGATCTCCGGCGGCATCACGCTGTCCTTATAAGCATCGTCCTGCAGCTCGAAAATATCCCACGACGGCATCGACACCACCCGGGCCGCGATCCCTTCCTGCGTCAGCCGCTCGTAGGCCGCGAGACAGACGTGCACTTCACTGCCGGCCGCCAGCAGCAGCACGGACGGCGCCGCGCCGTCCGGCGGATCCGCCAGGACATAGGCGCCGCGACGCAAGCCGTCGGCAGCGGCGAATCGCTTGCGATCCAACGTGCGCAACGGCTGTCTGGACAGCACGAGCGCGGTCGGTCGGCGTGCATCGCCGAGCGCCACGCGCCAGGCTTCGCGCACCTCGTTCGCATCGGCGGGCCGCAGCACGGTCAAGCCGGGTACGCCGCGCAGCGACGCCAATTGTTCGACAGGCTGGTGCGTCGGCCCATCTTCGCCAAGGCCGATCGAATCGTGCGTAAACACGAAAACGACGGGAATCTCCATCAACGCCGCCAATCGAATCGGCGGCTTCATATAGTCGCTGAAGATGAGGAAGGTGCCCGTATAGGGGCGCAGGTTCGATAGCGCAAGCCCGTTCGCCACCGCGCCCATCGCATGCTCGCGCACGCCGAAGTGCAGGTTTCGCCCGGACGAATCGTCGCGGGAAAAGCTGCCCGCGCCTTCGAATTTGAGCAGCGTCTTCGTCGACGGGGCGAGGTCGGCCGCACCGCCGAGCATCCAAGGAATGCGCGCCGCAACGGCGTTGAGCACTTCGCCCGAGGACGCGCGCGTCGCTTCCCCTTTGGCGTCGGCGTCGAATACGGGCAGGTCGGCATCCCATCCGTCAGGAAGAGCGTGACCGTCGATGAGCGCTAGTTCGCGCGCGAGATCGGGGTAGCGTCGCGCATATGCATCCATGCACGACTGCCACGCGCCGCGCGCCTGCGCCCCGCGTGCGCCGACGCCCTGCGCGAAGCGCTCTTGCACGTGCGGCGGCACGTAAAACTGCTTGTCCTCGGGCCAGCCGTAAGCACGCTTTGCGAGCGCCACCTCCTCTTCGCCAAGCGCGTCGCTGTGCGCCGCCGCCGTGCCCTGCTTGTGCGGCGCGCCCCAGCCGATCACGCTCTTGACGACGATCAGCGTCGGCGCATCGGTCATGCGCTTCGCTTCGGCGAAGGCCGCATCGAGCGCCTTCAAGTCGTTCGCATCCTCGACGGCTAGCGTATGCCACCCATAACCGCGAAAGCGAGCTTCGACATCGTCGCTGTAGGCAAGATCGGTATGCCCTTCGATCGTCACGCGATTGCTGTCGTAGATCCACGTCAGGTTCGACAAGCGCAGATGCCCCGCCAGCGACGCCGCCTCGTGCGAGATGCCCTCCATGAGGTCGCCGTCGCCGGCGAGCGCATAAACGCGATAGTCGAACAGCGGAAAACCGTCGCGGTTGTATCGCGCCGCATACCAGCGCGAGGCGATCGCCATCCCGACGCTGTTGCCCAGGCCCTGGCCGAGCGGGCCGGTCGTCGTTTCGACGCCCGTCGTCATGCGGTACTCCGGGTGGCCCGGGGTATTGCTGTCGAGTTGGCGAAAACGGCGGATGTCGTCGAGCGACACGGCGCTCTTTTGCGTCGCGCGCCCTGCGTCGTCGACCGCCTTCACGTTCGCGAGATGCAGCAACGAATAGAGCAGCATCGAAGCGTGGCCGACCGACAACACAAACCGGTCGCGATTCGGCCATAGCGGCTCGTTCGGATCGTAGAGCAGGTGCTGCTGCCAGAGCTGATAGGCCGTGGGCGCGAGCCCCATCGGCGCGCCTGCGTGGCCGGAGTTCGCTTTCTGCACGGCGTCCATCGTCAACGTGCGGATCGTGTCGATGCAAAGCTGGTCGAGTGCGGGGTCTGAGTGCATGGCAAAGCGTCCTATTTGAGGGTTGCAACCGATGCGATGCGTCGAGCAACGCCTATACCCATGAGGCGCTGCACCCATGCATGGGCAAAGTCTGCATCGCAACTGAACCTTTTACGGCATAGGCGGCGCCGCTTCACTTTCTGCCCGGCCCGTATGCCCAACACCGCGCGGCCCACGCGCATGGAACGGTCGTTGCTGAACTCGTAGGCGTGTTCAACGTCGTTCAAGGAGGCATACATGGCCCAGCACCCGGCCCATTCGCAAGATCATAGGCACCCCGGACAGCCTACGCCGATCGCGGTGCAAAAGGCCCTGTCGGGCGTCGACTATCCGACGACGCGCGAGCGCCTCGCCGAAACCGCGCGATCCCATCACGCCGACCGCGAGATCGTCGAGTTGCTCGACCGGCTGCCGGACAAGAACTACGACAGCCCCGCCTCCGTCTCGAAGGCGATCTCGCAGGTGCAGTAAGGGGTCGCTCAGCGACGGCCCTCGACAATGTCCCACCACGAAAGGAGCACACTATGAGCCTCTCACCGGATCCCATGAGCAGCCGCGGGGAGACCCGCATCGTCGGCAAGGGCAGTACCTCGGCCGAAGGCCCTGGGCCTTACGTCATGGCGGCAAGCACGCTGGACGGCGACAAGGTCATGAGCTCGGACGGCGAGGACGTGGGCAAGATCAAGGAGATCATGCTCGACGTCTACACGGGTCGCATCGCCTACGCTGTCATGTCGAGCGGCGGGTTTCTCGGCATCGGCGACAAGCTGCTCGCCATTCCTTGGAACGCGCTGACGCTCGATACCGACCGCAAGTGCTTCTTGCTGTCCGTCGCAGCCGAGACCGTCAAGAACGCCCCCGGCTTCGACAAGGATCACTGGCCGGCCATGGCCGATGCAGCCTGGGCGAACGAGCTGCACAACTATTACGGCAGCTCGCCGTACTGGGACTCGAATATGGAGCGCGTCGAAACGACCGGCGTGGCCTCGGGCGTCGATCCGACCCGCGACGGGCGTCACTGATGCCTGGTCGTCCCCACCAACCAAAGGCGGTTCGATCTCGCCTTAAGCGGTAGAGCGGCGGGGCCGGCGCATGCCGTGCCCCGCCGCTTGTGCGTCTATGCCCTCACGTCCGCTCCCCGGCGTGACGTAACCCACGTGCGGTGCGTGAGCGCTATCGGCCGCCGCCGATGCCTTGCAGTACGCGTCCGGTTCCTCCGCAGATCGTGCAGGGCTGCCCTTCCACCATGCCGGTGCCGTGGCAAACACGACACGGGCTTTCGCCCACGCCGGGCGCGTCGGGCGGCGCTTCGTCTCCGGGGTTTTTCGGTTTCGGGGTTTCTTGCATGAGCAGTGTCCTCCGTTGACAGGCGTGCTTCGCTAAGGAGCCGAGCGGTGACGCTAGGCCGATATCGCTCCCACGCAAAAACCGGGCCCGAGCGTGCACTTCGTGGGCCGCCCACGACGGTCTCGTTTTCCGTGCCGGCCGAGGAGCCTCGAACACGGGGCGCATCGGAGCCGCTCGTCCGAGGCGGGGCGCTGTCGGGAAATGGCCCTTTCCGGTATCGGCCAATTGTGACGCCAGGATTAAACCATTCACATTGGCTAGGAGCGAAAGTCAATCGACATATTTGAAAGCTAATTTTTTTCACAAACCCCCACCTACCTCTCAGAACAAATGGGGAAGTAGACAAACGTGGATCTTCCATATTGCGGACTGCGCGATACCGGATTAGTATTGCGCCAACCTCGAATCGGAGCTGGTCCGGGCCGACCAGCCGACCATTCGAAACAATTACCTATCGCACGCAGGGTGCGTGCCTGCGGCGGGTAATTAATACCTTCCGCCTCACCTACATAAATAATCGAAAACGTTTTATAGCGTCATATGAATAGCCATTCCGACCATTCGCTGTTTGCGCAGTTTGTGTTTTACCAACCGGAATTCGTTCCGGTTTTGCTCCGTGCGTTATGTCGACGAAATAATTGATCCGCGCCCGCGGGAGCAGCCGCCCCGCGCGCCAATTGATGAAATGAATCGACCGTTTTTACGCGATTGGAGGTCAGCATGCTGAGCCCACACGAACTTGCCACGCTCATGCTCGTCAGGGACGCGCCCGATCAGATCGGCGACCGCGCCGAATTGAGCACGCTCCTCGAGCGCCACTTGATCGCGCTCGAACAGGCCGAAGACATCGGTCTGCGTCGCCCGCGCATCACGCCCAACGGGCACTCCATTCTCGAAGCTTGCTCTCGTCTGCGGTAACCGCACGAGACGCCCATCCGACGAGCGCGCGGCGGTTTGAGAGGACCGCGGCGCGCTCGTCGGCTTCTCACTTCGTCAAACGCCTCATCAAGGAGAACACCACATGACAAAGAAAATTGCCCTCGTCACGGGAGGCATGGGTGGCATCGGCGAAGCGATCAGCACGAGGCTGCACGATGTCGGCCACGCGGTCGTCGTCACCTATTCGCCGTCCAATACCGGGGCAGACGACTGGCTCGCCAGGATGGAAGCATCGGGCAGGCAGTTTCGCGCCTATCCAGTAGACGTGGCCGATTACGATTCGTGCGCCCGCTGCGCCACGCAGATCAAGGCCGAGGTCGGCGCGATCGACATCCTCATCAACAACGCCGGCATTACGCGCGACGCGAGCTTCAAGAAGCTCGAGAAAGATGGATGGGACGCGGTCATGCGCACGAATCTCGATTCGGTCTTCAACATGACCAAGCAGTGGTACGAGCAGATGACGGCGCGCGGCTGGGGCCGCATCGTCAACATCTCGTCGGTCATCGGCTGCAAGGGCGGCTTCGGGCAAACGAACTATGCGGCGGCGAAGGCCGGCATGCATGGCTTCACGAAGTCGCTCGCGCTCGAGGTCGCACGCAAGGGCGTGACCGTCAACACCGTTTCGCCCGGCTTCATCGCCACACGCATGGTCATGGCCGTGCCCGAGGAAGTCATGGCGACGAAGATCTTGCCGGAGATCCCCGTGGGCCGCCTCGGGCAACCCGAGGAAGTGGCCGCGCTCGTGGCCTATCTTTGCTCGAATGATGCAGGTTTCGTGACGGGCGCGAATATTTCGATCAACGGCGGTCAGCACCTGCAGTAATCCAAGGTTCTTTCTTCGCGACCGGCTCGCCTCTCGCGGCGCCGCTCACTCGCCGGTCGCATCCCCCTCACGCCGTCGCGGGCCCCTTGCTCGCGCGGCGCGTCAAGGCATACCCCTTGCACGGCCTCGCCGACGCCCGGGCGCAAGGCCCTCGCGAGCTTTGCCCAAGCGTCGCAGTCAACGCGCCCACGCACACTGACACTCCCGCTAACGAAAGAGAGGACTCGCTCATGCGTCTTGCCTTCGCGCGCCCCGCGCTCGCCGCCGTTCTGCTGTGCACCGCAAGCTGCTTCGCCGCGGAGCCGGTTGCGACGCCCGCGCCTTCAGCGCCCGCGCGCGCGCAGACGCATTCCGCCGGCGCGTCGGCAACCCAATCGCATGCACGGCCCTCGCCGGCGGCCCCTTCCCCACCGTCGGAGACACTCGGCGAACTCTACCGCGACGTCGAGCTCGCACGTCTGTTTCCCGACAGCAAGACTTTCGCCGACATGGCGCCCAAGGAGGCGCCCGCGCGCATCGTCGCCGCTTACGACGCCGCGCGCAAGCAAGCCGGTTTCGATCTGCGCAAGTTCGTCGATGCGCATTTCACCGCGCCGCGGCACGATGCGCGCAAGTACGTCTCCGATCCGAAACAGACCGTGGTCGCCCATATCGACACACTCTGGGACGTGCTGCGCCGCGAGCCGGATCCGATAGCGAGCCCCTGGTCGTCGCTGCTGCCGCTGCCCGCGCCCTACGTCGTGCCCGGCGGCCGATTCAATGAGATCTACTACTGGGATTCGTACTTCATCATGGTCGGCCTCGTCGCCAGTGGGCGGCATGATCTTGCCGACGACGAACTGAAGAATTTCTCGACGCTGATCGACCGCTACGGACACATTCCGAACGGCAATCGCACTTACTATCTCAGCCGCTCGCAGCCGCCATTCTTCGCGCAGATGGTCGGATTGCTCGCGCAGCATGACGGCGACAGCGTCTACCTGCAGTACCTGCCCGAACTGAAGGCCGAATACGACTACTGGATGGCGGGCGCGGCGTCGCTCGCGCCGGGCCATGCGACGCGGCATGTCGTTCGTCTCACCGACGGCACGGTCCTGAATCGCTATTGGGACGAGCGCGCCGCGCCGCGCGACGAGTCGTATCGGGAAGACGTCGCCACTGCACGCTCGATGCCGCAGCGCGACGCGGGCGAGCTATGGCGAAACTTGCGGGCGGGAGGCGAAACGGGCTGGGACTTCAGCTCGAGGTGGTTCGCCGACAACCGTACGCTTGCGACGATCGACGTCACCGCGCTCGTTCCCGCCGATCTGAACGCTCTGCTGTACGGCCTCGAGCGCACGCTGGCCAAGGCCTATCGCCTCCAGGGCGACGCCACGCGCGCGGAGAACTTCGATGCGCGCGCGGCGGCACGCGCCGACGCCATTCGGCGTTGGCTTTGGGATCCTCGGATCGGCGCCTTCACCGATTACGACTATGTGCACCGCACACTCCGACACCATTTGACCGCGGCGACCGTATATCCGCTTTTCGCGGGCGTCGCCTCGCGCGAGCAGGCTCACGCCGTTGCCGAATCGGTCAAGCGCGGGCTCTTGCGGCCCGGCGGCATGGCCACGACGCAAGTGGCCACCGGCCAGCAGTGGGACGAACCGAACGGCTGGGCGCCGCTTCAATATCTGGCCATCGTCGGCCTGCGCCGCTACGGCGAAACGGCCCTAGCGCACACGATCGCGACGCGGTGGATCCGCACGAACGTCAACTACTACGCGCGCACGGGCAAGCTGGTCGAGAAGTACGACATCGGCAAGAACGCCGCCCAGGCTTCGGCCGGAGGCGGCGAATATCCGTTGCAGGACGGCTTCGGCTGGACCAACGGCGTCTTGCGGGCGTTGCTGGCGCTTTATCCGAACGCAGCCGACATCGCCCACGCCGTACCCGCCGAGGCGGCCAGCGCTCGGTGACACCCCCGGCGGCCGGACATGGCCGCCGATCCTTTCGCTTTAGCCTCTCCCTCTACTCGTCGACGCCGGGCGCCTTGTCGATGCGGTCCGGTTCGATATCCGCGTCGTCGGTCAACGTCGAATCGCCGTCGGCCGACGAGCGCTCGCCGGTGCCCGCGCGATCGGTGTCGCTCGCCAGTTCCGCATCGCCGGTCTCCAGCGCATGCTCGTCGAGTTCGGTGTCCCGATCGAAATCATGCCGCTTTGCACCGGCGATGTCGCTGCCGCTGTCGGACGAATCGCTCGGGCCCAATGCGCCTGTCTCGCGCCCGTGCGGCTCGGAGTCGTTGGTGGGAGGGACGTTGTCGGGGTCTAAAGTGCTCATCGCGATTCTCCAGGTCTGGTTGCGCGTCGATCCTCATGTGCAGCAACGCTCGCGCCACGCCTGGGCGGCCAACTCCCACGACACCCTTTTCGAATGAATTCGGCACGCGTTATGCGTGCTTCACCGATGTCCGGTAACGATCGAAGAAGGAGGTTCGGCATGACCGTTCACAGCGGCAAATCGCAGGACGAGCGCGTCGCCGCCCGCAAGGAGCGCAAGCCGTCTTCGCTCGAACAACCCGGCGGCGAAATGGCCGTCGACGGCACCGAAGCTGACGAGACTCACAGCAGCGGCGAACTGTCCGAAACGGGCAAGCAAGTCTGGCGCACCGGCTCGGGCATGGACGGCGGCGGCAAGAGCCGCTGATCCGGCGTTTTGCACTCGCGCGGAATGTCCGTTGCTTGCACGACGGCTTGCGCAAGCGCCTCGAGCGCGCAGCGATGTGCTTCGGCGCTCAATCGCACCCTAAACACAAGGAGCAATGCTATGCGTACCCACAGCACCACCACCCGCACCACCGGCGCCCAAGGCGCGCGGATCGTCGGAAAGGGCAGTGAAACCGCCGCGGGGCCGGGTCCCGACGTCATGGCGGCCAGTACGTTGGACGGCGACAAGATCATGAGCACCGACGGCGAGGAAGTCGGCAAGGTCAAGGAAATCATGCTCGACGTCCAAGCCGGACGGATCGCCTATGTCGTGATGTCGTGCGGCGGCTTTCTCGGCATCGGCGACAAACTGCTCGCCATCCCCTGGAATGCATTGACATTGGACACGACACGCAAATGCTTCTTGGTAGCGCTATCGTCGGAGCGAATCAAGAACGCGCCGGGGTTCGACAAGCAGCAGTGGCCGTCGATGGCGGATGCGACCTGGGCGACCTCGGTGCATCAGTATTACGGACGCGAACCGTATTGGCGCAGTCTCGGCGCGGACGACGAATACGAGGCCGATTACGACGTGGCGCGAGACGACTTGGACCCGGACGCGCCCGAGGCCGGCGGCGTGAAGCTGTAAGGCGCCTCATCGCCTTCCCGAGCGCCGCCTTGCTCAGCGATGCAAGGCGGCGCGCATCTTCGTCACTTCTCGAGGCGCCACGGGCCGCGCCTCGTTTCCCCACGCATTGCGGATGAAGGTCAATACCCTGGCCATCTCCGTATCGCTCAGCTTACCGGCGAACGACGGCATGCGGTGCGGCTGCGGACCGTCGACCGTCTCGGCGCTTCGGCCGCCGTCGATCAGCAAACGAATCAGCGAGGTCGCATGCGGCGCGACGACGGCCGGGTTGCCCGCCAAACGCGGATATTTGCCCGCGACGCCTCGCCCGTCAGCCTTGTGGCAGCGCGCGCAAAACGCGTTGTAGACGCCCGCGCCCGGATACTCGATCGACCCCGTTCTCAATACGTCGACCGTTGCGCGATTGCGCGAAGGGTCGGTATCCACATGGCCGCTTTTTTCGCGCGGCGGCAGCGTCTTGAGATAGGTGGCGATCGCCTTGCGATCGTCCTCGCTCATGTACTGCCCGCTGTTCTCGATGACCTCGACCATACTGCCGAACGCCGACAGCCCCGCGCCGTGCCCGTGTTGCAGAAAAGCGGCGATGTCGCCCTCGGAAAGCGCACCGAGCCCCGAATCCGGGTCGCCGGTCAAATTCGGCGCGAACCAATGGTCGTTCGTGCCGCCGGTCAAATAAAGCGGATCGCCGTCGTTCAAGCCGCGCTCTTCGTAAGCCGGGCCGCGCGGCGTATGACACGCGCCGCAATGACCGAGCGCCTGCACGAGATACGCGCCGCGATTCCACTGCGCGCTGCGATCGGTGCGCGGGTCGAACCGCTCGTGCGGCGCGAACAGTTCGTCCCAGATGGCGAGCGCCCAGCGCTGGTTGAACGGAAACGGCAGTTTCGTTTTCGGCGCGGGGGTCGCGACCGGTTTGACGCCGTGCATGAAGTACGCGTAGAGCGCGTGCACATCGTCGTCGCTGATTTTGGAGAACGAGGGATACGGCATGGCCGGATACAAGCGCTCGCCACCCGGCGCGATGCCCGAGCGCACCGCGCGCTCGAAGTCGTCGTAGGTGTAGCGCCCGATGCCGTAGACGGGATCGGGCGTGATGTTGCTGGCGTAGATCGTGCCGAACGGCGAACCCATCGGCAGGCCGCCTGCGAACGGCGGCGAAGGCTCAAGCGGCTTGCCCGTGGGCGCGTTGGTATGGCAGCCGGCGCAATCCGCGAGCTTGGCGAGATAGGAGCCGCGCGCGATCAGCGCCGCATCGGCCGCAATGCCGGCATCGCCCGGCCCGCTTGCACGGCACGGCATCGACAAAACCATGCCGCAGGCCCACATTCCCACCCACGCCCACGCGCCGGAAGCAAAACGTCGTCGCAATCGTTCGAAATTCCAGCTGTAGGCCATGAACACCTCTTTATCGCTCCAATCGCTGCGCGGCGGCCCGTCGCGCTACGTGCATGCAG
This sequence comes from Trinickia sp., assembly GCA_035492395.1. GTDB lineage: Bacteria > Pseudomonadota > Gammaproteobacteria > Burkholderiales > Burkholderiaceae > Trinickia. The sequence continues at coordinate 32,483 of DATJJH010000021.1, read as the reverse complement.
AGACGAGCGCCGTCGCGACATCCGTCGCCACGAGCGCGAATAAAAACAGAACGCTCGCCATTAAGCCGACTCTCGCCACGAACGCCTCGCCCTCCACTTTCGTATCGAGCGACTCCGGCGTCTGACGTCGACGCGCCTGCGACAAACGCCGCCAATTGCGCCACGCGAGCCACGTGCCCAAGAGACCGACGAGGAGCGTCGCACCGCTCATGGCGATCACGGCCCAGCGCACGGCAGGCGCGATCGGAATCAGCAGGGGCACGTCGTGCGGAAAACACGTCTGCGAGACGAGCGTTTCGCCCGCGCATATCTGCAACAACCAGGCGCCGGGCGCCGCGAGTGCGCCGAGCGCCAACGTCAGCGCCGAAATCGGCTCGCCCGTCATGCCGCGATTCGCTTGCATAGCGCTATAGCCAGTAAGGCGTCAGATAAAGCGTCGTGAAGATGAACAGCCACACGACATCGACGAAATGCCAATAAAGACTGCCGATCGTGAGCGCCGCGTGCCGCCGTTCGTCGAAATAGCCCAGCCCAGTCCATACACCGAGCAGCACGAGCACGACCAAACCCACGATGACGTGCGCCAGATGAAAGCCTGTGATGGTGAAATACAGCGAGCCGTACAAATGCGACGTCGGCCCGTAAGGGTGGTCGTGCCATTCGTGCAACTGGATGCCGACGAAGATCACGCCGAGCACGACCGCCATCGCCATGGATGCGACGGCCCACCGCTTGCGCCGCCTGCGCACGAAGCGCTCGCACAGCCAGGCGAATACGCTGCTCGTCACGAGAATGGCCGTATTGACCGATGACAGCCCGAGCCTGGGCAATCCTTCCGGCGGCCAGTGCACGGTTTGCTGCACGGCCAGATACAAGTAGGAAAAGATCAAGTAGCCGAACAATGCCGCTTCCGTCGCGATCAGCGTCAAGCAGCCGAGCCAGCCGCTCGCGCGCTCGCCGGCGCTCCCCACGGGCAGTGTATTGGCCGGCCGCAGCAGGACGGCTTGCGTATCGTCGCTCATCGTGAAGCATCCTCCACCGGCGCCGGCTCGCGCTGAATCAATTCGCGCCGCGGCCAGAGCCACACCGCGATCGATACGCCGCACAGCACGAGCATGAACCCGGCCGCGTCCCACCACTGCATGGCGAGCGCCGCGAACAGCAGCGCGGCGAATGCGCTCAGCCAAAAGGGCGTGTAGGAATCCTCGGGCATCTTCAGAATCACGTGCGGTTTGCCGCTCACCGCCGTCGTTCCCAGCGCCTCGCGCCCTTGAACGAGCACGTAGCCCTCGTCCAGATGCGAGCGCGCATGAACCGGCTTGTCCGCCTCTTGCTCCATCCTCGCCTCCCACAGCGGATGGCGGCTCGCCACGATGGGCAGCACCGCGAAGTTGTACGGCGGCGGCGGCGACGGCACCGACCACTCCAGCGAAGGCGCATCCCACGGGTTCGCGCCCGCGATCGGCCCGCGCTTCAGGCTATAAATCAAATCGACGAGAAACACGAGGATGCCGAAAGCGAACACGAACGAGCCGATCGACGTAAGCATGTTGACGGTGTTCCATCCCATGTCGGGCGCATAGGTGTAGATGCGACGCGGCATACCGAGCAAGCCCGCGATGTGCATCGGAAAGAAGCCGAGGTTGAATCCCACGAACATGAGCCAGAATGCGATGCGGCCCAGGCGTTCGCTCATCATCCGGCCCGTGAACTTCGGAAACCAGAAGTACGTGCCGCCGACGACCGGAAACACGTTGATGCCGATCAATACGTAGTGCAGATGGGCGACGACGAAGTAGGTATCGGTCAATTGCCAATCGAGCGGCACGGCGGCCGTCATGACCCCTGACACGCCGCCGATCACGAACAGCATCACGAAGCCCGCGAAGAAAAAAAACGGCGTCTTGAAGACCGGACGACCCAGCCAAATCGTGGCGATCCAAGCGAACGTGGCGACGGCGCTCGGAATCGAAATGATCATGCTCGCCGAGCCGAAAAACGCGAGCGCGAGCGGCGTAATGCCGGTCGCGAACATATGGTGGATCCAGACGACGAAGCCAACCACCATGGTGGCCACCGTCGATATCGCGACCGGCCCGTAGCCGACGAGCGGGCGGCGGCAGAACACGGGCAGCGCGTCGGACACGATGCCCATGGCCGGCAGCACCACCACATAGACCCACGGGTGCGCGAACATCCAGAACAAATGCTGCCAAAGCAGGGCGCGCCCGCCCCCGCCCATCACGTCGAAGAAATGCGTGCCGATCCGCCGGTCGAGCCACAGCATGAGGAACGCGAGGCTCACCGAGGGCACGGCGAACAGATTGCCGGCCGAGATCGTCAGCGTGCCCCAGACGAGCACGGGAATCCGGTCGATCGACATGCCCGGCGCACGCATTCGCAACAGCGTCACGATGAAGTTCGCGGCGCCGACCGTCGTTGAAATGCCGAGCAGCACCATCCCGAGTGCATAGACGTCGATGTTCGGCCCCGGATCGTAGGTCAAGCTCGACAGCGGAACGTAGTTGAACCAACCGGCGTCCGCCCCTTGCCCTAACGGAAAACTGGCGTAAAGAAAGATGCCGGCGAACAGAAAAACCCAATACGAAAACGCGTTGAGGCGCGGAAACGCCATGTCGCGCCCGCCCAGCACGAGCGGCCAGAGATAATTCGAGAACCCCGACAGCACCGGCAAGGCGTAGAGAAAGATCATCGTCACGCCATGCATGGTGAAGAGCTGGTCGTACTGCTCCGGCGTCAACACACCAGCATTGGGCCGCGCGAGCTGCACCCGCATGATCAATGCTTCGACGCCGCCCATCAGCAAGAAGATGAAGGCCGTCACGAGATAGCGCAGGCCGATCGACTTGTGATCGACGGTCGAAAACCACCCGCGCCACCCCGGCCGCGCTTCCCACAATTGAAGCAGCCGTGCCTTGCCCGCCTCGTCGAGCGTGCCGATTTGAAGCGGCCTCGACAGCCGAACGGTACCGGGGGGATCGCCGGGCAACGCGGATAGGGGCGTCTCTGACATCGTTCGTCGCTCACTGCAAGGTGGACAGGTAGGCCGACAACGCCGCGGCGTCTGCCACCGATAGCGGCATCGAAGGCATCAAGGAATCGGGCTTGATACGCTGCGCGTGCTCGATCCAATCGAGCCGATGCTCGGGCGTGTTGGTCATTTGGCCCGCGGCGATCAAGCGGCGCGAAGCCACGTGCGTCAGATCGGGCGCCTGCCTACCGTCGGCCGCGGCGCCCCGCACCGCGTGGCAGCCCGCGCAGCGTTCTTCGAAGATATGCTGCCCCGCGCGCGCGTCCGGCGTCGCCGCGGCCGGCGCTTCGCGCCGTTGAGCCTCGCGCCACGCATCGAATTGATCTTGCGGCTGCGCGACGACCTCAAAGGCCATGTGCGCGTGCTGCGCCCCGCAAAACTGGGAGCATTGCCCGCGATAGACGCCTGGCGTGTCGGCTTCGATCCATTGCATGTTCGTTTGCCCCGGGATCATTTCCGTCTTACCCGCCAGTTGCGGCGCCCAAAAAGTGTGGATAACGTCGGCGCTCTTAAGCTCGACGCGCACCGGAACGCCTACGGGAATATGAATCTCGTTCGCCGTCACGAAGCTTTGGGACGGCTCGAGCGCATCGGGGTAATCGATCTTCCACCACCAGTCGTAAGCCGTGACGACGATCGTGAGCGGCGGCCGACGCGGCGGCGCGGCCACCGAATCGAGCGTCGCCATCGCGTATACGAGGGCGCCGAACAATGCGATCGACGACAGGCCGGTGCCGATGACGAGCCAGTTCGTGCCGCCTGTGTCGGGCGGGATCGATTCCTCGTCTGTGCGCGAAGCAGTCGTACGTCGCCTGGCGATCGCCGCGACGAGCAGGGCCGCGATGATGACGATGACCGTCAGCACGAGCGCCATCAACGCCCAGCCGAGGCGATAGGCAGGCGCCGACGCCGGCCCAGCAGCATGCGTCAAATATTGGAGCGGTGGGAGGCTCATCGCGCCAGGCGGTCAACCGGCGATTCCGCTCAAACCATTGTCCTCGCTCGCGCCCGAAGAATGGGGCGCGCCGCTCGCTCCCTTCGCTCGCCCGCCGCCGCCCGACGCCGCGCCCGGCGTGTCGTCGCTCCCGCCGCCGTCCTCGCTCGCACCGCCCGCGCCCGGCTTGTTCGGATCTTTCGAATCTTTCGAATCTTTCGGATCGATCCGCGTCGCGCCGCCGACCGCCGGCGGGTCGCTGGCGGGAAACGTCTCGTCGACGCCGTGGTCGATGCGCGCTTCCTCGTGTCGCTTCTCGTTCTGCCGCTTTTCATTTGAAGTAGACATGACCTTGCTCTCCTCGACAGATGGAAACGAAACTCCTCGCGCAAACCGCATGCCCGTGCCCCTATGGCTCGTTTCGGCATGCGTTACACCCGCCGTGTAAAAGCGTGCGTCATCGCCGCTTTGATGGGGGAAGCGAAGACTGGAACCGATGCCGCGGCGTTCCCGCTGCAAGCCGCCTGCAACCGCGCGCCCAGTGGGCGGCAAACGACACAGTCGTGCATTGAACATGCCTACTACTGCATGGGCATATCGTTTGCGCGCGGGCCCGTCAACGCGAAGACGACTACTCTCCCCCATGCCCGAAGCCGATGACTCCGCGCGGGACCGCTCAGGCGACGAATCGCGCGGCGATCGATCCGACGATGGAAACGAGCGCCGCGCGAACGAGCCCGGTCGCGACGAAGGCGATCAAGCCAAGGATCGCAAGCCGCGCAGCAAGAAGCCGTTGATCGTGCTGGCCATCGTGGTCGTGCTGCTCGCCATCGTCGCTTTCGTCTGGTGGTTCATGACGCGCAACCAGGAAAGCACGGATGACGCCTACACCGACGGCAATGCGGTCACGATCGCCCCAAAGGTGGCCGGCTATGTCGTGAAGCTGGCAGTCAACGACAACGTCTATGTCCACAAGGGCGACCTGCTCGTTGAAATCGATCCGCGCGAATACCGCGCGCAGGTCGATGCCGCCCGCGCCGAGCTGGGCCTTGCCACGGCGCAGTTGAAGACCGCGCAAATTCAACTCGACATCGCTCGCGTGCGCTATCCGGCCGAATATCGGCAAGCGCAAGCGCAAGCCTCCTCGGCTCGCGCGGACCTCAGGCAGGCGCAGGCGGCCTACGAGCGTGAACATCAGGTCGACGCACGCGCGACCTCGCAGCAAAACATCGATGCGGCCGACGCGAAGCAGGCGTCGGCGCGCGCCTCGGTCAAGCAAGCCCAGGCGCAACTCGCCACCGCGTCGCTGGTCGGACAGCAGGTCCGCCAGGCCCTCGCGGCCGTCGAGGAGCGGCGTCAGCAGGTCGAGCAAGCGCGCGCGAAACTCGAGCAGGCCGAACTGAACGTCGATTGGTGCGAAGTGCGCGCGCCCAGCGACGGCTGGATCACGCGTCGCAACGTTCAGTTGGGGACATACCTGCAGCCGGGTGCGTCGTTGTTTTCAATCGTCACGCCGCAGGTGTGGATCACGGCGAACTACAAGGAATCGCAGCTCGACGAGATGCGTCCGGGCGACAAGGTGAAGATCGATGTCGATGCGTATCCGGGCCTGACGCTGCGTGGGCACGTCGACAGCGTTCAGCAAGGCAGCGGCTCGCGCTTTTCCGCCTTCCCCGCCGAAAACGCGACCGGCAACTTCGTGAAGATCGTGCAGCGCGTGCCCGTGAAAATCGTCATCGACAGCGGCTTGCCGACCGATCATCCGCTGCCGCTCGGGCTCTCGGTCGAGCCTACGGTTTACCTCAAATAGCACGAGCGGCCCGATCGAACCATGGCGAACGAGAACTGGCGCCCCGCAGCGAACCCTTGGCTCATCGCCATCGTGGTCACGCTCGCCGCGTTCATGGAAGTGCTCGATACGACGATCGTCAACGTCGCCCTGCCGCATATCGCGGGCACGATGTCCGCCAGCTACGACCAAGCGACATGGACCCTCACGTCGTATCTCGTCGCGAACGGCATCGTGCTGCCCATCTCGGCGTTCTTCGCGCGGCTGATGGGCAGAAAGCGCTACTTTCTCCTCTGCATCATGGCGTTCACGGTGTGCTCGTTTTTGTGCGGCATCGCGACGAACCTTGGCGAGCTCATCGTCTTTCGCGTCTTGCAGGGCTTCTTCGGCGGCGGGCTGCAGCCCAATCAGCAATCGATCATCCTCGACACGTTTCCGCCCGCGCAGCGTTCGCGCGCGTTTTCGATCTCGGCCGTGGCCATCGTCGTCGCGCCCGTGCTCGGGCCCACGCTCGGCGGCTGGATCACCGATCATTTTTCCTGGCGCTGGGTGTTTCTGCTCAACGTCCCGGTGGGGATCCTGACGACGCTCGGCGTGCAACAGCTCGTCGACGACCCGCCTTGGGCGCGCACGAACCGCCAGAAGCTGTCGATCGACTATGTCGGCATCGGTCTGCTCGCGATCGGCCTCGGGTGCCTGCAAGTCATGCTCGACCGCGGCGAGGACGCCGATTGGTTTTCGTCGCCGATGATTCGCGTGTTCGCCGCGCTGGCCGCGATCGGGCTTGCCGGAGCGGCGGCATGGCTCGCGTATGCGCGCCATCCGGTCGTGCGCTTAACGCCGCTCAGGGATCGCAACTTCGCGCTAGGCTGCGTGGCGATGGCCGCGTTCGCCATGATTCTCTACGGCAGCTCGGTCCTCATTCCCCAGCTCGCGCAGCAACGGCTCGGCTATACCGCCACGCTCGCGGGGCTCGTCCTCTCGCCGGGCGCGTTGCTGATCACGCTTGAAATTCCGATCATCAGCAAAATCATGCCCCACGTCGAGACGCGCTATTTCATCGGCCTCGGTTTCGCCCTGCTTTGCGCGGCGCTCGCCTACGCGCATTGGCTCACGCCCGACATCGACTACAAGACCTTGGTCATGATGCGCAGCGCGCAATCGCTGGCCATCGGGTGCCTGTTCGTGCCGACGACGGCGCTCGCTTATCTCAGCGTGCCCAGAGACTTGAACAACGACGCGTCGGCGCTGTTCACGATGTTTCGCAACGTCGCGGGCTCGATCGGCATCTCGGTCTCCACCGCCCTCGTGCGTGAGCGCGCGCAAGCTCGCATGGCGCATTTGTCCGCGCATATGACGCCGCTCTCGCAGAACTTTACGGACGCCTTGCATGCACGCGCGGCCGCGGTGTCTTCGCTCATGGGGCAGCCGCCGGAACAGGCAATGCAAACGGCGAACGGCCTCATGTATCAGACGTTCGTTTCGCAGGCGGCGATCCTCGCCTATGTCGACGTGTTCGTCATGCTGGCGATCTTGTGCGCGTTTTGCGTACCGCTTATGTTCTTCTTCTCACCGGTGAAAGCCGCCGGCGGCGCGGGAGGCCATTGAACATGCCGCGGCGGCCTTCCCTTCCTATGTGCGGTACGCGCCACGCCGGCCACTGGGGCGCGCTTGCGGCGCGACGGATTACCCACGCGCTCTGGGTGACCGCGGCCCTTTCGGCCTGCACCGTCGGCCCCGACTTTCACCCGCCCAACACGCATGTCCCCGAGGCTTGGCATGATCTCTCGCGCGCCGATGCGTCAGCGGTACCCAACGCACGCGCCGCGAGCGACGCGAGCGCACCGGCGCCTTTCGCCATCGTCGTCGACAGCGATCCCGATCCACGCTGGTGGCGCCACTTTCACGATGCCACGCTCGATGCTTTGATCGAGCAGGCACGCGCGGGCAATCTAGATCTGCAGCAGGCGGTGCTGCGCATCGTAGAAGCGCGAACTCAGGTGCAGTCGGCCGCAGCCCAAGGCCTGCCGAATCTGCGCGCCAACGCGAGCTATCAACGCGAGCAGCTCGGGCTCAAGGGATTTCTTCAATCGAACGGCGTATACGACAAGGTCGACCAGCTCGGCGCGCCGAATTCGCCGGTCAACGCTGTCGCCCTCGGGGGTGGCCCCGGGCTGCAAAAACAAGCCGGCGACGTGCTCGATCAGCTGACTTCGCCGGTCAACCTGTGGCAGGCGGGCTTCGACGCGTCATGGGAACTCGATCTGTTCGGCCGCGTTCGACGCTCCGTCGAAGCGGCTTCGGCGGATGTCGATGCCGCGCGCGAAAGCCGCAACGATGCGCTGCTCTCGCTCGAGGCGGAAGTGGCGCAGACCTACTTGCAACTGCGCGGGGCACAGGCCTCGCGCGCCATCGCGATGCACCTCGTCGACGATGCGCGCGACACGCTCGCGCTGACAAAAAGCCAAGCTACCGTCGGGCTCGCGAGCGCGCTCGACGTCAAACAAGCGAGTGCGCAACTGGCTCAGGCACAAGCGGGCGTCGCCCCGTTCGACAGCCAAATCGCTCAGGCGGCCAACGCGCTTGCGCTGCTCGTCGGCGCGGAGCCGGGGGCGCTCGATTCGCAATTGATGCGCGAGGCCCCGCTGCCGCCGCTGCCGCGGCGCATCGCGCTCGGCCTGCCGTCGACGCTCGCCCGGCGCCGCCCCGACGTGCGTCGGGCCGAAGCGCAACTGCACGCGGCGACGGCCGATGTGGGCGTGGCGGTCGCGCAGTTCTACCCCGACATCACGCTGACGGGGCAAATCGGCACACGGGCATCGCATGCCTCCGATTTGGCGCGCTGGTCGCACTTGTTCTACTCGTTCGGCCCGGCGATCTCGCTGCCGATTTTCGAGGGCGGCGCGCTCGTCGCCAACCTACATTTGGCTGACGCGCGGCAGGCGCAAGCCGCACTCGCCTATCGCAAAGCCGTACTCGTAGCCTTGCGCGACGTCGACAATGCGTTGGCTGTCTATCGAACCGATCTCGCGCATCGCGACGCGCTATCGACAGCCGCCGACACGGAACGAAGCGCCTACGACCTCGCTCGCGAACGCTATTCGAAAGGTTTCGTCAGCTTCATCGACGTGCTCGACGCCGAACGTCAATGGGCGCAAACGCAAGCGCAATTCGTACAAGCGCAGACCCAGGTCGGAACGGATCTCGTCGCGCTGTACAAGGCGCTGGGCGGTGGATGGCAAGACGCGGCATAGCGCTTGCTGCGAGGTCGAACACCATGAGGCCCATTTCCGATCAGCATTCGCACCCTGCGCAGTCTGCGGCCGCGCCCCTATCCGCCGCGTCGAACGATGCGCTCGACACGACGCCGATTGCCGCCGTGCGCGCGCATGCCTACAAGATTCCTACCGACGCGCCCGAAGCGGACGGTACGTTCGAATGGAATTCGACCACGTTGATCGTCGTCGAAATCGACGCGGGCGGATGCACGGGGCTCGGCTACACATACACCGACGCCAGCGCCGTCACGCTGATACGCGACACACTCGCCTCCGAACTGTTGCATCGGGACGTGAGCCGCATCAACGCGCTGACGCAACGCCTATGGCGGCGCGTACGCAACATTGGCCGCTCGGGCTTGTGCGCGACTGCGATTTCGGCGCTCGATTTCGCGCTCTGGGATTTAAATGCGGTCCTCCTCGGCGTACCGCTCGTGCAGTTGCTCGGCGGCCCGATGCGCGAGCAGGTGCAGATCTACGGAAGCGGCGGATTCACGAGCTACGACGACGCGCGGCTGCGCGAACAACTGGCGCATTGGGTCGAAACCGACGGTTGCCAGGCCGTCAAGATGAAGATCGGGGCCCAACAGGAACGCGACGCGCAACGCGTGGCGGCCGCGCGCGAAGCGATCGGCGACGCCGCTTTGTTCGTCGATGCGAACGGCGCGCTGACGGTCAACGGCGCGCTGCAATGCGCCGAGCGGTTCGCGCACTACGGGGTCGCTTGGTTCGAAGAGCCGGTATCGATGGATGACTTGGAAGGCTTGCACCGAGTCAGAAAAGCCGCACCGGTCACGATGGACGTGGCAGCGGGCGAATACGCGTACACGGGCGACGATTTTCGTCGGATGCTGGAAGCGCAAGCGGTGGACGTGCTTCAAGCCGATGCCACGCGTTGCGGCGGCGTAACGGGTTTCATGCAGGCCGCGCAGCTGTGCGATGCCTGGCACATTCCGCTTTCCGCGCATTGCGCGCCCGCGTTGCATCTTCATCTGGCCGCCGCCGCCCCGCGCTTACGGCACATCGAATGGTTCCACGATCACGTGCGCATCGAATCCATGCTGTTCGACGGCGCGCCCCAGCCCGAACACGGCGCCATCGCGCCGGACCTTTCGCGGCCCGGCTGCGGGCTTCGCTTCAAGCGGACCGACGCGCAATCGTACGCAGTTTGAACGGAGGGATACGTTGATCAATCGTACGGCGGACAGCATCGTCGCCGCCTTGGGCGTCGCCGCCGGCGCGGCGGTCGCGGCGGCTTTCGTCAAGGCCGCGTCGTCGCATGACGGGACCCGGTACCCAGACACGAAGCGCGCCGTGCGTGCGACGGCGCTGCGTCTTGCCGGGCAGGGCGATCGGATCGACGCGCATATCCATGCCGCGCGCGCGTTCAATCGTAGTTCGGCGCTGCTCGCCTGGTCGGCGCTGACCGATTCGGCCGTTGAGCACTACCGCGGCTCGTTCGAGAACCCCGGCATGTACGCGCCGCTGATTACGGGCGCGCTCTCGCTCGCGGCCGGCGTGCACGGCGGCGCCGATCATGCCGACAGCCGCCATCGCGTGCGCAACGCCATCTACCTCGCCGCGGCCGGGGTGGGGGTCGCGGGCACGGGATTTCACCTCTACAACGTGACCAAACGCCCCGGAAGGCTCAGTTGGCACAACCTGTTTTACGGCGCGCCGCTCGGTGCGCCCGCCGCGCTGCTGCTCTCCGGCGCGCTCGGGGCGGTAGGCGAGCGCCTGCGCGACGAGCCCGCGCACGACCCGCGACTGTTCGGCATGCCGGCGGGGCAAGCGCTTGCGCTGCTGGCTGCGGTCGGCATGATCGGCACGGTCGGCGAGGTCGCGCTGCTGCATTTTCGCGGATCGTTTCAGCACCCCGCCATGTATGCGCCGGTGACCGTGCCGCCGGTCGCCGCGGCATTGCTGACGTGCGCGGCGCTCGCCCCGCCCCGGGCGAACCGGTGGACCCGGTTTTGGCTGCGCGTCACCGCCGCGCTTGGCGCGATCGGCATGGGGTTCCATGCGCGCGGCATCGCACGCAATCAGGGCGGATGGCGCAATTGGTCGCAAAACATTTTGAACGGACCGCCGCTGCCGGCGCCCCCGAGCTTCACCGCGTTGGCCACCGCAGGGCTGGCCGCCTTGCGTTTGAGGGAGACAGAACGATGAGCGAAGTGCGCCGATCGCGCTATCCGGGCTACGACGTCATGCAAAAGCGCGACACGCCATCGTGGGATGACGTGACGCGCGAGGTGATCGACGAGCGCCTCGCGCAGCGCAACGAGCCTCGCTTTTGCAACGACACCCAGTGGCGCGCGCTCGATGCGCTGTGCGCGGTCATCGTGCCGAGATCGCGCGCGTCGTCATCCGTATCGCCCGCATCGAGCGAGCGCGCCAAGACGAACGCCAGCGGCGACGACTCGGGCGAGCGAGCCGACGATCGCTGGGCCGAAGCGTCGGTGCCCGTTGCTGGGCTCGTCGATCGGAAGCTGCAAGCCGACGGACGCGACGGCTATCGCGATGCGCGCTTGCCGCCGCTACGCGACGCTTGGCGCATCGGGCTCGCGGCGCTCGACGCGGAAAGCCGTCAAGCGCACGGGGCCGCGTTCGCGGACCTCGATCGCGCCCAGCAGCGGGGCTTGCTGACTCGGATGCAGCGCGGCGAATTGAAGGACGCCGCGTGGCAAGGCATGCCATGCGATGTCTTTTTCAGTTTGCGCGTATTGCACGACATCGGCTCGGCGTATTACGCGCACCCGCAATCGTGGAATGAAATCGGCTTCGGCGGCCCGGCCAATCCGCGCGGCTACGTGCGCATGCAAGCCAATCGCCGCGATCCTTGGGAAGCGTCCGAAGCCAAACCGGGACACGAAGCACGCGCCCTAGAGGAGAACCGCCGTGCGCGATGACGCCTTGCACACGCCGCGCGGCAAGAACGGGCACGCCCCCGACGTCTTCACCGTGGGTGGCTGGGTGCCGATGCAGGAATATCCGCAAGACGATCCGGTCGACTTCGCCATCGTCGGCACGGGTGCGGGCGGCGGGACGCTGGCCTGCCGCCTGGCCGAGCAAGGCTTTAGCGTGGTGGCGTTCGACGCGGGCGCCTGGTGGCGGCCGCTCGAGGAATTCGCGTCCGACGAAACGCATCAGGCGAAGCTTTACTGGACCGATGAACGCATCTGCGACGGCGAGCAGCCGCTCAAGCTCGGGAGCAACAACAGCGGCAAGGCCGTGGGCGGCAGCACCGTGCACTTCGCGATGGTCTCGCTGCGCTTTCGCCCCGAGTGGTTCAAGGCGCGCAGCCTGCTGGGCTATGGCGCGGATTGGCCGATCGATTGGCGGGAAATGTGGCGTTACTACGCCTATGTGGAAGACGCACTGAAGATTTCCGGGCCGGTCAACTACCCTTGGGGCCCGCATCGTCCGCGCTACCCCTATCGCGCGCACGAACTGAACGCCTCGGCGCTCGTCCTTGCGCGCGGCTGCGAAGCGCTAGGCATTCCCTGGTGCCCGACACCGCTCGCCACGGTATCGGCGCCGCGCGGCAAGGCGCACCCTTGCGTCTATCGCGGCTTCTGCGTGGCCGGCTGCGCGACGAACGCCAAGCAAAGCGCGCTCGTCACCTGGATACCGCGCGCCGTCAAGGCGGGCGCGGAGATCCGCGACTTGTCGATGGTCGGGCGCATCGCGCTGGACGAACACGATCGAGCGCACGGAGTGGAATACTTCCGCGAGGGCCGCTGGCAGTTTCAACGTGCGCGCAACGTGGTCGTCGCGGGCTATGCGATCGAAACGCCACGATTGCTGCTGATGTCGGCCACGCCGCGTTTTCCCGAGGGCCTCGCGAATCGTTCGGGCCTCGTCGGCAAGAATCTGATGGTGCAGTCGAACCAAGCCGTCTGGGGTTTGATGGATGAAGAGATCCGGTGGTACAAGGGCCCGCCGTCGCTCGCCCTGACCGAGCATTGGAACTATACGGACGAAGGCAAGGACTTCTTCGGCGGCTACTGCTACATGAGCCAAGGGCCGCTGCCCAATGCCTGGGCCGCGGTGCAGACGGGCCGCGGCTTGTGGGGCGACGCGCTGCATGGGGAAATGGAAAAGTACAACCACCAGGCCGGTTTGAAGATCGTCGGCGAAACGCTGCCGCAGGAGATGAACCGCGTGACGTTGGCCGATGAGAAGGATGCCCTCGGCTTGCCGATTGCGCGCGTCACGCATTCGCTGTGCGACAGCGACAAACGGCTCGTGAAGCACGCGCTCGATTTCATGAGCACCGCGCTCGATGCCGCCGGCGCGAAGGAAATCTGGCGTCAAGAAGACGACACGTGTCATTTGAACGGCACGGCACGCATGGGCGACGATGCGCGCACGAGTGTCGTCGATGCCGATTGCCGCAGTTGGGACATCCCTAACCTCTGGATTTGCGATGGTTCGGTGTTTCCCACCGTTGGGGGCGTCAATCCGTCACTGACCATTCAGGCCATTGCATGCCGCACCGCCGATCGAATCGCGACGTTGCGTGCACGCGGCGAATTGTGATTCGGGGTCGGTGCGGTCCCGCTGCTCGGCACGTTCGTTGCGTGGTACTTCCTCGAATGCACGTCAACTTGGGAGGCCGACCATGGCTGAAAACGCGCAGAACAATCCGACGCAGGCGCAGCAGAATGAAATAGCGGCTAAAAGCCCGGCCAAGACGCCGGCTGCCGGCGGCGATATGCCCGATGCGAAGACGCAAGGGCGCGAATTCGGCAAAACGAAGCGCGCCACATTGGCCGAGGCAGTGGCCGCCAAGGATCCGGCGCCGCTGCCGGCGATCGAACACGGTTCGAAGGATGCGGATAGCCCCGATCCCGTCGCGCGTGCGAATGCGCATATCGTGTCGGTCGACAATGCAGCGATGGCGGCGTCCGACAACACGGTCGACACGGATGGAAAAGGGCTCGAAGCCAGAAAGGACGCTTCGCCGTGGCAGGACAACGTAATCAACTCGAACGCGACGCTCGATAACAACGTGCCTGTCCCGCCCGACGGCCTCGTCGACCTAGACAGCCGTCCGGGCGGAAACGTACCCCTCGTCGCGACGCGCGACGGCTGGCGGGTGGCGTATCACGGAACCGTGGACATCAAGGAGCGCAACGGATCACGCGCCGAACAGGTGTTCAGCTTGGAAAGGACCGGCAACGGCGCTACGCATGGGTAGACTGCCGGGCCGGCTACGCGGCGGCCTGGAGATCGAACTCGGTATGGATTTTGCCGTAGGGGACATGCAGCTTGCCGTTCGAGGTTCGTTGAATGAGTCCCCATTCGAGCAGTACGGCGGCATCTTCATGAACGCGCTTGACGTCGCGCTCGAGCGCTCGCGCGAGGCCACGGAGACTGATTTCTCCGAGCTTCTGCAAACGCTCGATCAATTCCCACCGCTTCGGTGTGAGCACGGCAAATAGGGCCCTTGGCGACTCGAATTCGAACGTATCGATATCCGACTTGCCTTCATGCCAAGCTTTGACGAACTGATCACCCATGTCCGCTAGGGCAGCCGCTGTACTCCGACGAATGCGAATGATGGCGGTTTTCATAATGCCCTCCTGCGCGTGACTTCCGCGGTGAATGCCTTGATTAATTCCTCTGGCCCTGCGAACCGAAAGGGCTCTTCTTTGCCGTCCACATGACGATGATCGCCCTTGGGACGCTCGTTGTCATACCCAACGATGCGATTGCCAGGATAGCCGTAGAACAGTCGATATTTGTATCGATGCGAACTGCCTTCCACGGGCTCCGGCACCTCCCAGATCACCATTTCGACGATCGCGCCGTCATCGAATGCCAGCCGATTACGGTAGACCAGTCGTGCTTTCATGTTGGCGAATATGCCAACATTTTAATATGTTGTCAAGTACGCCAACAGCTAACTCTTCGCGCTCTGGTCTCGACCACTTGCGCTTACTCGTGCCCATACCCATGCTCTTCGCTCGCCTTCCCGCGAAACACCCAATACGACCAGACCACGTAGATAAGCAAAATCGGCAGGACGAACGCGGTACCGATCATCAAGAACTCGTGGGAGACCGGCGCCGCCGCGGCCTGCCATAGCGTGACCGAAGGCGGCGCGATCATCGGCCAGAGGCTGATCACGAGCCCCGAGAACGACAGGAAGAACAACCCCACGGAACAGACGAACGGCAACACCTCGCGCTCGCGATCCGCGCCGCGCACGAGCAGCCCGGCGAGCAGCAGCGTGACGAGCGGCACGGGCGCAAAGAACGCGATATTCGGCCACGTGAACCAACGCTCGGCGATCCGCGGGCTTGAAAACGGCGTGATGATGCTCACCAAGCCAATGAACACGAAAACGAACACCATCACGCGCTGGGCCACGTGCCGCGACCACGTCTGCAATCGCCCCTGCGTCTTCATGATGAGCCAGGTCGCGCCCTGCAGCGCGTAGCCTGCCACGACGCCGAACCCCGCGAAGATCGGGAATGGGCGCACCCAATCCCAGCTGGTGCCCACGAACCGGCCGCCGGCCTCGTCGAACCCTTGAATGAACATGCCCACGATCACGCCCTGGGCGAACGCGGCCAGCAAGGAACCACCGGCGAACGCAATGTTCCACAACCGCTTGTTCGCTCCGGGCACACCCCTGAATTCGAATGCGACGCCGCGGAACAATAGCCCGAGCAACATCAGCAGGACCGGAAAGTACACGGCGGGGACGATGATCGCGAATGCTCCTGGGAACACGGCCAGCAAACCCGCGCCGCCCAGTACGAGCCATGTCTCGTTGAAATCCCATACGGGCGAGACCGACGCCATCATGATGTCGCGGTCCCGTTCGTTCTTGCGCAGCAGAAAGAGAATTCCCACGCCGAGGTCGAATCCGTCGAGCAAGATATACATCAGCACCGCGAAGCCGAGAATCGCCGCCCACAGCGGCACGAGGTCAAGTTGCGTCATCGTCGCCTCCCATCGCACCCGGGACCGCCCGGGCCCCCACGTCGTCTCCATGCGCCGCATGCGCGACCGACAACGGCCGGGCTGCCCGCCGATCGAGCGTAGCCGGTTCCTTCTCGCGCGCGTCGGGACCGAGCCGAATCAGCCGCGCGAGCAACACCCCGCCCGAGCCGAAGATAACGATGTAGCTCACCACGTAAAGCGCCAGCGAGATCGCCACGTCGCTGCTCGTCAAAGACGGCGTAACCGAATCGGCCGTGCGCATGAGTCCGTATACCGTCCACGGCTGACGGCCCGCTTCGGTCGTCGTCCATCCGGCGATCACGGCGATAAAGCCCAATGGACTCGCGACGCGGCACAAGGCGAGCCATCGCCTGCTCGCAAAGAGTTTTCGCTTCGGCCATAAAACAAGGCCCCAAATCACCACCGCCAGCATCAGCAACGCCACGCCAACCATGATGTGAAATGCGAAAAATACGATCGGCACCACAGGCCGGTCCGCTCGTGGAAAGTCTTTCAAGCCCTTGACCAGCCCGTTGGGATCGTGTGTCAGATAAATGCTGCCCAATACTGGAATGGATATCTCGAAGCGGTTTCGCTCTTCCTTGTCGTCTGGAATCGAAAAAAGGTTGGCAGGCACGCGTCGGCCCGTATCCCATAGTCCTTCCATCGCGGCAAGTTTGGCGGGCTGATACTTGAGCGTGTTGAGCCCGTGCGCGTCGCCGATCCCGATCTGCACAGGCACCATGATCGCCAAGAACCACAGGCTCATTTTCACCATGACACGCCCTTCCACGGGCGCGCGCGCCTTGAGCAGGTAGTGCGCGCCAACCCCCAGCACGACGAGCGCCGTCGTCACGAGAAACGCCGTGACCGTATGGGCGAGGCGATACGGAAACGACGGATTGAAGATGATCGCCATCATGCTGTCGGGCACGAACTTGCCGTCCACGATGCGGTATCCGGTGGGCGTTTGCATCCAGCTGTTGACGGCGAGTATCCAAAACGAGGACATCAACGTGCCCAGTGCGACGAAGATCGCCGAAAGGACATGCGCCCATTGCGGCACGAGCTTGCGTCCGAACAACAATACGCCGAGGAAGGCCGATTCGAGAAAGAAGGCGGTCAGCACTTCGTAAGCCATCAGCGAACCGATCGCGCTCGATGTGGCCGTGACGAACCGGCTCCAGTTCGTGCCGAATTGAAACGGCATGACGATGCCCGACACCACGCCCATGCCGAACGATACCGCGAAGATCCGAATCCAGAACGCCGACAATCGGCGATACACGTCGCGCCCCGTCGCCCACCAGAGCGTTTCGAGCGTCGCGATGTAACACGAAAGGCCCACCGTAAATGCCGGCAGCAGAATGTGCAGCGCGATGACCCATGCAAACTGCAAGCGGGACAGCAGAAGTGCGCTCATGGGGAAAGGGAGAAACGATCGAGCGTTGGCGGGCCGGACGAAACACCGGTGTGCGCTCGATCCGCAAGCAAGCGAAGTGCCGCGGACGGGACAGCAAGCGGTGGCCGACGGCCGGCATGGGATATGCAACCGATCGACCGATACCGATTTGCGCAGCGTGAGGCGTGTGCCGCAGGGGACCGCCGCGACGAACACGTCTACACCGCGCTCATATCTTCACGGAGACTGCCATGGCGCATTCACGTCGTTCACCGAACATCGTCGTCGTCACCGGGGCGAGCGCCGGGGTAGGCCGCGCGGCGGCGCTCGCTTTTGCACAACGGGGAGCCGACGTCGCCCTCCTGGCCCGCGACGAGGAAGCGCTCGCGCGAGTGGCCGACGAAGTGCGCCGCTTCAGCGTACGCGCCTTGCCGATCTCGATCGACGTCAGCGCGGCGCAAGCCGTCGAAGCGGCAGCCGAGCGCGTCGAGGCCGAACTCGGGCCCATCGACGTCTGGGTCAACAACGCCATGGTGACGATGTTCTCGCCCGTGGCCCGCATGGAGCCCGCCGAATTCGCGCGCATCACGGAGGTCACCTATCTCGGCTACGTCTGGGGCACGATGGCCGCGCTGCGATACATGGGCCGGCGCGACAAAGGCGTCATCGTGCAAGTAGGGTCGGCGCTAGCCTATCGTTCGATCCCCCTGCAATCGGCGTATTGTGGCGCGAAGCACGCGATTCGAGGGTTCACCGACGCCCTTCGATGCGAGCTGTTGCACGACAAGAGCGGCGTGCGCGTGACGATGGTGCAGATGCCCGCGCTAAATACGCCGCAGTTCGATTGGGCGCCGAGCCGCATGCCCGGCGCACCGCGGCCCGTGGCTCCGGTGTATGAACCCGAAGTGGCCGCGCGCGCGATCGTCTGGGCGGCCACGCATGCAAGACGCGAACTGCACGTGGGGCTTTCTTCGATCAAAGCCATCGTGGCGAACAAGATCGCGCCGAGCTATCTCGATCGCTACCTCGCCAAGCGCGCCTTTCGCGCTCAACAGCGCCAAAGCCCGACCGACCCCGAGCATGCGGTCGACCTATGGCGAAGCGTCCCCGGGGCGCATCGATTGCGCGGCTCGTTCAGCGGCGAAGCCAAGTCGACTTGTGCCTCGCTCTGGCTCGACACCCATCGCGGCGCCGCACTCGGTGCGGCCCTCGCACTGGGACTGATCGCGCTGCTGGCCCGCCGCAGCGCAACCAAGCAAGGCTAAGCAATCCTTAGGACTCCTTCTTTCCGGGCAGTACGGAAGCCATCACCTGCTTGGCCGTGTTGACGATGACGCTGCCCTCTTCGGGGTCGCCCTCCATCAGCGTACGCATGAACTTGCGTGCCTGCACCAGCGTGACATGCGGCGGCAGCGGCGGCACTTCCGGATCGGTCTTCACCTCGAGCACGACCGGGCGCTCCGACGCCAACGCTTCATCCCAAGCGGGGCCGATCGCTTCGGGCGTATCGACGTAGATCCCCTTCAGCCCGATGAGTTCGGCGAACCGGTGAAACGGCACGTTCGGCAAATCCTGCGAGCCTTCGAACTTGGGATCGCCTTGCATGACGCGCTGTTCCCACGTGACTTGATTGAGATCCTCGTTGTTCATCACCATGCAGATCCAGCGGCCGTTCTTCCATTGCTGCCAATACTTGGCGACCGTGATGAGCTCGGCCATGTTATTCATTTGCATGGCGCCGTCGCCTACCATCGCGATGACGGGGCGATCGGAGTACGCGAATTTAGCGGCGATGGCATACGGCACGGCCGCCCCCATCGACGCGAGCCCGCCCGAAAGCGAGCACATCATGCCGCGTCGGATCTTCAGGTCGCGCGCATACCAGTTCGCGCACGAGCCCGAGTCGCTCGTCAGAATGACGTCGGACGAAAGCTTCGGGGAAAGTTCGGTGAAAATGCGCTGCGGATTCACGCCCCGTTTGACGCTTTCCTTCGCGCGCTTATCCAGCGTGTCCCACCAGTCCGAACTCCAGTGCTCGATCCGCTTGCGCCAGGCGTCGTCCGTCTTCTGATCCAAGAGCGGCAGCAACGCACGCAGCGTCTCCATGCTATCGCCGACCAAGTTCACTTCCATCGGGTAGCGCAAGCTGAGCATGTCCGCGCCGATATCGATCTGAACCCCCCGCGCCTCGCCCTCCTTCGGCAGAAACTCGGAGTATGGGAACCCGGATCCGATCATCAGAAACGTATCGCAGTGGTTCATCAACTCCCAGCTCGGCTTCGTCCCGAGCAACCCAATCGAGCCCGTCACCCACGGATATTCGTCGGGCACGACGGCCTTGCCGAGCAGCGCCTTCGCCACGCCAGCCTTCAAACGCTCAGCCGTGGCGATGACTTCGTCGGTCGCATGCAACGCCCCCGCGCCCACGAGCATCGCCACGCGGCTGCCGGCGTTGAGGACATCGGCCGCGCGCGCCAAATCGGTCGGCTCGGGCAAAATGCGGGGGCGCGAATAGCCCACGCCCGAATGCGCCGTACCGTGCTTGCGCGGCGGCGGCGTGTATTCGAGCTCTTGCAGATCGTTCGGCAGCACGATCGCCGTCACGCGCCGCTGCGACAGCGCGATCCGCACGGCGCGATCGACCATGTGACGCACTTGCGCCGGCACGCTCGCCTGCTCCACATAGGCGCCCGCCACGTCCTTGAGCATCGAGACGAGATCGACTTCCTGCTGATAGTGCGACCCGAGTGCGGCGCGCGCCTGCTGTCCGCAGATCGCCAGCACCGGCATATGGTCGAGCCGCGCGTCGTAGAGCCCCGTGACGAGGTGCGCGGCGCCGGGCCCGGACGTCGCGATGCACACCCCGAGTTCGCCCGTGAATTTCGCATGGGCGCTCGCCATGAACGCGCCCATTTCCTCGTGACGCGCCTGAATGAATTCGATCTTGCCTTGCGCGCGGCGCATTGCGCCGAATACGCCGTTGATGCCGTCGCCGGGGTAGCCGAATATGCGGCGTACGCCCCACTCATGCAATCTTTCGACGATGAAATCGCCTACCGTTTGCGCCATCTGTGCCTCCCGCTTTCCGTCGACCTTGGAGACTGGATGTCGCGCAAGAAGTGAGCCCGAACAACGCGGCGCTTTTGTGCCGCCGCGTATTGCGTTGCCGCTCGTCGATCGCGTCAGTCACATCGGCCGCGTCAACCGTCGTTCATGCCCAAGCGCGCGCGCATGTCGCGCGTAATCCGCTGTTTCGCCCCGGCATAATCGGCCCAGGGATCGGCGCGCAACGAAGCCAACCGCTCATGAACGTTCTCGACGGTCCATTGCGCGCCGCCGGTCGTATCGGCCAGTTCGTCCCATGACAGCGTGACCGACACGCCCATTCCTGGCCGCGCGCGCGGCGAAAACGCCGCCACCGTGCTCGATCCGCGGTTGTTGCGCAGGTAGTCGACGAAGATGCGGCCGCGGCGGTTTTGCGCGCCCATCTTCGCGCTGAACCGGTCGGGCAACGTCGCCGCCATATGTTGCGCGGCGGCTTGCGCGAATGCCTTGACGTCGTCCCATCCCGCGTGGCGCGCGAGCGGCACGACCACATGCAAGCCTTTCCCGCCGCTGGTCTTGCACCACGACTGAAGCCCGAGTGCCGCTAGCAATTCGCGCGTCAATTGCGCCGCTTCGATCATGCGATCCCATCCCAGCGCCGGATCGGGATCGAGATCGAACACCACCCGATCGGGCTTCTCGATGCTCGCGACCACTGCATTCCACGTATGGAGTTCGACCGTGCCCATCTGCGCCACGCCCACGAGCGCCTGCGCGCTGTCGATCGTGAGCAGCGGCGGGTGGCCCGGGTCGAGCTTTTCGTGTTGCGTGATGAAGGGAATCGACAGGCGAGCGCTGTGCTTCTGAAAGAAAAGCTCGCCGTCGATACCATCCGGGGCCCGCACCAGCGCGACCGGCCGTCCCTTCAAGTGCGGCAGCAGCCAAGGCGCCATGCGCTCGAAATAGTCGACGAGGTCGCGCTTCGTGAAATCGATCGACTTGTCGATCATGCGCTGCGGGTTCGAAATGCGCACGCCGGCGACCGTGTCGCCTTCGCCTTTCGCTCGGGCGGCTTCCTTGCGTTTGGGCTTCGCAGCCGAGGGGGGAGTCGGGGCGGTCCGCGCCTTTCGCACGTGCTTCTCCCCCGATGTCTCGTTTGCTCCGTTCATATGACGCGGCGCCTCCTGCACGATGTCGCGGGCTGGCTTGTCCCGACGCAAGCTGATGAACGATGCCTGCCGCACGACGCGCTCGCTCGTCCATTCCGAAAAATTGCATTCGGCGACGAGCTCCGGCCGCACCCAATGCACCTTGGTTCGGCTGCGCTCGCTAGGCGGCTCGGCGAACGGCGAACGGGCCGCTTCGAGCGCGTCGAGTTCGCGCTTGATCGATCGCAGCATCGACGCATCGAAACCCGTGCCCACGCGGCCCGCGTAATGCAGCTTGCCGCTCGCATCGTAGACGCCGAGCAACAGCGCGCCGAAGCCGCTGCGACTGCCGGCGGGTTCGGAATAGCCGCCGATGACGAACTCCTGCCGGCGACGGCAGCGCAGCTTGATCCAAGCGCCGCTGCGCCGCGAGGTGTACCGGCTGCCCTGTTGCTTGCCGACGATCCCTTCCAGCGCCATCTCGCAGGCGCTGTGCAGCAGATCGTTCGCATCGAGCGCGAAGTCCTCGGAAAAGCGAACGGTATCGTCGTCGAACCCTTCGAGCATCGCCCGCAGCAGCGCCCTGCGCTGCACGAGCGGTACGTCGCGCAGGTCATACCCGTTTAGATAGGGCAAATCGAACGCGAAGACGACGATGTCCTGAGGCCGATCGGCATCGAACGCGTTCTGCAGCGCCTGGAAGCTCGGCACGCCGTGGGCATCGAGTACGACCGCCTCGCCGTCGATCCATGCCGTCTCCACCTCCAGCGCGGCGAACGCCTGCGCTTGACGCTTGAACTTCGCGGTCCAATCGAGCCCGCTTCGCGTGAAGATCCGGACCGGCTTGGCATCGCCGCGATCGATCCTTATCAGCGTGCGATAGCCGTCGAATTTGATTTCGAACGACCAGTCGTAGCCGGTCGGCGCTTCGTCAACGAGCGTTGCAAGCTGCGGCTTCAACGATTCGAACAAGCGCGCCTTCACCGCGCCCTCGATCGAAGGAGAGACCGCCAGCTCGCGCAACGATTGCGTCGTGCGCGTGGCGACGATATCGGGGTGGCCGGAGCGCGATTCGCCCGCGTGCGGCGCTTTCGCGGGCACGACCATCGCGCTCGTTCTCGCCGACGCCTTCGCCTTCCCCTTTCCCGCGCGCGGCGCCGCCTTGCGCCCGGCTTGGGCACGCGCAGCGCCACCGGCGAGCGCGCTGCCGGGCTGCTCGGCAATGACGTCGTATTCGCTCTCGGGCCGCGCCTCGTCGTCGCGCTCCTTGATGAGCAGCCACTGCTCCTTATCTCCGCTGCCGCGCATGCCGCTGCGCACGAGCGCCCAGCCGCCGTGCAGTTTCGCGCCGTTCAGCGTGAACTTGAGCTTGCCCGCCGCATACGCCTTGCGCGCATCGTCGACGCCGCCCGCCGGCTCCCAAGTCCCCCGATCCCACACGATGACGGTGCCCGCGCCGTAGTTGCCTTGCGGGATTTCGCCTTCGAAGGTGCCGTATTCGAGCGGATGGTCCTCTACGTGCACGGCCAGGCGTTTTACCGAAGGATCGAGACACGGCCCCTTGGGGATAGCCCATGACTTGAGCGTGCCGTCGAGTTCGAGCCGAAAATCGTAATGCAGCCGTCGCGCATGGTGCTCTTGAATCAGATAGGAAAGCGCAGGGCCCGCGCCTTTGCGGCCCGCCGTCTGCTTGGCGCGCCTCGCGCGCGCCGCACCCGACGGCTCGGGCGTTTCGTTGAAACGCCGCTTCTTGCGATAGGTGTCGAGTTTATCCGCCATGCCGATCAAGCCGCGTGTTTGCCCTTACCACGCCCCAGGCTGCGCTTGAGCAGTTCCGACAGATCGACGACATCCGCCGTCGCCCGCGTCCGAGCCGGCGCCCGCCCGCCTTCACTGATCTCGTGCGTCTTACCCTCGCGCACCTTGCGATCGACGAGCGCGAGGATATCGTCGCGAAACGTATCGTGATAGCGCATCGGCTCCCACGTCTCGGTCATATCCTCGATGAGCTTTTTCGCCATTTCGATTTCGCGCGGGTTCACGCCGGCCGACTTCGCGTCGGCGGGCGGCAGCGAGAGATCGCCGGCGTCGAGCACTTCGCCGCCCCAACGCAGCGTATTGAGCGCGAGCACCGGTCCCGCGGGAATCAGCGCCGCCAGGTGCTGCTTGTTGTGCAGCACCACATTGGCGATGCCGATTTTGCCCGATTGGGCCAGCGCCTCGCGCAGCAGCGCGTAGGCTTTCTTGCCTTGCCGCTCCGGCACGAGGTAATACGGCGTGTCCAGATACAAGAACGAAACGCCATAAGCCTCGACGAACGCGAGGATATCGACGGTCTGCGTCGACTCCGGGCTCGCCGAGCGGATTTCCTCGTCGCTGAGAACGACGTAGTTGTTCTTCTCGTACTCGTAGCCGCGCACGATATTCTCGCGGCGCACTTCCTTGCCGGTTCGTTTATTGATCTGCTTATAGCCGATCGGATCGGCCGTGTCCTTGTCGAGCAAGTTGAAGCTCGTCCGCTCCGGGCGCGTGGCCGGATGCAGCTGCACCGGCACGTTGACTAGACCGAAACTGATCGCCCCTTTCCAAATCACGCGTGACATGGCGACTCTCCTTTCGCCGTCGGCCGCGCCGAGCGCCTTGACACCGACGACGCACGCCGGCGCGGGATGAGGCGAAACGTTCGCGCGAGCGCTCTACATTCCTTGCAAAGCGCTCGTAATCCCTGCAACGGCGAGACCATTATGTGCTTGCCGACGTCACCTGAACACGCCGATCAACAGCGTCGCCAGGAAAATGACGAGGAAGATGAAGAACAAGATCTTTGCGATCTCGGCCGCACCGGCTGCAATGCCGGTGAAACCGAAAATCGCGGCGATGAGCGCGATGATGAAAAATACGACTGCGTATCGAAGCATGGCGTCCTCCTGTTGAAAGCCGGTGCGCCGGCTTGGGCGTCTGGGCGCGCTCGTGAAAAACGCGGCGCGCGCGAAGCGTTGTGATTCTTGACGGCAACGCTTCCCTTGACACTGCAATGCGTATGCCCATCGGGTCGTCGTCGCGTTTCGCGCCGCGGCCCGATTTCGTCAGTTCGCCTAACGATTGGCGTGTACTTGCGCGTGACGCGTGGAAACCGTCTCGGCTGCTGTGGGGGGAATCGGTTCGACATCCTTGGTCGGATCGAAATCGGCCCACTTTCCGTGCTGCCAGCGCCCGTGTGCGCGCTCGACTTCGAGGCTGCCCGCCTCGCGCAGCACGCGTGCGGCTTCTTGCTGGTTGTCGGGCGAAACGTGCACGGCCACAAGCACGCCGGAATCGCGCGCCTCGTGCGGCACGCGCTCATCGGGCAGCTTTCCCCCGCCGCGCGTATGCGACATCGCGCCGATCAGGGAGCCGACGTAGGCGCCGACACCGGCCGCCACGACGAGCAATAGAAACGGCGACGAGAACGCACTGAACAACGCGACGCCGATGATCGCGCCGATCACCGCGCCGATGGCGCCGCCCTTGCCCGCGCCTTTCGATGCGCGCGCCGCTTGCGGGTCGGCGTACTGGTCCCCGCCGATCGGGAAGCGCGCATGCTGCCCGCGCGGATTGACGAAGAACAGCGTGACGTCCTCCTGCACGAAACCCGCCGCGAAAAGACGGCTCGCGGCCGCTTCGGCATCGTCGAACGTGGTGAAGCGACCTGCGACGATCAGCGACATGACAATTGCCCTCCTGGTTCGGTCTCCTTGGGTGCGCCGCCCCAGCCGGCGCTACGTTGCGCTTGCGCACGTCACGGCATGCAGCGCCGCGTCACGTTGGCTCGATGCGGAACAAGCCGCTGCGCAGCACGACCGCCGCGCCCTGGCTCTCTTCGATCGCGCGTCGGCAAACCGCGTGAATGCGGTCTCGACCTTCCGCGTACGCATGCAACAGTTCGGCCTCCAGCGTCGAGCCCGCGCCGAAATGATCCTCGAGCGCTTCGGCCGTGATCGCGCACGAGAGCGGCACACCGTCGGCGTTCGCGACGAAGCGCACCACCATCTGGGCGCCGTCGAACGCGGGTGCGTCGTCGGCGAACGTCACGCGCACGGTTGGCCCCGCCGCCTGCGCCGCTGCCGCAGGCGCAGCGCTCGTTTTCCCTGCGCTGCCGGCTGGCGTCCGGTCGCGACTCATCGCGTCTGGCCTCGCTGTTCCAAGCGCGCGATGAGCTTTTGATTGAACGCCGGGATGTCGTCGGGTTTGCGGCTCGTGATGAAGTTGCCGTCTTCGACCACTTCCTCGTCGACCCACGTCGCGCCCGCATTGCGCAAGTCGTCCTGCAGGCTAGGCCAGCTCGTCATGGTGTGCCCTTTCACGATGCCCGCCGAAATGGGCAGCCAGCCGCCGTGACAAATCACGGCGAGGGGCTTATGCGCTTCGTCGATCGCCCGCACGAATGCCTGCGCTTCGGGCACGGTACGGATCGCATCGCCGTTCACGACGCCGCCCGGCAGCACGACCGCGTCGTACTGCTCCGGCCGCACTTCGTCGAAGGTCGCATCGACGGTCGCCATGCCGCCTCGCTCGGTGTGCCGAAAGCCTTGGATCTGCCCGCGCTTTTTCGAAATGACGTGCACGAGCGCGCCGGCCTCCGATAACGCCTGCTTCGGCTCGCTGAGCTCGGCTTCCTCGAAACCGTCCATCGCCAGCATGGCGACCTTGCAACCTTCCAGCGTCTTTGTCTTCGTAGTCATCGGCGCAGCTCCTCTAAATGAAGTGAAGTGCTGCATGCACCGCAGCAAACCCAGTGCCCAGCACGAAAGCTCACCTGGCCTTGGTCTCGCTGGGCAAGCCTGTGAGCAGATCGGCCATATCGTCGGCGTGTTCCTCTTCCACGGCCAGGATGCTTTCCATGATGCGCCGCGACGTCGGATCCTTTTCGCCGAGGAACTGAATGATCTCGCGATAGCTATCTATCGCCACGCGCTCCGCGACCAGATCTTCCTTGATCATGTCGACGAGCGATGCGCCTTCGACATACTCGGCGTGACTGCGCGCGAGGAGCCCCTGCGGGGAGAAGTTCGGCTCGCCGCCCAACTGCACGATGCGCTCGGCAATTTGATCGGCGTGCTGCTGCTCCTCGTTCGAATGCTGCAGAAATTCGTCGGCAATGCCTTTCGAATGGATGCCCTTCGCCATGAAGTAATGGCGGCGATAGCGCAGCGTGCAGACGATTTCAGTCGCGAGCGCGTCGTTGAGCAGCTTGAGCACCGCTTCGCGATCGGCCTGATAGCCGGCGGTCACGGCCCCTTCCTCGATGTGCTCGCGAGCACGCTTGCGAATAGCCTGGACGTCCGACAAAAACGGTTGATTCGCCATGGGTTTTCTCCATCGATTTGTATTTCGGAAACGCGACGTGTGCCGCTCGCGGCCGTGAATGGGGCCGACCCCGAGCAACGCCTTAACTCGTACGCATCATCCGTGCCAAAGACATCGAATCCCGAGCTGCATCCGCCGGCGTAGCTGGCATGCGCATTGCGTCGAGCCAACGATTACCGACGAACTCATGATGGGACGCCCACTCCATGCGGGAAACAATTTGGTTTCTCATCGTCGGCGGCATGTTCGTCGCCATGGGCATCGCGAGTTCGCTGTTCAAGCGGCTGCCGCTGACGGGCGCGATGCTGTATCTCGTCGCGGGCGTCGCATTGGGCCCGAGCGCGGGCGGCTTGCTGGATCTCGACATCGAACGCGACGCCTCGCTCGTGCGCCTCTTGAGCGAAGTGGCCTTGCTTGCCTCGCTCTTTGCGATCGGCCTTAGGCTGCGCGCGCCGATTTTCGCCTCGCTGTGGTCGCTGCCCGTACGGCTCGGCATGCTCGCCATGCTCTTGACGGTCCCCCTGCTGGCGGTGTTTTGCGCGTGGGGCTTGGGACTCGATTGGGGCCCCGCGT
Organism: Trinickia sp.; assembly: GCA_035492395.1. Classification (GTDB taxonomy): domain Bacteria; phylum Pseudomonadota; class Gammaproteobacteria; order Burkholderiales; family Burkholderiaceae; genus Trinickia. Next base: position 4,959 of record DATJJH010000021.1, on the reverse strand, counting down.
GGGTGCTGGCGGCGATGCTCGCGCCGACCGATCCCGTGCTGGCGCACGACGTGCAGGTGCGCGACGCCAACGACCTGAACATCGTGCGTTTCGCCTTGTCCGGCGAAGGCGGCCTGAACGACGGCATCGCGCAGCCCTTCTCGCTGATCGCGCTCGCCTGGTGCGCGGGCGGCGCGCAAAGCGGACACCGCCTCCCGGCATTCGAGACGTTGATCGAGATTGCATGGGGGCTCGCCGGTGCGATCGCTATCGGCGCGCTGCTCAGCTTCGCCACGACGCACGCGGTCGCCTGGCTACGGACGCGCCACGCGCAAGCGCTCGGGCTTGAAGGATTTTTTGCACTCGGCCTCATCGAGTTGTCGTACGGCGCCGCCCAGCTGCTGCATACGTTCGGTTTTCTGGCCGTCTTCGCCGCGGGCGTGGCCATGCGCCGCGTCGAACATCGCGCCACCGGCGCGCGCTCGCCGCAGGATGCGATCGGCGCGATCGACTCGTCCGACGTCGCCGCAACGGCGGTGCACCCCGACAAAGCGCACGCCTACATGGCCGAATCGGTGCTTGGCTTCACGATCGAACTCGAGCGCATTGCGGAGATGGCGATGATGATCCTGGTCGGCAATCTCCTCAGCACGCTGGCCGCGCCGCTCCTCACCTGGCGCGCCGTTGCGCTCGTGCTGGCGCTCTTTCTCGTGATACGGCCCGTCGCCGTCGAGCTGTCGCTGCTCGGCTCCCGTGCCGAGCGCGCGGAGCGCCGCATGATGAGCTGGTTCGGTATCCGCGGCATCGGCACGATCTATTACCTCGCCTACGCGATCGAACACGGGCCGAGGGACGACGTCGTGCCGCTCGCGCCCTACGCGCTCGCCGTCGTGGCCGCTTCGGTCTTCGTGCACGGCATGTCGGCCACCCCGCTCATGAAGCGGTATCGCCGCTCGCGCCGGGCGGCGAAATAGGCGGGGGACGATCTCCCTCGCTGGCGAATTCGAGCACGCGCAGTATCAGCTCCGGCGTCAACGGCTTCGCGCAGTGCGCATCGAATCCGGCTTCGCGTGCCCGCGCCCGATCTTCCGCCGAGGCATAGCCCGTGCACGCGATCAGCACCATATGCGTCGTCGCGCTGTCCGCGCGCAGCCGCCGCGCGAGTTCGAGACCGTCGATCCCGGGCATGGCGATATCGAGCATCACCGCGAACGGCTGCCACTCGCGCGCGATCGTGCAGGCCGAATGAGGATCGCTCGTCGCGCGGCATTCGAACCCGTCCGCATCGAGCAAAAGTTGCAGGGCCTCTGCCGCGTCGCGATAGTCGTCGACGACGAGCACGCGGCGATGAGCGACCATGGCGGGCCGAAACGTTCGCCACAGTACAACGTCCTCGCTCGATGCGACTTTGTCGGGCTCGGTCACGGCCGTGTCTCCTGGTTGGTCTCGACGCAGACGCGATGCGCCGCAAATTGCGAACCTGCTGCCGCGCACGCTGCGACAAAAAAAGGGCATGCGTTTTGCTGTCAGCTCTGGCACGATTTGCCTCAGGTCTTTCGAGGTGTTCTCCCATAAGGAAAAGCGCTATGTCGACCTCGTTCGCGGCTTCGCGCCTGGCACTCGCCGGCGCCATTCTTGCCGCTGTCGCACCCGCGTCCGTTCAGGCGCAAACGCCCTCGCCGCTGGCCGAGTGGCAATATTCCTCGGGCATCCTGCTCGAGCAAATGTTCGAGCCGCAGCTGCCGAAGTGGCGCATTCGCCTGGGCCCCTCCGCCAGCTTTCAGCCTCGCTACGACGGCTCGTCCCGCTATCACGTGCTAGCGGGCCCCAGCATCGACATTCGTTACCGCGATCGCTTCTTTCTGTCCACCGGCGAAGGCATCGGCATGAACGTCCTGACCGGGCCGAATTGGCGGCTCGGGATCGGGGCCGCTTATAACCTGGGCCGGCGCGCCGCCGATGACCTCGAGCACTTGAACGGCATGGGCAACATCAATCCGGCGCCGAGCTTGCGGCTCGTAGGCGAATACGCCGTTTCGAAATCGTTTCCGCTTGTGATTCGCGCCGATGTCCGCCGAAGTTTCGGCGGCGACAACGGCTGGATCGGCGATCTCGGCGCGTATATGCCGATGCCCGGCAGTTCGGAAAAATTCGCGTGGTTCGCCGGCCCCACGATGACGATCGCCGACTCCCGCTATATGAATAGCTGGTTCGGCGTGAATGCGACGCAAGCGGCGCGATCGGGCTACCGGCGATACGACGCCTCGGCGGGCATCCGCTCGGTCGGCTTCGGCGTCTCGGCTTCGCTGACGGTGAACAAACACTGGATCTTCTCGGCCGACGGCGCATTCCAGCAGCTCGTGGGCTCGGCCGCGCACAGCCCGATCACGCAGACGCGCGCATCGGGCGTGTTCGATCTCGCCGTCAACTACCAATTCTGATCGCGCTGGCCCGGCGTGGCCGAACGCCGCGCCGCGGCCTCAAACGGCCGGCAGCATCTCAAGTCACGGCAACGGCGACGGCTACACCTCGACCGCGTCGCGCGGCACCGATAAGCGAATGGCGAAGCCCGCGCCCGCTTCGCGCCCGATGTAGACGGAGCCCCCCAACCGGCGCACGCGATCGCGGATCCCGGCGAGTCCCGAGGGGCTCGGGCGCCGCTCGGCCGAACCCGCGAGCGGCTCGATGTCGACGCCGTCGTCCCTGATCGCCACCTCGCATGCCGATTGCCCGCATTTCAACTCGATCGTGACCGCCGTCGCACGGTGCGCATGCCGCACCACGTTCGTCAGCGCTTCCTGCACGATGCGGAAAATGGCGGTCGCCGCGGCGTCGTTGAACGCGATGTCCTCCGCATCGGTCGCGATCTCGATCTGCAAGCGCGAACGCTGGCGGAAATCGTCGACGAGCCATTCGAGCGCGGGCACCAAGCCAAGATCGTCGAGCACCGCCGGGCGCAAGCCCGCCGCCAGCCGCCGCACCGAGGCGATCGCGTGGTCGACCGCCTCGCGCATCGCCAGCGCGCGCGAGCGCACCGCGTCCAGGGCGCCGTCGGCGCGTGCTTCTGGGCGAGCGTCGTCTCCGGTCAACGCCGTCAAATCCATCTTCAACGCCGTCAGTTGCTGCCCCAGATCGTCATGCAGCTCGCGAGCAATGCGCTTTTTCTCCTCTTCTCTCGTCGCTTCGATGCGCGCGGCCAATTCGCTCGCGTACTCGAGCTCGCGCAGTTGGTTGCGCTCCGTGACGTCCCTCACCACCTTGGCGAACCCGACGAGTTCGCCGGCGACGCCGTAGACAGCCGTCAAGACGATGTGCGCGCAAAAGCGCGAACCGTCCTTGCGCACGCGCCACCCTTCCTTCTCGATGCGGCCGTAGGCCGCCGCGTCGCCCAATTCGTCTTCAGGCTCGCGCTCGGCGATCGCCTCGATCGGATAGAAGCGAGAAAAGTGACGCCCGATGATTTCCGCCGCGTGAAACCCGAGCATGCGCGTCGCGCCGCCGTTCCAGCTCGTCACGAGCCCCCGAGTGTCGAGCATGAAAATCGCGTCCTCGACGGCGTCCATCAACCGCCGCAAGCGCTCCTCGCTCTGACGCAATTGCTCCTCGTTGCGCCTGCGCTCGGTCAAATCGCGCGTGATCTTGGCGAAACCCATCACCTCGCCTGTCGCGTCGCGCAACGCCGTGATAACCACGTTGGCCCAGAACCGAGAGCCGTCCTTGCGCACGCGCCAGCCCTCGTCCTCCCAGCGCCCGAGCTCCGACGCGTGCTGCAATTCTTCCTCCGGATAGCCGCGCGCCGCCACGTCGGGCGGGTAGAACACGGAAAAATGGCGCCCGATGATTTCCTGCGCGCTGTACCCTTTGATCCGCTCGGCCCCCGCATTCCAGGTGGCGATCCGGCCCTTCGCATCGAGCAGGAAGATGGCGTAATCCTTGACGGACTCGATCATGGCGCGGTACCGCGCTTCGGGCGAAATTCGCGCCAGCAACGCGCCTCCGGCATGGCTGTTCGATGGTAACGGCTGCGTATCCACTAACCGGCTCCCGCGTTGCAGATAACTTCAGTCTAGCGCTCGCGGCCGCACGCTGTCATGCACCAGCACGCAAAGACGCAAACGTTTGCCCTTTCGGCTGTGTAGGCATTGGCTGACAGCCAAGCCGAAAGCCGCACACGAATCAAGTCCGCGGCTGATTTTCTAGCGCGGGCGTTTCGCGGACACTTGGGTCACGAACTTGAAACAGCCGCGGTGCATCATGAAGGTGTTACTTGTAGAAGATTACGCGCCGATTCGCGAGCGCCTGTGCGATCTGGTGAAAACCGTCCCGGGCGCGCATATCGTGGCGCAAGCCGACGAAGCTGCGACGGCGCTCGCCGCGATTCGCGCCAGCGAGCCCGACGTCGTCATTCTCGATCTGCAGTTGAGAGCAGGCACGAGCGGCCTGACCGTTCTGAAGTGGCTGCGCGCGCATCGGCCCGCGATCGCCGCCATTGTCCTCAGCAATTCCGCTTACGCGCAAATGCGTAAAGTGTGCATGGATCTCGGCGCCCGGCTGTTTCTCGATAAGGCGAGCGAATTCGTGCAGTTGCGCACGGCGCTCGTGACGCTCGCCGAACAGCATCCGCCCGCGTCTTCGCATTGAAGATCGAAAGACAAACGAAAGGCGACCGAATTATGTGGCCTTCGTTTATCTTTCATTTTTCTTTCTTTATTTTTCGCTGCCTATACTTTTCGGGACCGGCTCGCTCGGAACCGTCTCAGGTGCGCTAGCAGTCGCAGGCGGCTCCGGGTCGAGCGGGAGCGCTTGCGCAAGCGGCGCCGACGCGTGGCGCGCCGGCGCCTCGCCCTCGATCAGCCGCATGAGCGCATCGTGATCGAGCACCTCGCACTCCAGTAACCGTTTGGCGATTCGCTCGAGCGGCGCGCGACGTTCGCGCAGCGTCCGCTCCACGCGTTCGTGCGCCTCGCGCAGCAGCGCTCT
>DATJJH010000020.1:0-5315 GCA_035492395.1 Trinickia sp. | reverse complement strand
CAGCGCTCGCTTGCTGGCACGGCCGATACATCACGCAGTGATACAACTGTCGTGAGCATAGCGCGCCGGTGCGTCCCCGACCGGCCCTGCGACAATTTGCGCGCCGGCAAGCGTCGTCAGCGCCCTATCTTGGTTAACAAGGGATCCGCGATGCGTCGCTCCGCACTAAGGCGCCCAAGGCCGCCGCGGGCGACAGGAGGCGGCTGCCGCAGCGCTCCAGCGTCGGGCGGCGCCGAAGTGCGGTAGTATCCGCACCGAAGCGGATTTCGCTCGCGCCCGGGTCGATTCCGCAGCCTGGCGCGCAGCGCGAGATGCGCGCTCGTCCCTTCACCTATCGGTTCGCCGTCTCATCGTCCGTTTGCCGTGTCACCGTCCCAGACTTCCTCCCCCCAGAGTTTCGATGAATACTGCGCGCAAAAGGCCGCGCCCCCGGGCTCGAGTGTCTACTATGCGCTGCGCCAGGCGCCCGTCGCTCGTCAGCCGCTTTTGACGGCGCTCTACGCCCTGCGTCGCGAACTCGAGGAAACGGTCAAGGATGTCAGCGATCCGACGATCGGGCGTACGAAGCTCGCATGGTGGCAAAAGGAAACGGCCGCGCTGGCGGCAGGACAGCCGTCGCACCCGGTGTCGCACGCGCTCGCCGCGCATTGCCGCGACATCGAAGCCGAAGCGCCGATGCTGCGCAGCTTGGTTGCCGGGTTCGAGATGGATCTCGATCAGGCGCGCTACCTGGACTTTCCCAACTTGACGCGCTACATCGAACGCGTCGGCGGCGCATTCGCGGCAGGCGTCGCACGCGCCACGGCGCGCGAGCCGCAACGCGCCGAGGCGTGGGCAAGCGCGCTCGGCAATGCGCTGATGCTCGCGCAGTTCGTGCAGGAACTCGGCAACGATGCGCGACATGGACGCATCTACTTGCCTATCGACGAACTGCAGCGTTTCGGCGTGACGGCGTCCGAACTCATCAATCGCAAGTACGGCCCGTCGTTCACCGCACTCATGCGGTTCCAGACGGATCGCGCGCGCGAGTCGCTGCGCACCGCGCTTGCCGGCATCCCAGCCGCGGAGCGGGCAACGCAACGCACGCTGCGGGCGCAAGCCGCGCTGTCCCTCTCATTGCTCGACGAGATCGAACGCGATCAATTCCAGGTGCTGCATCAACGCATCGCGTTGACACCGATCCGCAAGCTTTGGATCGCGTGGCGCGCGGCGCGTCGGAGTTGACGCGCTGACCCTCGTCGATCGATGCGCGACGAGGCCGGGTGGCGGCTCGATCAACGCTTGTAGAGTTCGCGCACGGCGTCCTCGATGTGCTGGCGAAGCAAACGCCGCTCATCGACTGTCATATGGCCGTCACGCTGGTGATCGCCGAACTCGGCCGGCGACGAGGCCGTCCTCATGATCGGCACGCCCTGGACATTGGGCGCGCTTGCCGCGGAGCCGGGATGCGCAAGCGGCTCGCGCCGCGGCGGCAGATAGCGGCGATGCCAGGGATGAGCCTGCTCGACCCGGCGTTCACGCGCCGGCGCCTGCGCTTGCGCGTCGGCGGCAACGGTCAGACTGGCGAGCGCGCCGGCGATGGCGACCGCGGCGACCCGCGCGCGCATGCGCGGCAACGCGCGTCCCACCGTCATCTTGTTCCCTTCGTCATGCGGCAACCGGCTACCTCGAATACGTATGCAGATGCTCGGCCCAGGCCAAGCGCGAGAGAATGGTGTTATGGGATGAAGTATCCACCGAACAGCCGCTATTCGTGAAGAAGTTTAAGGGGAGGCCGTTTACGCGACGCATCAACACGGGTAAATTTTGTAACTGTCTGTAACCCCATAATTCACCGTTTCGCGTCCACCTTTCCAATCGCGCTAAGATGCCGCCCATGGAAACTAAAAACCCCTCGAAGATTCTCGTCGTCGACGACGACCCTCGCTTGCGTGATCTGCTGCGCCGCTACCTCGGCGAGCAAGGCTTCAACGTCTACGTCGCGGAGAATGCGCCCGCGATGAACAAGCTCTGGGTGCGCGAGCGGTTCGATCTGCTCGTGCTGGACCTGATGCTGCCCGGCGAAGACGGGCTGTCGATCTGCCGCCGCCTGCGCGGCAGCAACGACCGCACGCCGATCATCATGCTGACGGCCAAGGGAGAGGACGTCGACCGTATCGTGGGCCTCGAAATGGGTGCCGACGACTACCTGCCCAAGCCGTTCAACCCGCGCGAACTCGTCGCGCGCATTCACGCCGTCTTGCGGCGTCAATCGCCGTCGGAACTGCCTGGCGCGCCGTCTGAAACGGCCGAGGTGTTCGAATTCGGCGACTTCGCGCTCAATCTCGCCACGCGCACGCTCACGAAGTCCGGCCAGGAGATCCCGCTCACGACGGGCGAATTCTCGGTGCTCAAGGTGTTCGCGCGCCATCCGCGGCAGCCGCTGTCGCGCGAAAAGCTGATGGAGCTCGCCCGCGGCAGAGAGTACGAAGTGTTCGATCGCAGCCTGGACGTGCAGATCTCGCGTCTGCGCAAGCTGATCGAAGTCGATCCAAGCAGTCCCCGCTTCATTCAAACCGTCTGGGGCCTCGGCTACGTCTTCATCCCCGACGGCGCGGCGTGACCTACGCTCGGCCCTTTGGCGCGCCCCGATAGCCCCCATGCGCATCAACCGGCGGTTTCTCGCCCACGCATTCGGGGGCCTGTTTTGGCGCACCTTCTTGCTGATCGCGCTGTTGATCGCGGTCAGCCTTGCCGCGTGGTTTCAAAGCTTTCGCGTGATCGAGCGCGAGCCGCGGGCGCAGCGCGTCGCGCTCCAGCTCGTGGCCATCGTGAAGCTCACCCGCACGGCCCTGCTCTATTCCGATCCGGACCTGCGCCGCGCGCTGCTGCAAGATCTCGAGAGCAACGAGGGCGTGCGCGTCTACCCGCGCGAGGCCACCGATAAGTTCAAGCTGCAGCCCGACGAATCGCTGAATCGGCTCATCGAACACGACATCCGTGGGCGGCTCGGCGACGACACCGTCATCGCGCAATCCGTCAACGACATCCCCGGCGTCTGGATCAGCTTCAAGATCGACGAGGACGACTACTGGGTGGCGCTCGACCGCGATCAGCTCGATAGCGTCACGGGGTTGCAATGGGCGGGCTGGGGCCTCTTCGCGCTGGCGCTGTCGCTGTTCGGCGCTGCGTTCATCACGAGCCTCGTGAACCGTCCGTTCGCACGATTGGCCGCCGCCGCGCGCAAGGTGGGGCTGGGTCAAGTGCCAGAGGCGCTGCCGGAACAGGGGCTCGGCGTTGCGGCGGAAACGAGCCGCAGCTTCAACCAGATGGTGCGCGACCTCGAGCAGCTCGAGGCCGATCGCGCGCTGATGCTGGCCGGAATCTCGCACGACTTGCGCACCCCGCTCGCGCGGCTGCGCCTTGAAACGGAAATGAGCCCGTCCGATCAGGCAACGAAAGACGCCATGGTCGACGACATCGAGCAAATGGACTCGATCATCGGACGCTTTCTGGACTATGCGCGCCCGGCGCAGCACTTCTCGAGCCCTGTCGACCTTTCGCTCGTCGCCGGCGAAATGGCCGCTCGCATGGCCAGCGAGGACGGCGTGCGGCTCATCGCGCGCCTGGCCGATTCAGCCGTTATCGAAGCCGATGAAACCGACGTCCGGCGGGTGGTCGGCAATTTGCTGGAGAATGCGAAGAAGTACGGCTTGAGCGAATCCGACGGCATCCCGCACATCATGCTCGAGACGCGCGTGTCGCACTCGCGCGTGGAGCTGTCGGTGCTCGACGAGGGCCCTGGGATCCCCGAGGACCAGATCGGGCTCGTCACCCGTCCGTTCTATCGCGTCGATTCGGCGCGCAGTCAGGCGAACGGTACCGGTCTCGGCATGGCCATCGTGCAGCGCCTCGTGAGCCGTCATCGCGGCACGCTGAAGTTGCGCAATCGCATGCCGGGGCCCGGGCTCGAGGTCACGATCGAGTTTCCCCTCGCCAAGAGCGTGTAAGGTCGAGGCCGTTCGGCCGTCGATCGCCGAACTCGATAGGCATGCGCTCGCGTGCGGATAAGGCAATCGTTACACCGAGCCGGTACTTTCGATCAGTGCGTCCTACCCTCAACTCGACACACCAGACACAGGAGTCCCGCATGAAAACCGTCGGCGATAAGCTCGAAGCGTTCACCGTGTCCGCCGCGAAGCCGGGCTTCAATCACCATGAAGAAAACGGCGAGTCGGCATTCGAAGAGATCACCGAACAATCGTTCCCCGGCAAGTGGAAGATCATTTATTTCTACCCAAAAGATTTCACGTTCGTTTGCCCGACTGAAATCGTCGAATTTGCGAAGCTACAAAAGGATTTCGACGAGCGTGAGGCCGTATTGCTCGGCGGCAGCGTCGACAACGAGTTCGTCAAGCTGGCCTGGCGCCGCGAGCACAAGGACCTCGACAAGCTGAACCATTACGCGTTCGGCGACGTCAAGGGCGAGCTGGTCGACCAGCTCGGCGTGCGCGACAAGGAAGCCGGCGTGGCGCTGCGCGCAACCTTCATCGTGGATCCGGACAACACGATCCAGCACGTCTCGGTGAACAACCTGAACGTGGGCCGCAACACGCAGGAAATCCTGCGTATCCTCGACGGCTTGCAGACCAACAAGCTCTGCGCATGTAATCGCGCCGTCGGCGGCGGCACGTTGTAGTCGCCGCGCGCCTTCAACGCACGCCATGGCCGGAAAAGCCCAGAGCGCTTATGGGCATGCCAATAGCTAAATGCAATCAAATGCGATTGATTGATTGCAAAAAAACAATAGCACGCCGCGCGCGGTGCGTTTGCGCGGAGCTGGCCCTTCTTGCGTCGTTCAGGCGCCTGCTGCGCTCGGGCCGCTCAGCAGAACGGCGGCCTGCGCCTCGATGCCGTCCCCTCGCCCCAAATAGCCGAGCTTCTCGTTCGTCTTCGCTTTGACGTTGACGCATGCGAGCGGCAGCGCCAGATCCTCCGCGAGATTGACGCGCATCGCCTCGATATGCGGCGCGAGCTTCGGCGCCTGCGCGATGACGGTGCTGTCGACGTTCACGATTGCAAAGCCCGCTTGCCTCACGCGTGCCGCGCATTCGCGGAGCAAAACCCGGCTGTCGGCGCCTGCGAAGCGCGTATCGGTATCGGGAAAGTGGCGGCCGATGTCGCCCAGCGCGGCAGCGCCGAACAGCGCATCGGTCACGGCATGCAGTAAGACGTCGGCATCCGAGTGGCCGAGCAGCCCGCGCTCGTACGGCACCGTTACCCCGCCAATGATGAGCGCTCGCCCCGGCACGAGCGCGTGAACATCGTAGCCTTGT
>DATJJH010000019.1:0-20987 GCA_035492395.1 Trinickia sp. | reverse complement strand
GCGCGGCTACGCCCCGTCAATTTACGCTATGCGTACCGCGCCAGAAACATATCCGCGGCTGCTTCAGCCACCTTCTTTTGTTCTCGATTGCTCAAAGGCGGCTGTCCCATCATGATCTGCGGCCAAAACGCGAACGACTTGACGAGCCCCTGTAACTGCTGCGAGGCGAACACGGGATCGGCTGTCTTGAGCCGGCCATCCGCGGCCGCCGCTCGTATCCATACTGTCAAGTCTTCTTCTTTTTCGCCCAGGCGCGCCACCATTTCCCGTGCCCGCTCCGGGCAATGAATGCCCGCCGCAATCGCCACGCGTGCCAGCGACAAAAAAGCTTCGTCGTTGAGAAGGCGCAGTTTGCGCATGAGTAGCGCCAGCAGTTGCGCGCGCAACGGTTCGTCGCCGCGGTAAGCCGGGGCATCGCCGGATTGGCTGGCTTCCCAGAGCTGCCGGAGTATGGCCGCGAACAGCGCTTCCTTACTCGGGAAATGGTTATAGACGGTGCGCTTGGAAACGCTTGCGCGGGCCGCGATGCGGTCCATGCTGGTCGCGTCGAAGCCCGCTGCCAAAAATTCCTCGATGGCGGCGTTGATGATGTCGACGCGCTTGCGGTCGGTCAAGCGTTGGTGGGGCGTACTCGAGTCCATGTCGAAATTTTACACCCTGTGGTTTACTTTTCTTCGAAATAAACTACACTAGGCAGTCTACTTTTGCACGTCCATCCTTCCCCTTAGCAGGCCGGCCCCTATGTCATCGCCCCCCGATTTCTTCAACCGCATGCTGGGCGTTACCGCGGCAAAGCGCGGACGCGCGCTGTCGCATACCTCGCCGCAGCATGACGGTGAGCGCTTTCGAAACGATCGGCCGCGTCCAGCCGAGGGCTTCGGTAAGACCTTGCGAATCGCATGGAACGTTTTGTTCCGGAAACCGCGTGGCACGGTTCCGGCGGGCGCCTTGCCGGTCGACACGCTGACGCGCGATCATCTCGACGCGGCGCCCGATCGCAGTCTTTATCGGCTCGGGCATTCCACCATGCTGATGAAGCTGCGCGGGCGGTTTTGGCTGACCGACCCGGTGTTCGCCGAACGCGCCTCGCCGTTCAGGCGCATGGGACCGAAGCGCTTTCACGCGCCGCCCATCGCGCTTGGCGATCTGCCGCCGCTGCATGGGGTGATTCTGTCGCATGACCACTACGATCATCTGGATCGCGACACGGTGCTCGCCCTTGCCGAATCGACGAACGTGTTCTTAACGCCGCTCGGCGTGGGCGATCGACTCATCGAATGGGGCGTGGATGCGGGCAAGGTGCGTCAGCTCGATTGGTGGCAGAGCGCGGCGGTCGATGGGCTCGAATTCACGGCCACGCCCGCTCAGCACTTTTCCGGACGCAGCCTATTCGACGGCAACAGCACGCTTTGGGCGTCGTGGGTTATCGTCGACGAAGATTTGCGCGTGTTCTTCAGCGGCGACACGGGCTATTTCGACGGGTTCAAAGCGATCGGCGAGCGCCTTGGGCCGTTCGATCTCACGCTGATCGAAACCGGCGCGTACGACGCGCAATGGCCGTACGTCCACATGCAGCCCGAAGAGACCGTGCAGGCGCATATCGATCTGCGCGGGAAATGGCTGCTGCCGATACACAACGGCACGTTCGATTTGGCGATGCATCGCTGGCACGAGCCGTTCGAGCGTGTGACTTCGCTCAGCGCCGTGCGCGGCGTGACGGTCTCAACGCCGCGTATGGGAGAGCGATTGGATCTGGCCGCGCCGCACCGGGGCGATAGGTGGTGGCGCGAAGTCGTCGAATTCGTCGAGGCGCCCAAGCGAACATGGCGCGCATGCAGCGCACGCCACGCCGCCTCGGCGAAATCGTGATCGTAGCCGTAGCCGCTGCGGGAATATCTGCCGCGGGCGCCTACAGCGCAAATCCTTTTTCGAACGTGTCGCGCAAATAAGCGATAAAGAGCGACACGGCGCGCGAGACGTGCGGGGCGTAAGGGCGAATGACGTGTAGCTGGTTGGCGAACGCGCCGACGGGGCGCCACCCATCCAGAATGACCTCGAGTTGCCCGTCGCGCACGGCGCGCTGCGCCGTGAAGTCGGGCAACAGAGCGATGCCGAGATCGTCGAGGGCCGCATCGCGCAGGGCTTCGCTGTTGTTGGCCGACAAACATCCGTCGACCGTCACGACGATGTTCTCCTGCGCGGCCTTGGGCTCATGCTTGGGCTCGAAAGTCCACACGCCGCGCCCTGTCGCCCGCGGGTAGAACAAGCAATCATGCGCTTCGAGTTCGGACGGGTGCAGCGGCCGCCCCCGACGTTCGAGATAGGCGCGCGTGGCGACGATGACCGAGTGTGTGTCGCAAAGCTTCCATGCCACGTGCGTTTCGGGGGCGTGCTCGCTATGCCTGATCGCCAGGTCGTAGCCTTCGGTGGAAATCGAGGCCAATCGATCGGACATATCGAGTTGCACCTTGATTTCCGGATTCGCGCGCAAAAACGTCGACAGATTCGGTATCAGTTGCTGGCGCGCGAGCGACACGGGCGCGGTCACTCGGATCAGCCCGCGCGCGACGCCGGCCATTTCCCTGACAGTGGAAAAGCCCGTGGCGATCTGCTCGTATTGCGACCGTGTGCTTTCCACCAGCCGAAGGCCCGCCTCGGTGAATTCAATGCTGCGCGTCGTGCGTTTGACGAGCGGCACGCCCGCCGCCCGCTCCAATTCCGCGATGCGCTGGCTCATCGTTGCCTTGCTGACGTTCAGACGAGCGGCCGCGGCCGTATACGACCCTTGCTCGGCCAATACCGTCAGCCAGCGCAGATGGATCCAAAGATTTTCGATGTCGTGCGTGTCCATGAGTCTATTGTTCGGCAACCTAAACTATCAGTTCAGCGCTGACGCCTTTGCGTAGCCCGGATGTGTCCTTAAACTATGGGCATTATCAATCCAATCGAGGAGCAAAGATGCAACCCTACGGCGATACGGCGGACGTGACCCATTTCATCGGCGGCACGCGCACGCCCGGCGAGGGCGACCGGACGCAGCGGATCTTCAATCCCGCCACCGGTGAGAGCCCTCGCAAGCTGCTGCTGGGCGAGCAAGCCGACGTGCAAGCCGCGGTGGCGAGCGCGAAAGCCGCCTTCCCGAATTGGAGCAATACCCCCCCGATTCGCCGCGCTCGCGTCATGTTCAAGTTCGTCGAACTCCTGAACCGGCATCGCGACGAGCTGGCGGCCATGATCACGTCGGAACACGGCAAGGTATTTTCCGACGCGCAGGGCGAAGTCGCGCGCGGCATCGACGTCGTCGAGTTCGCTTGTGGCATTCCACAATTGTTGAAGGGCGATTTTACGGATCAAGTGTCGACCGGCATGGACAATTGGACTATCCGCCAGCCGCTCGGCGTCGTGGCCGGCATCACGCCGTTCAATTTCCCGTGCATGGTGCCGTGCTGGATGTTCCCGGTAGCCTTGGCGGCGGGCAATACGTTCATCCTGAAGCCAAGCGAGCGCGATCCGTCGGCATCGGTGTTCATGGCGCAGCTTCTGAAAGAAGCCGGCCTACCCGATGGCGTCTTCAACGTCGTGCAGGGCGACAAAGTTGTCGTCGATGCGCTGCTCGAGCACCCGGACGTCAAGGCGATCAGCTTCGTCGGCTCCACGCCGATTGCCAACTACATCTACGAAACCGGCGCGCGGTTCGGCAAGCGAGTCCAGGCCCTGGGCGGCGCGAAGAATCATATGGTCGTCATGCCCGATGCGGATTTGGACCAGGCTGTCGACGGGTTGATCGGCGCCGGCTACGGATCGGCCGGCGAGCGTTGCATGGCCATCTCGGTCGCCGTGCTCGTTGGCGACGTGGCCGACAAAATCATTCCGCGTTTGGCGGAGCGCGCGCGGAAATTGATCGTCAAAGACGGAATGGAGCCGGATGCCGAGATGGGTCCGGTCGTGACGAAGCAAGCACTCGAGCGGATCGAAGGCTACATCGCGACGGGCGTCGAAGAGGGCGCTGAGCTCGTCGTCGACGGCCGCGGTCTGAAGGTGCCCGGACGCGAGGGCGGCTTCTTCACGGGCGGTACGCTGTTCGACAACGTCACCCCTGATATGCGCATCTACAACGAAGAAATCTTCGGTCCCGTGCTCGCTTGCGTGCGCGTGAAGGATTTCACCGAGGCAGTGGATCTGATCAATCGTCATGAGTTCGGCAACGGCGTGGCGTGCTACACGCGCGACGGCAATGTGGCGCGCGAATTTGGGCGGCGGATCGAGGTGGGGATGGTCGGGATCAACGTGCCGATCCCCGTGCCGATGGCCTGGCACGGCTTCGGCGGCTGGAAGCGTAGCCTGTTCGGCGACATGCACGCCTACGGCGAAGAAGGCGTGCGCTTCTACACGAAGCAAAAGTCGATCATGCAGCGCTGGCCGGAAAGTATCGAAAAGGGCGCCGAGTTCGCGATGCCCACGGCTAAGTGACGCGCGTGCGATAAGCGCGTCTGACGTCGAGAGGCGAAAGCGGCGCAGCTCACGGGCAGCGCCGCTTTTTTATCGCCGATCTTCCCCTTGACCCTCACGTAGCGTAAGGTTTTAGCCTCCATCGTGCGCATTTAGACGGAGGCTCGAATGCTGTTGAAAGTGGGAGAACTGGCGAAACGCAGCGGACTGACGGTTCGCACGCTCCATCACTACGACGCAATCGGCTTGCTTACGCCTTCGGCGCGCGCCGACAACGGCTATCGCCTGTACGACCGAAACGATGTGGCGCGCCTTCACCGGATCCAGGCGCTGCGACGTTTCGGTCTTGCGCTTGCCGATATCGGCGCTTACCTTGCCCAGCCCGATACGCCGCTCACTTCCGTCGTCGCGCGGCAGATCGCCATGCTCGATCAGCAGATCGAGCATGCGTCGCACCTGCGCGATCGCCTCGCGCGTTTGAACGACATGCTGCTCGAGGGGAAGGAGCCGGAGCTGGCCGATTGGCTCGCTACGTTGGAGTTGATGAACATGTACGACAAGTATTTTTCCGAAGACGAACTCGCGCGTCTGCCGATGTATAAGCACAGTCGGGAGCCGAACCCCGAATGGGTAGCGCTCATCGAGCAAGTGCGCACGCAGATGGAAAGCGGCGTGCCCGCGGAGAGCGAACGCCCGCGGGAACTGGCGGCGCGCTGGATGGCGATGCTCGTGCGCGATACCAACGGCGATCCGCGCCTGCTTGCGAAGCTCAATCTGATGCACGACAACGAGCCGTCGATGCAAGCGCGCGCCGGGATTTCGACGGCGCTGCGCGACTATGTGCTGCGCGCGTCCGTCGAATCGAAGATGTTGATCTACGAAAAGTACCTATCGCCGGATGAAGTTCGATTCATGCGCCAGAACTACGGGAAGCGCGCGATGGAGTGGCCGCAATTGATGGCCGACGTGCGCGATGCGATCGAATCGGGCGCGACGCCCGATTCGCCGGAAGCACTCGCGCTGGCGAGGCGATGGCTCGATCTGTTCAGGAGCTATGCGGGCGATGATCCGGCTACGCAACTGAAGTTTCGCGAGGCCTTGCAGCGCGAACCCGAGCTGACGAAGGGCGCATGGGTGGATGAGACGCTGCTTGCGTTCATTCGTGAAGCGATGCGCCACGCGGTGCATCCGAGCTAAACGTCGGCGGAGGCGGAGCGGCTGAGAAATGCTTGCGCATGCCGCCCGCCGTTCGGCCTATCGCTCGCCCCGCCTGCGAAACGTCCACCACGCGGCAAGCGCCGTAAAGCCGGCGACGAAGAGCACCATCAACCAGAACCCGTTCTTGTTCTCCGAGAACGGGATGCCGCCCACGTTCATCCCGAAGAACCCGGCAATGATGTTGATCGGCAAGGCGATCACGGTCACGAGCGTGAGCGTGAACAGCGTGCGGTTGTTTTGCTCGTCGAGCCTGGAGGTGATTTCCTCCTGAAGCAGCTTGATGCGTTCGACGAGCCCCGCCAAATCCGCCAGGACGACGGAAAACTCCTCGGTGGATTCGCGCAGTTCCTGAACGTCCTCGGCCAGCAACCAGGCTGGCGGTTTCGCGAGCAGCCGGAAAATCGAACCCGGTTCCGGGGCCAACATGCGTTGCAGCCGCGTGAGTGTGCGGCGCATGGCGCCCAATTGACCGCGCTTCGCACTAGGGCGCTCCGAGAGAAAGCGGTCTTCGAGCCGATCGACGTCGGCGCCCGCGCGCCGCACGATCTGCATCATGAGGTCGGCCTGATCGCGCAGCAGATGGATCAGCAGTTCGGCGGGAGAGCGGAAGCGCTCTCCGTGGCGCACGCTTTCGCGCAGCGTGTCGATCGATCGCAAGGGCTTCACGCGTGCCGTCACCATGAGACGGCGATCGACGTGAACCCACATCGTCGCGATTTCGGACGTCTCGAGTCCTTCATTGAACATCACGTCGTTGACGAGCGCGCGCAGCGTGCCTTCCTGCTGTTCGATGCGCGTGGAGTGCGAGCCCTCGCGCAAGAACTCATAGAACGTTTCCGGCAGGTTCAAATGCGCGCGCATCCAGCGTTCGCTCGCGCTGTGCGCAAGATTGAAGTGCAGCCAGAGAAACTGCTCTTGCGGCGCAGCGTCACCTTGCACGCACTGCGCAGCAAGCGCCGCTTCGAGCGCCTGCCCCACCGATTGCGGGGTGAAGCGGAACGCGCACACCATGCCGGACGTATCGGCGCCGTAGGTTTGAGTGATCAGTTCGGATTTCATCGAATGCTCCGCTGTGCCCGACTACGGTCGAGCAGACGCATGACACCACAAGGCGCGGTCTAGCCGCGCCTGGGGTGAAGCATACGATATCGGCGAGGAGCGATGATGACGGTCCGTGCGTTCAGCCCAAGCCCATGAACTCCAATCAAGCGACCTGGCGCAGCGCGTCCCGCACGGTCGAAAAGATCTGGCCGATCTGTTGCTCGTCGATGATGAGCGGCGGCGAGAACGCGAGAATGTCGCCCGTGTAGCGCACGAGCACGCCGGCTTCGAAGCACCGGAGGAACACTTCGTAGGCGCGCGCGCCGGCAGCGCCTGGCCGCGATTCCAGTTCGACGCCGGCCACGAGCCCGAGGTTGCGCACGTCCTTGACATGGGGGCTGCCGCGCAGCTCGTGCACCGCGCTTTCGAATGTGCCCGACAACTGCTTCGCGCGTTCGAACAAACCGTCTCGCCGATAGATCCCGAGTGTTGCAATGGCGGCGGCTGCCGCGGCCGGGTGAGCCGAGTACGTGTAGCCGTGGAAGAACTCGATGGCATTGTCGGCGCCCGCGTTGACGATCGTATCGTGCAGTGCCCGGCTGGCGGCCACCGCGCCCATCGGAATCGCGGCGTTGTTGATGGCCTTCGCCAACGTGAGCAAATCAGGGGTGACGCCGAAGTATTCGCTCGCGGTCGACGCGCCAAGGCGGCCGAAACCGGTGATGACCTCGTCGAAGATCAGCACGATGCCGTGCTTCGTGCACAGTTCGCGCAGACGTTGGAGATAGCCTTTCGGGGGAACGATGACGCCCGTCGAGCCGGCCAGCGGTTCGACGATCACGGCGGCGATCGTCGAGGCGTCATGCAGGGCGACCAGGCGCTCCAATTCGTCAGCGAGGTGCGCGCCCCATGTCGGCTGGCCGCGCGTGAACGCGCATTCTGCAACGTTGAGCGTGTGCGGCAGGTGGTCGACGTGGGGCATGAGGTTGCCCGAGAATGCCTTTCGGTTCGGAAGGATCCCGCCCACGGAAATGCCGCCGAAGCCTACGCCGTGATAGCCGCGCTCGCGCCCGATGAACCGCGTGCGTTGGCCTTCGCCGCGTGCGCGGTGATAGGCCAGCGCCATCTTGAGCGCGGTGTCGACCGATTCCGATCCGGAGTTCGTGAAGAAGATGCGATCGAGCCCTTCGGGCATGAACTCGGCCACCTTCGCGGCCGCCTCGAACGCCAGGGGGTGGCCCATCTGGAATGTCGGCGCGTAGTCCATCGTCGCCAGCTGGGCGGAAACGGCTTCCGTGATTTCGGTGCGTCCGTGGCCGGCATTGACGCACCAGAGGCCGGCCGTGGCGTCCAGCACCGTTCGGTCGTCGACCGTGGTGTAGTGCATGCCCTTGGCGGCTTTGAACATCCTGGGCGCGGCCTTGAACTGGCGGTTCGCGGTAAAAGGCATCCAGAAGTTCGACAGATCGGTGTCGCGCGGCGTCGTGGTCATCGGAGCGTCTCCATGTAGATAGGATCAACTGTATCGATGTCGAGCGATACAATCACTACACGGCCGCCACGGAGCGGCCAAACCGTACTGATTTTTTGCCCACCACCGTACTGATATGTTTACCCTGCAATTGTCTCGCTCGAGGAAGCACGGGGGCACGCTGGTCGAGCAGATCGTATCGTCCATCGAGCAGCAATTGAAGCACGGCACGTTCGCCGCCGGGACGGCGTTGCCATCGGTTCGGGCGCTGGCCAAGCAGCAAGGCTTGAGCGCCTATACCGTTGCGGAGGCTTATCAGCGGCTGGTTTCGCTGGGCTTGATCGCTTCGCGGCCGGGGGCCGGCTACACCGTCGTCGCCCGGGCGGCCGAGGCTCCGGCTGCGCCGGTTTGGAGCGCGCCGAGCCTGAATGCTGCGTGGTTGTTGTCGGACGTATTCGCCGATCAGTCGATACCGATCAAAGCCGGGTGCGGGTGGATTCCGAACGATTGGATCAACGAAAGCGGTTTGCAGCATGCGCTGCGCACGGTGAGCCGAACGCCGGGCGCACGGATCGGCGGCTACGGGCACCCGTATGGCTTGGCCGCGCTGCGCGAATACATCGGCGCTTCATTGCGGCGCTATTCGTTGGCGGTCGGAGCAGCCGATGTCCTGCTGACGCAAGGCGCGACGCAGGCGCTGGATTTGATCGTGCGTACGCTGCTCACGCCGGGCGATACGGTCGTCGTCGAAGATCCCTGCTACTGCAACCTGCTGCAGATCCTGAAGCTCGCATTCGTCGACGTCGTGAGCGTGCCTCGCACCGCGGAGGGCATCGATAGCGCGCAGCTCGAGGCCGTCATCAAAACGCATCGGCCGAAGGGCATTTTCATCAATACGGTGCTGCAAAACCCTTCCGGTTCTTCATTGAGCGTCTCGTCGGCATTTCGGCTCTTGCAGATCGCCGACCGCATGGGGTTGTGGGTCGTCGAGGACGACATCTCCAGAGAATTGGCGCCGCCCGGCTCTACCTGCCTCGCTGCAATGGAAGGACTGCAGCGCGTGATTTACGTGTCGGGGTTCTCGAAAACCATCACGCCGGCGGCGCGGGTGGGCTATATCGCGGCGAACCGGGAGTTGATCGCGAAGCTGGCGCTAACCAAGATGGCGGTCGGCCTCACATCGTCGGAAATTACGGAAAGAACCGTGGCCAACGTGCTCATCGAAGGACACTACGATCGACACGTCGCGCAGGTTCGCGAGCGACTGTTCAACGCGCACAAGCGCGTTGTGGAGTCGATGCACCGGGCGGGGCTCGAGATTTTTCATGAGCCGGGCGCCGGGCTGTTTCTTTGGGCGAAGCTGCCCATCCGCCCGGAGGACAGCCTCGCCGTGACCACGCAGGCGCTGGCGAAAGGCGTTTGGCTTGCGCCGGGCTCGTACTTTCAGCCCGGCGAACGCATGTCGCCCTGGTTTCGCTTCAACGCGGCTACGTCGGATGTGCCCGACTTGTGGAAATTCGTTCGATCGCTGGGGAAGTAAGGTATAACGGCGCGTTCGAAATGCGGCCCCCGTTCACCGCGCCGCGAAGCTCTCGGCCAGCCAATCGCGCATCATTCCATACGAGCGCGCGGCCGCCTTAGCGTCATAGCGGCAATTGCCCGTCGATGCGGTGTCTTCCGTTTCCGTGAAGCAATGAACGGCATGGCCGATTTCGACGAATTGCCAGTCGGCCGGGCTCTGCTTCATGTCTTCGGTAAATTTGGGCGCTTCTGGCATCGTGAATACATCGTCGGAACCGTTCATCGCGAGCACGCGTGCTTTGATGTGCTTGGCGAGTGCCGGATCGTCGGTGCTCAAATCGCCATGAAAGGCGACCACGGCCTTGATGTCCGCGCCGCTGCGCGCGAGGTCGAGCACGACGGCGCCGCCGAAGCAGAAGCCGATGGCCGCCAGGCGCGATAGATCGATCGGGGCGTGAGCCGCTTCGGCTTTGAGCTGCTCGAACGCTTTGTCCACACGCTCGCGCATCAGGCGACGATCGTGATAGAGCGGCGCCACCGCCGCCTTCGCGTCCGCATCGTTCTTCGGACGCACGCTGCCGCCGTACATGTCGGTCAGCAGAATGACGTAGTCCTTGCCCGCGATGCGCTTGGCTTTTTCGATCGCGATGTCGTTGATGCCGGACCAATTCGGCACCATGACGAGGCCAGGGCGCTTGGCCTGCGTGGCATCGTCGTAGACCAGGATGCTCTTGAACGTCGTCCCGCCCTGAGTCCAATCCACGGGCTGGGTGACCATCTTCGCAAACGCGGGCGAACAAACAAGCACAGCAAGCAGCGTTAAGGCAAGGCGAGCAAGTCGCATGGCGATTCTCTCTCGGTGAGTTGACGAAGCTTGGGCACGCGGCGCCAGGGCAGCTAGCGAGCAGGCCGCTGGCTGAGCCAGATGCTGCCGATGACGAATGCTACACCGGCGATCTGAATCGAGCTGAGCGTCTGCGCCAAGAATGTCCATCCGAGGAGGACAGCGGTAAGCGGGCTGATGAACAGCAGCGGCGATACCACGGACGAATCGAGTCGCGCGATGCCGCGGAACCAGAGCACGTACGTGAGCGCCGCGCCGACGAGCGCAAGCCATGCCAGCGCCGCGAAGTTCAGAGCCGTGGGTGTAGCGAGGGGCGGTGCGAAGGCGAGGACGACCGGCAACAGGAGCACGCCGCCCGCCGTCAACTGCCATGCCGTGAAAGCGAGCAGCGATACGGGCGGCTGCCATTTGCGCGTCAGAATGTTGCCGACGGCCATGGAGGCGGCGCCCCCTAGGCCAGCGGCGATGCCGATGGGATCGAGCGCGGCGCGAGGCGTCAGCACGAGCAGGGCGACGCCCGCGATGCCCACGAGCGCGCCCACGATCGAGAGAGGTCGAATCGGGCTCGACAGCAAGAGCCGCGCAAGGAACACCGCGAATAGGGGCTGAACGGCGGCGACGGTTCCCGCCACGCCGCCCGGAAGCCGATACGCTGCCACGAACAGGAGGCTCAGGAAGATAGAGATGTTGAGCGCGCCGAGAATGAAAACGCGCAGCCACCAGATTCCCTTGGGCAGTTGCCGCACGATAGCAAGCAGGAGTAGCCCAGCGGGCAGCGCGCGCAGCATCGCCACCGATATCGGCGCGAAATTCGGCAGAAACTGAGTGGTGACGATGTATGTGCTGCCCCAAACAACCGGGGCGAGCGCCGTCAGCAAGATGTCCGAAGCGTTGGTTTTCATGCGATTTCGAGCACCTCGGAAACGGGGCGGCGCGGCTTCTGCGGCCAATTGCCGGGCGCCGCGCGGCCCACGGGAATGAGCATGACGGGCACTTCGTCGGCGTCGAGCGCGAACTCGCGCGCGACGCCTTGCGCATCGAATCCGCTCATGGCGCTGGAAACGAAGCCGAGCGCTTGCGCCGCGTAGATGAGCGTGGCGCCGCCCAGGCTGGCCGAACGAATGGCCTCGTCGCGGGCATCTTGCGGATCGGCGTATTTCGCCTGCGCGCCCGCTTGCCAACTCGATGACGTTTCCGCGGTCATGTGGCCGGCCTCGACGAAAGGCGCCAGCCTAGCCCGCAATGTCTCCGCATGGGGGAGCACGCCGCAAACGATGAAGGTGACCGAGGCCTGAGACACCTTTGCCTGCCCGTATGCGAGGGCGCGCAGTTTGGCCTTCGAGGCCGCCGTGCGCACGGCGATGAAGCGCCAGTTTTGAAGGTTGTATGCCGAGGGCGCCCGAGTGGCGAGGCGCACGAGCGCCTCGATCTCGGCGTCGGACATTTCATGGGCCGCATCGAACAAGTTGGCGGAAATGCGTTGTTCGATGAGCGCGATGGTGGGATGAAGCGGCATGGCAATCCTGAATGAAGAGCGATCTCGTCAGGATAGGCTCTTCATCGTTGGATGATAATGTGTGGCGAGTGAGAACATTATTTACCAATGGTGAGCAATCGATGGATCGCTATACGGCCTTTCAGGTCTTTCGCTACGTGGCTGAATTGAACAGCTTCGCCGAGGCAGCCCGGCGTCTTGGCCTATCTTCAGCCGCTGTCAGCAAGAATATCGCCGAGCTGGAGTCGCACGTCGGCGTGCGGCTCATCCACCGGACGACGCGGCGCATGGCGCTCACCGAAGAGGGGCGCATCTATCTCGAGCATGTGACGCGCGGGCTCGACGCCTTGGCCGAAGCCGATGAGGCGCTCAGTCCGATCAAGACGGCGCCGAGCGGCACGCTCAGGGTGGCCGCACCGATGACGGTCACGTTGACCTGGCTCTCCGAAAGCTTGCCTCGCTTCTTGTCGCGCCACCCGGGGTTGAAGCTCGATCTTCATCTAGACGACCGGCGGATCGATATCGTGCGGGAAGGGTTCGATCTGGCCATTCGCGGCAGCGACAACCTGGGCGATTCGAGCTTGATCGCGCGCAAGCTGACGGCCATGCGGCATGTGCTCTGCGCCGCACCTTCGTATTTCGAAGCCTACGGCAAACCCGAAACGCCGGCGGATCTCAAGTCGCACAACTGCGTTCGCTTCAGCCTTTCCGGGCACGCGGACGTGTGGGAATTCACGAAGGATGACCGTACGGAGAAGGTCGCCGTCAATGCTCGCTATTCGGTCACATCGAGCCTAGCCGTTCGCGACGCGCTGCGCGCCGGCTTTGGCTTGAGCCTCATTCCGTACCCCTACGTGGAAAACGACCTGCGAGAAGGGCGGTTGCAATCCGCGCTCGACGACTGGCGTGCGGTGGAAACGACGCTGTATGCCGTCTACTCGTCGCGGCACCACGTCACGCCGAAAATCCGCGCGTTCATCGCGTTTCTGATCGAGGAGTTCGCGCGCGAACGGGGGCAGGCGTAGGCCGACCTCGCCGGCTACCCCTTCGTCGCCCCGAACGTCAGCCCCGCAACGAAGTGCTTCTGCATCGCGAAGAACATCGCGACCGACGGCATGGCCGCCAGAATGGACCCCGCCGAGACGAGATTCCAAGCGGTCGTCCATTGTCCCTTGAGTGCGGCGACACCCACGGTGATCGGCGCGGCGTCGTCGCCTTGCGTGAGACACAGGGCCCAAAAGTAGTCGTTCCACACGAACGTGAAAACGAGAATGGCCAGGGCGGCCAGCGCCGGGCGAATCAAAGGCAGGACGATCCGAAAGAATACGGTCCACTCGTTGGCGCCCTCGATGCGGGCCGCTTCCACGAGTTCGAAAGGCAATTGCTTGATGAAATTGCGCAGGAACAGCGCGCAAAACCCGGTCTGAAACGAAAGATGAAAGAGGATCAAGCCGCCCACGGAGTTGTACAACCCGAGCTTCAGCGAAAGATCCCTGACGGGAATCATCAGCACCTGAACGGGCACGAAATTGCCGGCGACGAACGTGGCGAACAACGCCGAGTTGCCCGGAAAGCGATAGATCGCCAGCGCGAAGCCGGCCATCGCTGCCAGTGCGATCGCGCCGGCCACCGCCGGCAACGTGATTTGCACGCTGTTCCAGAAGTAATGCAGCATGGGCGAGGTCGTGAGCGCCTCGCGGTAGTTTTCGACGAGTGCGAAGTGCTTCGGCCATCCCCAATAGTTGCCTTCGCTCAGCTCTTCGGTTGAACGCACCGACGTAACGAGCACCGCGATCATCGGCAGCAGCCAGATGACCAGCGCAACAGGCAGCGACAGCTTATACGCTCGCCGCGGCAATGGCTTCCATTTTTCGACCGGCATGGGAAACATGATCAGGACTCCTTAACGCTCGCTCTTGAGCAGCCGGCGCAAGTGATAGACGATGTAGATCAGCATGATCGCGAACAGGACGACGGCGATCGCTGCCGAATACCCGAGGCGGTAGTACTTGATCGCTTGGTCGTACATGTAATACGCGAGCACGGTCGAGCTTTCGAAGGGGCCGCCGCCGGTCATGACCGAGATCAAGTCGAAGCTGCGCAGCGCGCCGATGATCGTGACGACGACGGCCATGAACGTGGCCGGCCGCAACTGCGGCAGGATCACGTGCCAGAGCAGCGGCCAGCCTTTGGCCCCTTCCATCCGCGCCGCTTCGATCTGCTCGCTGCTGAGTGTCGTCAGGCCCGTGAGATACAGGATCATGCAGTAGGCGGTTTGCGGCCAAAGGGCCGCGAGAATGATGCCGGGCGTCGCATAGCGCGGATCGCCGAGCACGGGGATGCCGTGCCCGACGATCAGGGCCAAGAGGCCGAATGTCGGGTCATAGAACCACGAGAAAATCAGGCCGACGACGACGCCGGACAAGACGAACGGTGCGAAGAACAGCGATTTGACGAGGCGAATGCCCGCCACCGCCTGGTTCAGGTAAAGCGCGATGGCGAGCCCCATCGGCGGCGCGAGCAAGAACAGCGCAAGCCAGATGACGTTGTTCTTGAGCGCCGTGTAGAAGGTGGCTGCATGGAACAGTTCGATGTAATTCGCGAGGCCGACGAAGGTCGCGTCGGTCATGCCGTCCCAATTGTAGAAGCTCAGGCGTATCGTCGAAAGCACCGGCCAGATCACATAGATCGCAATCATCAGGCAAGCAGGCGCCAGAAACAAGCCGGCGGCGCGACGCTGACGGCGCGCGGTCGGCGATACGCGGCGGCGTGGCCGGCCACCCGGACGGCTGCTGCGCGGCGCGGACGACAGGCCGTCGCCGGGGCCCATGTCAGTGCCGGGCGCGGCGATATCCGAGCGATGTGTGACGAGGTGGGGCACGACAATCTCCTGATCGAACGGCATAGCCGCACGCGGCGCCGGAAGCGGCGATCGACGCTTGCCGCTTGATGCCGCTTGACGCCGCGTGCGGGTTCAGCGCTTACTTCTTATAGATCCGCTTCCGCGTTTGCTCGAGTTGCGTGAGGATCGAATCGATCTTCGTCGGATCGGACACGAACTGCTGCATACCCTTCATCCCTTCGTCGGCCATTTCCTTGGTCATGTCGCGATCGTAGAACTGTGCAATGCCGCCCTTCGTGTTCGACAGAATCTGAAAGCCGATCTTCGAGATCGGATCTTCCGGTTCAGGCGATTTGCTGTTCGCCGACAGCGACCCCAGGCCCTTGGCGAGTTGCGCGCCTACCTCCGGCGTTTCGGTGAACGCGAGGAATGCGCGTGCATCGGCCTTGTTCTTCGCCTTCGCCGGAATGTTCAACGTCTCGACGGGGCCGTCCTCGGCCGTCGGCACGTTTGCATCGATGATCGGGAATTGGAAGTAGCCCATCTGCGCCTTCACCGTGGGCGAGAAGCCGCCCGTGATGAACGTGCCCATCAGCATCATCGCGGCCTTGCCCTGGAACAGGAAAGGTTGAGCGGCGTCGAGATCGTATGACAGCGAGTTGTCGATGAAGTACCCGGCGTCGAGCAATTGCTTCCACGTCGTGTACACCTTCTTCACGCGCGGGTCGGTGTAGGGCTCTTCGCCTGCCATCAGCTTTTGATGGAAGGCGTTGCCGTTCAGGCGCAGATCGAGATAGTCGAACCATCCGGCGAGCGTCCAGGCGTCGCGCCCCGCCACGGCGATCGGCGTGATGCCGGCCGCCTTCAGCTTCTTGCAGTCGTCAAGAAAATCGTTCCAAGTTTTCGGCTCGCCGGCGATGCCGGCCTTCTGGAAGATGTCCTTGCGATAGAACATGCCCCACGAATAGTAGACCGTGGGCGCGGCATATTGCTTGCCGTTGTAGGACGAGGCTTCTTTCGTCGACGCGTAGGCCGTGTCCCAGCCGTTCTTCGTCCAATCGCTCGACAGGTCTTCGAACAAGCCGCGCTGCGCGTAGTACGCCATGCGCTCGCCGTCGTGCCAGTTCACGATGTCGGGCGGCGCTGTCGTGAGCCAGGCCGGCAACTGCACCTTGTACGCTTCTTCATCGATGAAGGCCACCTTTACGTCGGTGCCTGGATGGCTCTTCTTGAACTCGTCCACCACTTGAGTCCAAACGGCGCGTTGGCTCGCGCCCTTGAACGCGATGTTCACTTCGAGCGTGCCGGCCTGGGCCGCGGGGGCGAAGGCGCCGAGCGCCATGGCCGACGCGAGCGCGGCGGCGGCGAGCATCGTGCGGGGTTGGTGCGTCATGCCTGTCTCCTATGTTTTACGTCGTTGTCTGTACTGCAATGGGTTTGATGCGGTGGGGGGCTCAATTCGCCGGCGTGCGATAGGCCGCCACGCCTTGAGGCTCTATATCGTGCGCCCCGATCATGAACGCCTCGCTTGGAATTTCGGCGGGCAATCGATGCGACGACGGTCCGTAGTTGAAGACCCACGTGAGATCCCCGCGTCGGCTCACGCGGACCGCATCGCCGAGGTGCTCGGGGGCAAGGCCCGCCTCGTTGGCGATGCGCGCGAACAGCGCCTGCGTCGAGGCTTCGTCGAACACGCTAGCGAGATAATGGACCGCGCCATGTTTGACATAGGCCGGATGACCGTCGCCGAATACCGCGCGAACTTGCATCGATTCATGACCGTCGCGGCTCGCGTCGAGTTCGATCAAGTCTCGCCAGTGCCGGGCGTACCCTTGCGACACGCTGCCGCCGAAGGTCACGCGCGAAGTGACGTTCGGACGCATCGATTCGACACGCCAGACGCGGGCGGGCATCAGCGCGGCGAGCGGCCCGGGCGGCAAGTTGGCCGGAATCTGCAGGTCGACCGTTTTCGAACCGGTGCGCGGGCCGAGCACGACGTGCGCCCTCGTACTTTCCAGCCGGCGCACGAGATCGTCCGGTACCACGGGGAGCGGCGGCACGACGATCAGCTTGTAGCCGTCGAGCGGTGCGTGCGTCGAGACGATGTCGACGTCGAATCCCAATGCGCGCAGGGCCGAGTAATACTCGACGGCGTAGCGCGGATAGTGGAAATCGGCGCCTTGCGGCTGCACTTCGAACAGCCACTTCGCTTCGTAGTCGAACACGAGCGCCACGCTCGACGGCACTTTGCCGTCCGCATCGATATCTGCCTCGGCCAGGGCCTGAATTTCTTGCGCAACGCGGGCCGCCTCGCCGCCGCCGATGTCGAGACGATTGTCGGGCGTGTTCAGGCCCGCATGCATTTGTTCTTGCGCGAACGGCGCTTGACGCCAGCGGAAATACGACACGCATCCGGCGCCGTGCGCGAACGCTTCCCAGCTCCACAGCCGCACCATGCCGGGCAAGGGCGCGGGATTCCACTTGGCCCAATTGACGGGGCCGGGCTGCTGCTCCATCACCCAGAACGGCAGCTTGGACATGCCGCGATAGAGGTCATGATTGAACGATGCGAAGTCGGGGTGCCCCGTGCGCAGATACCGCGTCTTCACTTCCGGTTCGTACCATTGCTCTTCGAGTGCGCCGAGCGGATAGCTGTCCCACGAGGCGACGTCGAGATCCTCGGCCACCTTGTAGTGATCGAACTCGGTGAAGAGCTGCATGAAGTTATGCGCGATCGGGCGGCCCGGCGAGTGCCGGCGGATGATCTCGACCTGCATGTGGTTGTAGCGCTTGACCTCGTCGGAAGCGAAGCGCCGATAGTCGAGCCGATGCGAGGGATGCGCCTCGGTCACGGTGCCGATAGGAGCATCGATTTCGTCGAAGCTGCGGTATTCCATGCTCCAAAACACCGTGCCCCAGGCGCGATTGAGTGCGTCGATCGTGCCGTAGCGCGCTTTAAGCCATTGCCGGAAGCGTTGGAGGGCGGCGCTCGAATAGCTGACCACGGTTTGATGGCAGCCGTATTCGTTGTCGGTTTGCCAGTAGGCGACGGCCGGGTGTTTGCCGTAACGCGATGCGACCGCTTCGCAGATTGCCTTTGACGCTTCGAAATAGGCGGGCGACGAGAAGTCGTAATGGCGTCGCGAGCCGAACGTGCGAGCGCGGCCGTCGGCGCCTACGGGCAGGATGTCAGGGTGACGATCGATCAGCCACTTCGGCGGTGTGGCCGTCGGCGTGCACATGACCACGGAGAGCCCTTCGGCGGCAAGCGTTTCGACGGCGCGATCGAGCCAGCCCCAATCGTATTCGCCCGGCGACGGCTCGATGCGGCTCCACGCGAATTCGGCGATTCTCACCTGTGCGATGCCGAGCGCCTTCATGCGCGCCGCATCGTCTTTCCACATGGCCTCGGGCCAGTGCTCGGGGTAATAGCAGACGCCTAGGCGCATTCCAATGTCCTCTTGTCGTTGTCGCTTATGCATGTTGTTCGATGGTGTGAAGCGGGGCGACGGCCAAGCCGTCTTCGGCAAACAGATGGCACGCTTCGACGCTCGCGCGTAAATGCACGCGTTCGCCCTGCGTCAGGCGCGCGTCGCCGGGCGCTTTCGCGATGAGCACGGCGCCGCCGGGTTGGTCGAGGTGGACATAGCTGTGCTCGCCCAGCGCTTCGATGAGCGTGATCGAGCGCGTCAAGACGACAGCATCGCCTTCGCTCGCAGGGCCTGCATCGTTGTGGGTGGTCGGCTCCAAATGCTCGGGCCGCACGCCGAACGTGACGGGCGCGCCGACCATCAGGTGCTGGCCTTGCAACGGCAGGCGCACCGATTCGCCGCTACTGTCGAGTGCGATCGTGACGCCTGTCGCTTCGATCGAAGCCACTTTTGCAGGAAGGAAGTTCATCCGGGGCGAGCCGATGAAGCCCGCGACGAATCGGCTCTTGGGCCGGTGATAGAGATCGAGCGGCGCGCCGATCTGCGCGATGCTGCCGAACCGCTCGGTGTCCTTGCCGGCGTGCAGCAGGACGATCTTGTCCGCTAGCGTCATCGCTTCGATCTGATCGTGCGTGACGTACACGACGCTCGCATCGGCGAACTGCCGATGCAGCCGCGCGATCTCGATGCGCGTTTGCCCGCGCAGCGTGGCGTCAAGGTTCGAAAGCGGCTCGTCGAAAAGGAAAACGCCGGGCTCGCGCACGATCGCGCGGCCGATCGCCACGCGCTGCCGCTGGCCGCCCGAGAGCGCTTTGGGATGCCGATCGAGCAGGGCGTCGAGTTGAAGGATGCGCGCGGCGTCGCGTACTTTACGGTCGATCTCGGCCTTGGGCGTCTTCGCGAGCTTCAGGCCGAACGCCATGTTCTCGTAGACGGTCATGTGCGGAAACAGCGCGTAGCTCTGGAACACCATCGCGACACCGCGCTGCGCGGCCGGCACGTCGTTGACGAGCTTGCCGCCTATCGACACGTCGCCGTCGGTGACGTCTTCCAGACCCGCGATCATCCGCAGCAGCGTCGATTTCCCGCACCCCGACGGCCCGAGAAAGACACAGAATTCGTTCTTGCCGATCTCGAGGTCGACGTCGCGGATGACCGGCGCTCCGTCGCAGTAAGCCTTTTGAACACCGCGCAAGGAAATGCTCGCCATCGTCCCGTCTCCATGATTTAATCAGCGCGGCACGGAGATTAAGCGCTTAATCATCCGCCAGGAAAAAATCGATCGCGTTGCGATCGGCGGCGGGTTGTCTCCGTGTTCGTTCTGAATGTGCGGCTCATGTTGCCGTGCTCGGCGCAATGACGCAAATGCTGAATAACCGTCCCATTTATTGAGAAGCTATGCCGACGCTTAATGAAGTGGCTCAGCGAGCGGGCGTGACGCCCGCCACGGTCTCCAACGTGTTGCGCAGCAAGGGCCGAGTAGGGGAGGCGACGCGTCAGCGTGTGCTCGATGCGGTCGCCGCGCTGGGGTATCGGCCGCATTTGCCCGCGCGCGCGCTGGCCGAGGGGCGGGCGCCGACGATTGCGCTGATGGTGTCGAGCATCGCCAACCCGTTTTATCCAGAGTTCGCCTTGGCCGTCGAGAATGCATTGCGTCGCCAAGGGCGGTTTCTCATCATTTGCAATACCGACGGCGATCCGCAGACGGGCCGCGCCTATCTCGAGCAAATTGCGGGGACGTTGTCGGAAGGTGTGCTCGTGATGAATGCGAACCTCGATTTCAAGGATTTGCGGATGACCGAAGTGCGCGGCGCGCCGGTCGTGCTCTGCATGTGGGAGCGACCGCTCGATCCACCGGGGTTGCCTTGCGTGGCGGTGGATTTTCGGCTGGCGGGCGAATTGGCCGCGCAGCACTTGTTGCAGCTTGGGCATCGGCGAATCGGGGCGATCGTCGGCAGCAAGGTGTACGGCATCCATGCGGCGCGGTACGACGGCTTCCTGGACGCCATGCGCGCGGCTGGGATAGACGGCGCGACGGCGCCGGTGTTGTACACGCCCGATACGACGAAAGGGGGATATGAGGCGGCGCTCGAATTGCTGAAGGCCCACCCGGATTTGACGGCGCTTTTTACGACGAACGATTTGCCCGCGCTCGGTGCGATGCAGGCGGCGGCCGACCTTGGCCTCGACGTGCCGCGCGATCTGTCGGTGGTCGGCATCACGGATATTCAACTCGCAAGCGAGTCGCGGCCCGGCTTGACCACGGTAGCGGTGCCGACTGTCGAAGCGGCGGAGTTGGCGGTGCAGCTGCTGCTTGATTTGATCGAGGCGGAGGGGGACCGGGTTGGCGATGCAAGGGTAGAAAGTGCTCGCATCAAGACGACTTCACCGCCGCATCTCGTCGTGCGAGCGTCGACTGGGTCCGCTGCCACATAGGATGGATTCGAGGAGCGGGCGATGCATTCAGATGTGCAACCTAAAACGAATTTTTTCTAGGAATAGTCCGAATTAAATGGGAAGTCGGTAATCTGCAGGGTGATCGTTGATAGCATTCGGCTCCGATAATCATTTGAATATCCGAGGGCCGAAACGTGGCATTCAGCGTATTATTCGATGCGCTTTTCTATGGGAATGCGCAACACAATCGGTTGATCCGGCTCGATACGCCGCTGGGC
>DATJJH010000018.1:0-14321 GCA_035492395.1 Trinickia sp. | reverse complement strand
AGCTTCTTGTGATAGCAGAAGTGAGGAATGTACGTGTCGACCTTATGCGCAGCCTGGATCACCATGCTGCCTTCGGGCACCTCGACCTTCTTCCCGTCTATTTCAAGTTCAACCATGATGGTGAATGGTCCTTAACCTATTACCGCTCAATCTTTTGCTCGCTGAACCGCCCGCCGAAGGTCGTTCGACGGGCGATCGGAATGAAGCGATGGGTTCGTGCGGCGCAGCCGTCACGCTCACGGTCCAGCCGTTATGCGAGCACCGCGTCGGCAGCAGCCGGAGCGCCCGCGTGGCCACCGACGAGGCAACGCTTGTGCTCCACGTGATATTCGAATTCGTCCCAGTAATGCTTGAGCATGCCGCGCACCGGCATCGCCGCCGCATCGCCGAGCGCGCAAATCGTGCGGCCCATGATGTTCTCGGCCACGGAGTTGAGCAGATCGAGATCTTCCTTGCGACCCTGACCGTGCTCGATGCGATTCACGACGCGGTAGAGCCAGCCCGTGCCTTCGCGGCACGGCGTGCACTGCCCGCACGACTCTTCATAGTAGAAGTACGACAGACGCAGCAGCGAGCGCACCATGCAGCGCGTTTCGTCCATGACGATCACCGCGCCCGAGCCGAGCATCGAGCCGGCCTTCGCGATCGAATCGTAATCCATGTCCGTCTGCATCATCAGATCGCCCGGAACGACCGGCGCCGACGAGCCGCCCGGAATGACGGCCTTCAGCTTCTTGCCGCCGCGCATGCCCCCGGCCAGTTCCATCAGCGTCGAGAACGGCGTGCCGAGCGGGATCTCGTAGTTGCCCGGACGCTCGACGTCGCCCGACACCGAGAAAATCTTCGTGCCGCCGTTGTTCGGCTTGCCGAGCTCGAGGTAGGCCTGCGGCCCGATTTCGAGCAGGAACGGCACCGCGGCGAAGGTCTCGGTGTTGTTGATCGTCGTGGGCTTGCCGTACACGCCGAAGCTCGCCGGGAACGGCGGCTTGAAGCGCGGCTGGCCCTTCTTGCCTTCGAGCGATTCGAGCAGCGCGGTTTCTTCGCCGCAGATATAGGCGCCGTAGCCGTGATGCGCGTAGAGCTCGAACGAGAAGCCCGTGCCGAGGATGTTATCGCCCAGGAAACCCGCGCGACGCGCCTCGTCC
Source organism: Trinickia sp. (assembly GCA_035492395.1). Taxonomy (GTDB): domain Bacteria; phylum Pseudomonadota; class Gammaproteobacteria; order Burkholderiales; family Burkholderiaceae; genus Trinickia. The sequence goes on along the minus strand of DATJJH010000018.1, from coordinate 13,176 downwards.
AACGCCTCTTCGAAGCGCCGATACACGTCGAAGATTTCGCCGTGGATGTAGTTGTAGCCGACCGTGATGCCCATCGCGTAGGCGCCGATCGCCATGCCTTCGATGAGCGAGTGCGGGTTCCAGCGCAGAATGTCGCGATCCTTGAACGTGCCCGGTTCGCCTTCGTCCGAATTGCAGACGAGATACTTCTGCCCCGGGAACTGACGCGGCATGAAGCTCCACTTCAGACCCGTCGGGAAACCCGCGCCGCCGCGACCGCGCAAGCCCGACGCCTTGACGTCGGCGATGACTTGTTCCGGCGGAATTTTTTCTTCGAGGATACGGCGCAGCTGCTTGTAGCCGCCGCGCGCGACGTAATCCTCGAGATGCCAGTTCTCGCCGTTCAGCCCGGCAAGAATCAGGGGTTTGATGTGACGATCGTGCAAAGACGTCATTTCGAAAGCTCCTCGAGCAAAGCGTCGATCTTCTCGCGGCTCATGAAGCTGCACATGCGGTGGTTGTTCACGAGCAGCACCGGCGCGTCGCCGCACGAGCCGAAGCATTCGCCTTCCTTGAGCGTGAACTTGCCGTCAGGCGTCGTTTCGCCGAAGTCGATGCCGAGCTTCTGTTTCAAATAGTCGGCCGTGGCTTCGGCGCCGCCGTGCGGCCCGAGCTGGCACGGCAAGTTCGTGCAGAGCGTGATCTTGTGCTTACCGACGGGCGACGTTTCGTACATCGTGTAGAACGTCGCGACCTCCTGCACGGCGACGGCCGGCATGCCGAGGTAATCGGCCACGAACTTCATCAGTTCGGGCGACAGCCAGCCGTGCTCTTCCTGAGCGACGGCCAACGCCGACATCACGGCGGACTGTTTCTGATCGGCGGGGTACTTCGCTACCGCGCGATCGATTTCTTTCAGGCCTTCAGCTGAGATCATTTTGAGAACACGAACTCTTTCAATTCCTACCGAACGAAAACCTGCCGCCTCGTTCGTCGCGGCAGACCCGGCGCACCGCGGGGCGCAAGTGCCGCCCCTCTTTGCCGACGCGCCGTGCGAGGCTTACCGGTCGATTTCGCCGAACACGATGTCCTGCGTACCGATGATGGTGACGGCGTCGGCGATCATGTGGCCACGGGCCATCTCGTCGAGCGCCGCAAGATGCGCATAACCCGGCGCGCGAATCTTGAGGCGATACGGCTTGTTCGCGCCGTCCGACACCAAATAGATGCCGAATTCGCCCTTCGGATGCTCGACCGCCGCGTACGCTTCGCCTTCCGGCACGTGAAACCCTTCCGTGAAGAGCTTGAAGTGGTGAATCAGCTCTTCCATGTTCGACTTCATGCCCACGCGCGAGGGTGGTGCGACCTTGTGATTCTCGGTCATCACCGGGCCCGGGTTCTTGCGCAGCCACTCGATACATTGCTTGGCGATGCGTGTGGATTGACGCATTTCCTCGACGCGCACGAGGTACCGGTCGTAGCAATCGCCGTTCACGCCGACGGGGATGTCGAAATCGAGCTGATCGTACACCTCGTACGGCTGCTTCTTGCGCAAATCCCACTCCACGCCCGACCCACGCAGCATCGCACCCGTCAGACCCATCTGGAACGCACGCTCCGGGCTCACGACGCCGATACCGACCAAGCGCTGCTTCCAGATACGGTTATCGGTGAGCAGCGTTTCGTATTCGTCTACGCAGCCGGGGAAGCGCATGAAGAAATCGTCGATGAAGTCGAGCAGCGAGCCTTGCCGCGCTTCGTTCATGCGCTCGAGCGCCTTTGCGTTGCGGATCTTCGACGCCTTGTATTGAGGCATCGCGTCGGGCAGGTCGCGATAGACGCCGCCCGGACGATAATACGCCGCGTGCATGCGCGCACCGGAAACCGCTTCGTAGACGTCCATCAGATCCTCGCGCTCGCGGAACGCATAGAGGAAGACGGCCATCGCGCCGACGTCGAGCGCATGCGCGCCGATCCACATGAGGTGGTTCAGCACACGCGTGATCTCATCGAACAGCACGCGAATGTACTTGGCGCGCAGCGGCACGTCGATGCCGAGCAGCTTTTCGATCGCGAGGACGTAGCCGTGCTCGTTGACCATCATCGACACGTAGTCGAGACGGTCCATGTACGGCACGGATTGAATGAACGTCTTGCTCTCGGCGAGTTTTTCCGTCGCACGATGCAAGAGGCCGATATGCGGATCGGCGCGCTGAATCACTTCGCCGTCGAGCTCGAGCACGAGGCGCAGCACGCCGTGCGCTGCCGGGTGCTGCGGGCCGAAGTTGAGCGTGTAGTTCTTGATCTCTGCCATGGCGGCCTCTTAGTGTTTCAGACCGCCGTAGCGATCCTCGCGAATCACGCGCGGCGTGATTTCGCGCGGCTCGATCGTCACCGGCTGGTAGACGACGCGCTTCTCTTCCGGGTCGTAGCGCATTTCGACGTAGCCCGACACCGGGAAGTCTTTGCGGAACGGGTGGCCGATGAAGCCGTAGTCGGTCAGGATGCGACGCAGGTCGGGGTGACCGTCGAAGACGATGCCGTACAGATCGAACGCTTCGCGCTCGTACCAGTTGGCCGAATTCCAGATGTCGACAATGGACGGGACAATCGGCATGTCGTCGTCCGGCGCGAACACGCGCACGCGCACGCGCCAGTTGTTCGACACCGACAACAGATGCGAAACGGCGGCGAAACGCGGGCCGTCATAGGCGCCGTCGCCATAGGTTTGGTAGTCGACGCCGCACAGGTCGATCAACTGCTCGAAGCCGAGCGTGCGATCGTCGCGCAGGCGCTTGGCGACATCGAGGTAGTCACCGGCCTTCACGACGATCGTCAGCTCGCCGACCGATTCGGTGATGCTCGTCAGACGGCCGCCAAAGGCCGCCTCGAGGTTCGCTTTGAGGGTCTCGAGTTTGCTTGCCATATTGTGGGAAAGCTTGCGCTTATTGACGGGCGATGGTGTTGGTGCGACGGATCTTGGCCTGCAGCTGGATCACGCCGTAGACCAGCGCTTCCGCCGTCGGCGGACAACCGGGCACGTAGACGTCCACGGGCACGATACGATCGCAACCCCGCACGACGGAATACGAGTAGTGGTAGTAGCCGCCGCCGTTCGCGCACGACCCCATCGAGATCACCCAACGCGGCTCGGCCATCTGGTCATAGACCTTGCGCAGCGCGGGCGCCATTTTATTGCAGAGCGTACCGGCCACGATCATGACGTCGGACTGACGCGGGCTCGGTCGGAACACGACCCCGAACCGGTCGAGATCGTAGCGGGCCGCGCCCGCATGCATCATCTCGACCGCGCAGCAGGCGAGCCCGAACGTCATCGGCCACAGGGAGCCCGTGCGCGTCCAATTGATCAGCTTGTCAGCCGTGGTGGTGACAAACCCTTCCTTCAAGACCCCTTCGATACTCATTTGCTTTGCACTCCAGACGGGACGGCGAGCTTCGCACCGACCGCGAGAAACCGGCGATTAACCCATCACTCCCAATCGAGCCCGCCCTTGCGCCAGATGTAGGCGAAACCGAGCAGCAGTTCGAGCAGGAAAATCATCATCGCCATGAAGCCGAGCCAGCCGATATCACGCAGGGCGACGCCCCACGGAAACAGGAACGCGGTCTCGAGATCGAAAATGATGAACAGGATGGCGACGAGGTAGTAGCGCACGTCGAACTTCATGCGCGCGTCTTCGAATGCCTCGAAGCCGCACTCGTACGGCGAATTCTTTGAATTGTCGGGGCGGCTGGGGGCGAGGATCTTGCCGATGCTGACAAGTGCAATACCTAAACCGGTGCCCACAAGAAGGAAGAGCAATACGGGGAAGTAGGCTGCGAGGTTCAAGACTATCCTCTTTCGGTTGGTTCTGAGTACCGTAGGGATCGGTCCCATCCCTACAGAAAATCACTTCGGCCCACCATTGTCTTCGCGAAAGATACACTGCATGGAAGACGTAAGCATGACTGCAGAAGCGACAATGCCAGCCGAAGCGAAGCATGCGGCTGGCATTGGATAACTTTGGTGCCGACGGCGAGACTCGAACTCGCACAGCTTTCGCCACTACCCCCTCAAGATAGCGTGTCTACCAATTTCACCACGTCGGCACTGTACGCAACCCGGGACACAACTTGTTGGAACCCGCGAATCGCTTCAAGACTTAAATTCTAACGTGCTTCCCAGATTTGTTCAACGCACAAATGCCACTTTATGCGAAATTTATTATTTCGGCACCGCGCTGCTCGAGGGCGCCGGCGCTGCCGCAGGCAGGGACGCAGCCGGAGCCGAAGCAGCCGCGCTCGGTGCGACTTGAGCCGGCGCCGACCCGAGCACACCCGCGGACGGCCTGGACTTGTACGAACCGAGATAGGTCAGCGTAAGCGTCGTCGCGAAGAAAATCGCGGCGAGAATCGCGGTGGTGCGCGACAAGAAGTTGGCCGAACCGGTGGCCCCGAACAGGCTACCCGACGCCCCGCTACCGAATGCGGCGCCCATGTCGGCGCCCTTGCCATGCTGCAGGAGCACAAGGCCGATGACGCCCAGTGCCGACAACAACTGCACGACGATGATCAACGTTTTCAAAAACAGCATCTGACTCACCTGATTTGAGGTTTGAGCATCCGGCTCGATAGGCGCCGAACACCGCTTCGCACTTGCACCCGACGTTCAGCGAGCTTCGCTCGCCGCTTTCGCCGCCGCGCAAATCGCGAGGAAATCTTCACTCTTGAGCGACGCGCCGCCGATAAGGCCGCCGTCGATATCGGGCTGACCGAACAGCGTCAGCGCGTTGTCGGGCTTCACGCTGCCGCCGTAGAGCAACGCGACGCCCGCGAGTGAGGCATCTTTTTTGGCAAGACGCGCACGCAGGAACGCATGCACCTCTTGCGCCTGTTCGGCCGTCGCGCTTTTGCCCGTACCGATCGCCCAGACAGGCTCGTATGCGACCACGATGCGCGCCGCTTCATCGACCGACAGCAGACTCAGGACCGCATCGAGCTGCGCGCCGACCACGGCTTCAGTCGTACCGGCTTCGCGCTCGGCCAGCGTTTCGCCGATACAAACGATCGGCGTGAGGCCGGCATCGAGCGCGCGGCGCGCCTTAGACGCAACGAGTTCCGAGGTTTCCGCATGATACGCGCGGCGCTCGGAGTGACCGACGATCGCGAGCGTGGCGCCGAACTCCGCCGCCATCTCGGCCGCCACTTCGCCCGTGTAGGCGCCGTGCGTGTAGGTCGAGATGTCTTGGACCCCCCATGCAACGGGGTTGCCCGCGAGCTGCGACTGCACCTGGGCAAGATAGGGCGTAGGCACGCACACGCCGACACGGATCGCCTCCGCGACCGCACCCGCGCCTTGTGCGACGGACTGCAGCAGCGACGCGTTTTCCGCGAGCCGCCCATGCATCTTCCAATTGCCGACTACCCACTTCACCCGCTGTTTCGACATGTCTCGCCCGTGTGTGATGTCCTGCCGACGGCCCGGCCGACGACACTTCCGCCACGCCCGAGTCCGGCGCTTACAGACCACTTGCAGACAACCTGCAGGCGCGCAAAAGGACTTGACGCGCGACGGCGCACGCAAAACGCTCAATTTTACTGTGCTTGGCAGGAGGCGGTCAAACCGCGCGCGAAGCCGAGGTGGGGAGCGATGCTGCGGACGATGGAAAGGCGTCGGCACGGGCGTCGTGCCGAACGCGCGAGAAGGCCGCCCCGTGGGGGCGGCCGGCGATGTTGGCGAACGCTCACTTCGCTCGAGGCGACTCCAGCGGCGGCGTGCCTTCATGAAAAAGCGTCGATAACTGCGAGCGCAGTTCGGGCGAGTCGACGTGGCGATGGACGCTGACGGCGTGCTGCACCGCCGCCTCGATCAGTTCCTCGTCGCTGTCCGCGGACAGGGCGACGCTACAGTTCATTTCACTGGGAAACTCTCGGCAATCGATGTATTTGCGGGCCATGATGTTGCTCCTCGATCGAACAGAGACCGCCCCCGCTCGAGTGAGCCGCCTCAGACAGCCGACGGCTTGATGTTTTGATTGTGCCGGAACAGGTTATCCGGGTCGTACCGCGTCTTCGCTGCGACGAGGCGCGCGTAATTCGGTCCATACGCCTCACTCACGCGTGCGCCTTCTTCCTGCGTGAGAAAGTTCACATAGACGCTTCCGAGCGCAAACGGCGCCGACGCCTCGAAATAGTTGCGCGCCCATTCGATGCATCGCGCATCCTCATTCGGGTCTTCCCATCGAGCATGGACGTTCATGACGTACTTCGCGTCGCGGCTGCTGTAGGCAGTGGCCTCCGGAGCCACGCGGCACGTTGCGCCGCCCACCTGGCCGAAGAAGATCTCGCATTGAGGCGACGGCAAACGCGCAATCGCATCTAGGGCCGCGTCGATCAACCCCGTCGGCAAATCGGTGAAATTATGCGATTTCCAGTAATTGCGCGCGCCGGGCGCCAGCAAAGGATCGAACGCTTTCTGCCACGCCTCGTACGGCATCGGCCCCAAGTGTTCGCCGCATGGTGTGCCGAAGCTGCGCACGATCTCGGTTGCGCGAGCGCCCTCCTCGACCGGGCCTGTATAGCAGAGTGCAAATACGATCACGGGTTTGCCGTGCACATCGGCCGGGAGGAACGGCAGCGGCGGTGCAAGCCGCATGACGGTCCAGACCGACAAGTCGTCGGGCATCGCATCGGTGGCCGCGCCGTATTTGCGCAACGCGTCGCCCGCCTGCTCGATCGGCAGCACGAACAGGCCGCCGTAGACCTCGGGGCCGACACGATGCAGCCCGAACTCGAACATCGTCACGACGCCGAAATTGCCGCCGCCTCCGCGAATCGCCCAGAACAAATCGTCCGCGTGGGCAGCGTCCGCACGCACGAGTTCGCCGTCGGCGGTCACGACGTCCGCCGCGAGCAAATTGTCGACCGACATCCCAAACTTGCGGCTGAGCCATCCGAATCCGCCGCCTAGGGTCAATCCCGCCACGCCCGTCGTCGAATTGATGCCTAGCGGCGTCGCGAGGCCGAACGCCTGCGCTTCGTGATCGAACTCGCCGAGCGTCACACCGGGCTCGACATACGCCCGGCATGCAAGCGGGTCGATGCGCACCGACTTCATGGCCTGCAGGTCGATGACGAGCCCGCCGTCGCAGATGGCGCTGCCCGCGATGTTGTGGCCGCCGCCGCGCACGGCGAGAAGCAGATCGTTTTCGCGCGCGAAGCACACGGCGCGGCGAACATCGGCCACTCCGGCGCAGCGCACGATCACGGCGGGATGCCGGTCGATCGTCGCATTCCAAATGTGCCGCGCCTCATCGTAACCCGCGTCGCTTTCCTGCAATACTCGGCCGCGTATCGCCCCTTTCAATTCCTCGACCGCGTTGCTCTTCAAGTCGACCACGGCTGCCTCCGCGCACGGTTGGACACGCGTCGATCGTCACGCGGCGATCGAACGATCACTCATATCATTGAAAGGTCAATGAAAGAACGCACCCATAGCAGTATGCGTGCGTCCGTGGCCCGGGCCAAAGGCGATATCGACATAAAGGGGTGGGTCCGTCATATGCGCCACGCACGAAACGATGGCACCGTTCGTGCGTGGTTCGGAAGACCAACTGAGAAGCCGCGTGCAATCAACGACTTGAATGGTCAGATGGATACGCGGGGCGCGGCACTACTGCCCCTCTGAACTCCAGTCGAGGATGATCTTGCCCACGTGTTCGCCGCTTTCCATCAAGGCATGGGCTTGGCTGGCATCGCCCGCGGGCAGCACGCGGTACACGATCGGCTTGATTCGCCCCTCCTCGATCAAGGGCCAGACGCGCGCTTTCAACTGCGCGGCGATTTTCGCTTTGAACTCGATCGAACGAGGCCGCAGTGTCGAACCGGTCACCGTCAGACGCCGACGCAGCACTTCGCTTAGATTGACCTCCGCCTTCGCCCCGCCCAGCAACGCAATGATGACGAGCCTGCCGCCGTCGGCCAGCGCCGACAGTTCACGCGGCACGTAACCGCCCGCTACCATGTCGAGGATGACGTCGACGCCGCGATCGTTCGTCAGCGACTTCACGACTTCCACGAAATCCTCGGATTTGTAGTTGATCGCTCGCTCGGCGCCGAGCGCTTCGCAGGCCTTGCATTTCTCGGCCGTGCCGGCGGTCGCGAACACGCGGAACCCGAGCGCCTGCGCGATCTGAATGGCGGCTACGCCGATGCCGCTCGAGCCGCCCTGAACGAGCAGCGTTTCGTTGGCGCCGCCCTCGCCCGCGCCCAACTGCGCACGATCGAACACGTTGCTCCATACCGTGAAAAACGTCTCGGGCAGCGATGCCGCCTCGATGTCGGTCAATGAGCCCGGCACCGGCAAGCACTGCTGAAGCGGCACGACCGCATATTGCGCATAGCCGCCGCCTGCCAACAGCGCGCATACGCGATCGCCGATCTTCAGGCCGAACGGATTGTGTTTCTCGTCCAGGCTGCCGCCCACGATCTCGCCGGCGATTTCGAGCCCAGGCAGATCGGACACCCCTGGAGGCGGCGCATAGGCGCCCTTGCGCTGAAACACGTCCGGACGATTGACGCCCGACGCCGACACCTTGACCAGCACTTCGCCGTTGCCCGGCACGGGCTTGGGACGCTCGCCAAGCACAAGCACGTCGGGCCCGCCGAACTCCGTAATCTCGATCGCTTTCACGTCACCTCCGAGGCAGCCGTACTGGGAAACGGCATCATTCACCATTCTGATGAAAAAACGGCCGGCGCGCTTGAAAAGCGGCCGGCCGTCGCGGGAGCGAGCTCCACGGGCTATCAGGCGTTACTGCGGCGTCGAATCGCCTTGCGGAGCGGGCGCACCGCCTTCGTTCAGCAGCGCCTTCGCCGACAGACGCACACGGCCCTTTTCATCCGTTTGGATGACCTTGACCTTCACGTGCTGACCTTCGGTGAGGTAGTCCTTGATGTCCTTGATGCGCTCGTTCGCGATCTCGGAGATGTGAAGCAGACCGTCCTTGCCGGGCAAGATGTTCACGATCGCGCCGAACTCCAGCAGCTTGAGCACGGTGCCTTCGTAGACTTGACCCACTTCGACTTCGGCCGTGATCGCTTCGATGCGGCGCTTGGCTTCCGCCATGCCCTCGCTGCTCGTGCTCGCGATCGTCACGACGCCGTCGTCGGAGATGTCGATCGTCGTGCCCGTTTCTTCCGTCAGCGCACGGATGACCGAACCGCCCTTGCCGATCACGTCGCGGATCTTTTCCGGATTGATCTTGACGGTGATCATGCGCGGCGCGAAGGCCGACAGCTCCGTGCTCGCGCCGGAGACGGCATCCTTCATCTTGCCGAGGATGTGCATGCGGCCTTCCTTCGCCTGAGCCAGCGCGACCTGCATGATTTCCTTCGTGATCCCTTGGATCTTGATGTCCATCTGCAGCGCGGTCACGCCATCCGCCGTGCCGGCCACCTTGAAGTCCATGGCGCCGAGGTGATCTTCGTCGCCGAGGATATCGGTCAGGACGGCGAACTTGTTGCCCTCGAGAATCAGGCCCATCGCGATGCCTGCAACGTGACCCTTCATCGGCACACCGGCATCCATCAGCGCGAGGCAGCCGCCGCAAACCGACGCCATCGACGAGGAGCCGTTCGATTCGGTGATTTCCGACACGACGCGGATCGAGTAGCCGAATTCCTCGGCGCTCGGCAGACACGCGACGAGCGCGCGCTTGGCCAGGCGGCCGTGGCCGATTTCGCGGCGCTTGGGCGTGCCGACGCGGCCCGTTTCGCCGGTCGCGAACGGGGGCATGTTGTAGTGAAGCATGAAGCGCTCGCGGTATTCGCCTTCGAGTGCGTCGATGATCTGCTCGTCACCCTTCGTTCCGAGCGTGGCGACGACGAGCGCCTGCGTTTCGCCGCGCGTAAACAGCGCGGAGCCGTGCGTGCGCGGCAGCACGCCCGTGCGGATTTCGATCGGTCGCACAGTACGCGTGTCGCGGCCGTCGATGCGCGGCTCGCCGTTCAGGATCTGGCTGCGTACGATCTTCGCTTCGATGTCGAACAAGACGTTGCCCACAGCCGTCTTGTCGGCCGAGGCAAGACCTGCGGCCGCCGCTTGCTCGTCGAGCTTGGCGCTCGTTTGCGCGTAAACTTCCTTCAGCTTGGCCGAGCGCTGCTGCTTGTTGCGCATTTGGTAGGCCGCGACGAGTTCGCCATGGGCGACCTCGGTCACGCGCGCGATCAGCGCTTCATCCTTCGGCGCCGGCTGCCAATCCCACTCGGGCTTGCCGCCTTCGCGCACGAGCTCGTGAATCGCGTCGATCGCCGTTTGCATCTGCTCGTGACCGAACACGACCGCGCCCAGCATCACGTCTTCAGGCAGTTGGTCCGCCTCCGACTCCACCATCAGCACGGCGCGCTCGGTGCCCGCGACGACGAGATCGAGGCTCGATTCCTTGATCTGCGCGCGCGTCGGGTTCAGCACGTACTCGTTGTTGATGTAGGCCACGCGAGCGGCGCCCACCGGACCGTTGAACGGCAGGCCCGATATGGCGAGCGCAGCCGATGCGCCGATCAGCGCGGGGATGTCCGCCGGCACTTCCGGGTTGATCGACAGCACGTGGATGACGACTTGGACTTCGTTGTAGAAGCCTTCGGGAAACAGCGGGCGCAGCGGGCGATCGATCAGGCGCGACGTCAGCGTTTCATGCTCGGACGGACGGCCCTCGCGACGGAAGAAACCGCCCGGGATCTTGCCGGCCGAATACGTCTTTTCGATGTAGTCGACGGTCAGCGGGAAAAAGTCTTGGCCCGGCTTGGCCGTCTTCGCGCCCACGACGGTGGCGAGCACGACGGTATCTTCAACGTCGACGACGACGGCGCCCGACGCTTGGCGGGCAACCTCGCCCGTTTCGAGGCGAACGTTGTGCTGCCCCCATTTGAATTCTTTGACGACCTTATTGAACATGGACATAGTCACTCCTTCTCTCTTTTCATCTTCACTTGTCTGATTCCGCCGCCGCGCGATGCGCATCGCGGGACGGCGCCGACAGCCGGCGCCCTGCGGGCAGAGGAGTGTTATGCCATTCCAGCGCCGCGCTCGACGACAGCGGCCCACTCGCCGCGCTGGAATGACACAGAGCTCTGCCCGCCTTTACCGACTGCTTTGAAGCGGCCCAAGGCGTACGACCGATACGGCTTGGGTTTCGACGGCTCGCGCACGGCGCGTGCCGTCGGTAGAAAAACAAAATGCCTGTATCAGCGCACTGACACAGGCATCTTGCATGAGGCGGCGGCCGCTTACTTGCGCAGACCCAGCTTCTCGATCAGCGAACGGTAACGGTCGGCGTCCTTGCCCTTCAGGTAGTCGAGCAGCTTACGACGACGGCTCACCATGCGCAGCAGGCCGCGGCGGCTGTGGTGATCCTTCGAATGCGACTTGAAGTGCAACGTCAATTCGTTGATGCGCGACGTGAGCAGCGCCACTTGAACTTCGGGCGAGCCCGTGTCGTTCGTGCCGCGTGCGAATTGCGCGACGATGTCGGACTTCTTGATATCTGCAACGGACATTTGATTTCCTTTAAAACAAACAGGCGGTCACGGAAGAAAGGCCGTGCCGTGGCTTACAACGAAGCGCGCATTGTAGCACAACAGCCAGGTTCGGCGAGACTGTCCGGTATGCGCGCCTGCCGGCCGCCGTTAGCGCCGCCGGTGAGGGCGTCGGCGCAGTCACGGCCGTCGTTGCAGCGAGACGTTACGGCCTACGGCCGCTTCATACGGCACTCGCGCGCCGGTTCGGTCGTTTCCGGCGGGAGCGCCAGCACCGTGCGAAAGCCGTAGCCGGACCCCTCGTTGTCGAATCGCACACCGGGCGTCCCCGCCTTGCCCATTTCGATCACGTAAAGGGGCTGAATCAGCTGGTGATCGTCGGCGCGCATCCACGCGCGCGCGAAGCCATTGTCGTACTTCATCCCCTCCAGCGCTTTGGCCACGGCGGCCGCGTCGGTTCCACGCGCCTTGCCGACGGCTTCGGCCAGCATCTCGACCATCACGTCGATGCGCGCCAGCGCGTAGTCGTCGTGCGCGCCCGGAAAGCGCGTCCGGAAGGCGGCGTAATAGGCGTCCGAACTCGATGCGTCGGCCCTCGGCAGCCGGTCGGCAGGCGCCGCGGCGGTGCCGGCGTTCGGGTGCCAATCGGCCACGGCGAGCACTCGCCCGACGCCTGCCTCGCCGATCGCGGCGGGCGCATCGAGGCTGTTGCCGTAGAACGTATAGAACTTGCCGCCGAAGCCTTGTTCGCGCGCCGCTTTCACGAGCAGCGCCAGATCGTTGCCCCAGTTGCCCGTCACGACGGCATCGGCGCCGCTCGCGCGCAGCTTGGCGATGTAGGGCGTGAAATCCTTGACGCGTCCGATCGGATGAAACTCGTCGCCGACGATCGCCACGTCGGGACGCTTGGCCGCGAGCGCGGCCCGCGCCAGCGTGCTGACGTCGTGCCCGAAGCTGTAATCCTGATTCAGCAGGTAGACGCGCTTGACCGATCTGTCGCGGGCAATCACGTCGGCGAGCGCGTTCATCCGCATACCGGCGTGGGCATCGAAGCGGAAATGCCAGAAGCTGCAGGCGGCGCCGGTGAGCGCGGGATCGTCCGCAGAGTAGTTCAGGAAGAGTTCCCGATTGTCGGGCTCCCGCGCGTTTTGCTTATCGATGGCCGACACGAGCGCGGCCGCCACGGCCGATCCGTTGCCCTGGAGCACGAACGGAATATGCCGATCGGCCGCGACGCGCAGCTGGACGAGCGCCTGCTCGACGCTGCCCTGGCTGTCGAGCACGACGAGTTCGAGCGGATGCGCTCCGTCGGGAAGTTTCACGCCGCCTCGTGCGTTGACACGCTCGATCGAGAACCGGACGTTGCGCTCGACGGCCGCACCCGCATCGGCGAACGGCCCCGACATCCCCTCGATCAACGCGAGCCGGATCGGCGCGCGCGCCACTTCTTGCGCGGCATTCGCCGCGTTCGCCGTTGCTGGCGCGAATGCGCACATCGCGCCCGCGATCGCGGCCCATTTTATCCATCGTTTCGTCATCGCTCGCATCCCGCGCCGTTCGAAAGCGCGGATCATAGGCCGCGAGGGCGTCGATTCGCAAGCGGGCCGCGCCCGATCGCGCCTGCGGCGATCCCCGCAGGGAGACAGCGCATCGCGCAAATCT
>DATJJH010000017.1:0-55696 GCA_035492395.1 Trinickia sp. | reverse complement strand
TTGGCAGGAACAGACGGGCGAGCAAATCGTGGCCGATGTCTTCGACCAACACCCGCAAGCGCAAGGCGCGTATCGGTTCGATCTTCGGCAGGCCATGCCGCAGTACTCGAACCGCGTGCAATGGGAAGACGACTGGAATTTCGTTCATCGCAGCTTGGAGGAGGCGGGGGTGTTCGGCCGCTTCGAGCAAGCGGAGGACGGCAAGTCGCATTCGCTGGTGTTGATGGACGATTTGTATTTCGTGCCCCAGCTTGCGCAGCAAACGGTGCGGTTTCATCGCACCGGGCTGCGCGAGGAGGTCGACGGCTTCACGCAGTGGAAAGAACAACAGCAGATCCAAAGCGCGAAGCTGACGACGCGTACGTTCGACTACAAACGGCCGGATTTGCCTAAGCAGGCGTATGACTCGATAGGCACGCGGGACGAAGACGTCCCCGCGCAAGGCGAGGTGTACGACTATACGGGCGCGTATACATGGGGTGATTGGGAGCGCGGCGGCCATCAAGCGGCGGTGCGCGTCGAAGCCTGGGAATCGCAGATGAAGCGGTTTCACGGCATCGGCAGCGCGCGGTCGGTCATGCCGGGGTACTGGTTCACGCTGGAAGGTCACCCGATCCACGACAAGGAGCCCGAGCAAGATCGCCAATTTGCGATCTTGGAAACGACGTGGATGATCCGCAACAACCTGCCCGGCATGAACGAGGTAGCGGACTTCGCGCAAGGGTTGCAGTCGGAAGTGGCGCAGGCCGCCGGCGCGCAAGCGGGCGGCGTGAAGGTGCGTCATGCCGACGGCAGCGAAGGGTTCTTCCAGGTGGAGATCGAAGCGCAGCGTCGTCGTACGCCGTTTCGCAGTCCCTTGGAGCACCAGAAGCCCGTGATGCAGTTGCAGTCGGCGACGATCGCCGGGCCGAACAGCGAAGAGATCTACACCGATTCGCTCAATCGCGTGAAGGTGCTGTTTCCGTGGAATCGGCGCAGCGAAGGGGATGAGCGGGCATCGGTATGGGTGCGGGCCGCATTCCCCGATGCCGGTTCTAAGCGAGGCGGCCACTTTCCGTTGCGCAAAGGCGATGAAGTGCTCGTTGGTTTTATGGGCGGCGATTGCGACCGGCCGGTGATCCTGGGCCGCATGCACGGCGGCCCGACGCCACCGGTATGGCATACGAACGGCTTGCTTTCGGGGTATCGATCAAAGGAGTACGGCGGCAGCGGATACAACCAACTCGTGATGGACGACGCGACGGGGCAGAACCGTATCCACCTATATTCGACAAGTGCGGATTCGCATCTGCATCTGGGGTACTTGGTCGATCACACCGCCAACACGCGAGGTGCGTACCTCGGCAGCGGGTTCGATTTGAAGTCGAACGCGTATGGGGCGATTCGTGCCGAGCAGGGGCTGTATGTATCGAGCCATCCGACGTCAGCTAAGCAACCGATGGATGTTCGGCAAGCGAGCAGCCAACTGGTCAACGCGGAGAGCGTGATCGAAGCGTTGTCGGACGCGAGCGCTGCGCATCAGGCGGAACCGTTGAAGGAGGGCTATGACTCGCTGAAAGCCTTCACCGATGCGACGCAAAAGGCGGTAGCGGGCGATGCCTCGGGCGCGGGCCGAACCGCAGGCGGGGGCACGGGCAATGCGAACGGCTTCGCCGAGCCGATCATGTTGGTGGCGAGCCCCTCGGGGATTGCGCTGTCGACACAGCAATCGACAAGCGTGGCGGCCGACAAGCACGTAAACATCGTCAGCGGGGCGAGTACGCATATCGCGAGCGGCAAATCGCTGATCGCTTCGATCGGCGAGAAGCTGAGCCTGTTCGTGCAAAACGCGGGCATGAAGTTGATTGCTGCGAAGGGCAAGGTCGAAGTGCAGGCGCACTCGGATGGAATCGATCTAACCGCGCATAAGGGCGTGAAAGTGATCTCGATCACCGACGTCATTGAAATGGCCGGGAAGAAGGAAGTCTTGCTGACCTCAGGCGGGGCGTATATCCGCATCAAGGACGGCAACATCGAAATCCACGCGCCCGGAACGGTGGACGTGAAAGGGGCGAAGCGGGTTTTCGCGGGGCCGGTCAGCGGCAACTATCAGATGCACGGCGTCGACGGACAGGGGGGGATGAAGCCCGGCCGGTCGCTCGACTTCTCGGGGTGAGGCGGCGAGCTTCTCATTTGCATCGATATCCACGTTGATCGACTAAAAAAGAAGAGATGTCATGAGCACGACGAAGCCGCACCATCCGCCGGGCCCTAAGCACGCGCCTGCCCATCCGACACCCAGGCCCGCGCCGGCACCGGCGCCGCAAGCGCCGGCTTATGTCCCGCTGAAATGGAGCTATCCGTTCACGACGGGCGACGGGAAAGACGCCGCCGACGCCCATTCGTTTTTTGAAGCGCTGAGCAATGCTGGCGATGGGTTCTTTCCGCTGGGCGCCAACGGCATTTGGCACGGTGGGATTCACTTCGATGCTGCGACCGGAAAGATCCTGAAGCAGGAGGACGGCGTGCGCGCGATCGCCGATGGCGAAGTCGTCGCGTACCGGCTCGATTCGCAATACCCGGTGCTGAAGTACCAAGACGGCAACAGTTGTATGTATTCGACGGGGTTTGTGTTGGTGCGGCATAAGTTGGTGTTGCCGCCGGCGCCGAATGCGGCGAGCCCAGCGAGCGGGCCGACGTCTACACCGGCTACTCCCCCTGCTGACGAAACGCTCACGTTCTTCAGCCTGTATATGCATTTGCTCGATTGGAAGACGTACAAGGCAGCGATCGATGCGCCGCCGCCCGTGACTGATCCTTCGAAGACATCAAACCAACCTGCGGTGGGGGCGGTCAAGTGCATGCCGTACTGGAAAGGCGAGAAGCGCTATAGGGTGAGCGCTGGCGCGTCGGACACGCAACGCGAACAGACACCGTTCAACTTCCCGATACCCGACCCGCTGCGGGTAGATCCTCCGGACAGCCCCTTGTTGCCGGGCGGCATGCCAGGCTCGTTGGATCCATCGGCTGCACCGTTGAGTTGGCCGAATCCCTTGAACACGCCGCGGAACCCCGACCCGTCAGATCCGTTTCGGTTCGATCGACCGCCTCTAAGTAATCCCGCGCCGAAGCACCCGCAGGCTAAGGGCGCGCAGGTGTACAGCAAGGCGAAGGGCGAACCGATTGGGCTATTGCCGCAAGGCACGGAAGTGCAACTCGGGGCGGCGACCCAAAAGGATAAGGGCTGGGCGCCAATCACGAAGGTCATTAAAGGGGAGCCGGTCGGCGTAGTAGTGGGTGATCCGGTGGACGCGCGAGTGCCGACGGGCTGGGTCAAGGTCGACCAGTTCGAACTGCTGATCAATCCGCAGCCATTGGACTGCGTCGTCGTTCTCGACACCCCATATCGAATCGATGCAGGCGGGGTGATTGGGTATCTAGGCGAGTATCAGCGTTATCGCGAAGCGTCGAAGCTGCCGCCTGCCCCGCAGCGGTCGCTTATGCACCTCGAGGTGTTCGCCGGGCCGGACTTGCCGACGTTTATCAAGAAGAGCCAAGCACGCGCAAAGCAATTGCCGGATCAGAAGACCTTCCTCGAAATATCGGAGGGCGCAACGCTTGTCGACGTGGCAGAAGCCAAAGAAACCGTTAGTGGCGGCCTCTTGCTGAAGCCTCTAGAAAAGGAGGCCGCCGATGGCCCATGGGTGAAAGTTCAGCCGACGCGCGTCACGGTGCCTGCGCCGCCAAAAGCGGACCACTCGCATGCGCATCCTAAGCATCCCAAGGTGAAGCCGATCGAGACGCCGGAAGGATTGCCTGTCTGGGTTGAACGAGCGGTTGCCGGCAAGACGATTACGACCGTGGTGAAAGCGTGGCGTGATTTTCCGCTGCAAATATCGAATGCCAAAGGCCCCGCAGCGGGATTTGACGAGGTTTACTCGCGCGGCGAGTTGGACAAGTTCGGCGCCGAGGCAAAGGCACGCGACGATAAGAACGCTAACTGGTGGAAGATCTCGGTCGGCACGGCGGATGGGGATAGCCGTGAGGGATGGGTCTGCGGTACGGGGCATCCGCGCGTGCAGTCGCATAGCGCTTGGGAGTGGCCGGGATTCGAACTCATCGACATTACTGGCTGGTCGATGGTCGATTGGTTTAAGCGGAACCTGTACGTCTTCGGCATGCTGTTTGATGGCGACGAAGAGTCGTTCAAGCCAAGCGTCTTGGGTGTGAATAGCAGCGACTTGATCAAGAGGCTGGAAAAGGTCGCCGATCGACTCGGGAATAAGGACGGAAGAGTCAGCGGGGAGGAGCTCGCGCGCGCACAGCGCGTGCGTTGGGTGGCGTATGCGATGTCGCATTTGGTGGTGCGCTACGAGAGTGAGTGGGGCGGCGCGCTAGACAAGTGGGAACCGTTTACCTCCCTGATGAAGGAGCGTAAGTTCATTTGGCAGGCCGAGATGGAACGGATCGGCCAGCTGCGGTGGTGGGATAAGGCCGCAGGCGTTGCTGGTTTGCCGTCGGCCTCAGATGTGTACCATTTTCATCCGATTGGTTTAATCGAATCATTCAAATCTGACTGCGCTTGCATCAACGTCGAGGAATTCTGCCGGCAATACGAGCTCATGCATGCGAAAGACTTCGGCTGGTTCGATGACAAGACCGGCCGTCATATTAGTATCTCGCCTCTCAACGAAGCATCGCGTGCAGGGTTGAAAGCACTTGTAACAGAAATGATGCGGCAATATTCGAATTATTTCAGGGAGTGTCGTGTCGAGTATTTGGCTTATATGCTTGCGACGGCGAGGATTGAATCCTATAACTGGAGAAAGTCCATATTTTTTACCCCAATTGCGGAGGACATTACGTACGAAAAGGCAGAGCAAAACTACGGGTGCGGGCCTACTGCAGATCCCCGTCATAGAGCTCGCGCTATAGCGCACGGAAATACTGAGATCGGCGATGGTTACAAGTACCGTGGGCGCGGTCTTGTTCAGCTTACCTGGAAAGATGGTTATAAAAAATTTGGCGACGATCTCGTTTCAAATCCAGACAAGGTGCTGGGTTACCCTGCGGCCGTGGCAATTATGATGAAAGGAATGCGTGATGGTTTATTCACGCATGTGTCGTTGGCGGATCATTTGGATAAATCGCCGCCGGATTATTATCATGCGCGTTATATAATAAATGGCGACAATCCGCCTGGATCGGGACATCCCGACAAGGCGGAGCAGTTTGAATTTTATGCGAAATTATTCGAAAAATTGATTCGGGATACAAAATGACTAGCGCTCTTCTCGCGGGGGTACTTTTCGCCGTGGGTGCACATTCGATGGCGTATGAATTGCCGGGCATCGAAGCATGCGATTCGCCATCGTCAAAGCAGTGCGGGCTCGTGCTCGACCCAACTGGAAATGTGGTGGACGAAACTAGTGGGAAGGTAGTGCTGTCGGGCGTTTCCTCCGCCGCGGCGTCCGACAGCTACTCCCTATTTCGGATTGGCGATAAATTCGTTCTCGAATTCCAAAACACATCGTCCTCGAAAAATTGGGCTGTCCTGATTTTCAAATACGTGAATAGCATCGCGGCCGCGAGTGACTACATGTTTCTGTCGCAATCCGCGGGACCATCCGGTCCGTCGTGGAAGGGACAGGAGTGTCGGGGGGACGTTGCGCTAACTCAAGTCTCCACTCCCTTCGAGGCAGCATATTCATCGCTGTGCGGCGGGAAGACCAACGACGTCTATATAGAGGCCGACCAGAATAAGGCTGTTGCTGAAGCAAGGCAGGCCGGGCTAGTTGTTACGATCCCAGTGTATGAGTCGAAGCGAGCGGTTTGGTCGAAAGCCAGCTATGTGTTTGTATCGAATGTCTTGCCGGACGCCGGGGCAATGTTGTGCATTGCCGGTTGCCGGCGAACGCAGGGAACTCAACGCTTAGGCGGGTGGATAGATAAAGGCCTTTGGATACATGCCACGCTAAGGACGGATGAATCCACGGGAGTCGTGGGCAACTATGTGTATTTGAAAAATCAAATGCCTATTCATGTCGATGGAACGATAAAACAGGGTGGCTTGAACTTAAAGGAGTATGGTGTGAATCGTCAGTCGGTGGCCTCCTTCGTAGGGCATCAGTACGGCGACGCATACGTTGGCGTTTGGGCCAGCTCGGATGGAAAAAAGAAATATTCATTTTTTCTTGCGAATGACCCGTATCAGTAGGCGCAATATTTATTGTGAATCTGGTTAAGGTCTACGACGCGCAATTGGCCGCTGCGAGATGTTGGTCCTCGATCGCTGCGCCGAAAGGCGCTAAGATCAAAAGCGGTGAAACGTCGGATTGCACTATGTCCTACAGCCAAGGTGCGGCCAATCGAGTGGCTATGGCGTCGACAAACAAATTGGTTGATTTGTTGCAAGAAATCGAGCAACAACGACGAGGAATTCGATGAAAAATGCATTGGTGATCATCTTTTCACTAATTGCTGTGATGTTGAGCGAAGGTGCCAGTGCTAGCAATGTTGATTCTTCGAACAAAAATCATGAATTCGAAAAGGTGCAAATTAATTATCGCACTGGAGATTTGTGTTCTTTTCAGTTTAGCCCTGTTTATTTTTGTGACGATCGACATATTTCCGAGATAAAGAAGGCTATTGCTGAAAAGCGGCCTAATTTCAATCGACATTATATATTGATATCAATTTTAGAGCGCAAAGAATACTACGAGCACACGCTTGTTGCCGTCGACGCGGAAACGGGAATTGCATATCCTTTCCCTTTTGACTCATATTCAGGCTACATGGATGAGAAGGGGAACGTACATGACTTTGGGCATGTTTCGTACAGCCTCGACAGTAACCAAGTGTGCGTCGCCGGTTCGATCGTTGCTTACAGGGAAACAGACAGTGGTAAGCTTTGTTGGAAATTTGAAGGCGGAAAATTTGTTGGGCACCGTACGCCATATACAGACGAGTGAGGCGCACAGGTGGGGCCCGAGTAAATTTTTTGGATTCTCATGAATTTGGTAGTCATCTCAATCTGATGTGTGAGTCGCAAGCGCCATAGGGGGTTGCGACGCTGGAATCAGGATGTTTTAAGATTAAATTTGCTCGAATTGCGCTCGTTCTGATTTCGATTTTTGGGTGCGAAATCGTTTTAGCTGCAGACTGTAGCTCCCTGTCTGATTTTGCGTCTAAGACCGGTGTGTTCGTTCCAAGTGATGATTCGGGTCGCGTGGTCACGGGGATGGGGCGCGTGCGGTTTTATTCTGCGCCGGATTATTCT
Source organism: Trinickia sp. (assembly GCA_035492395.1). Lineage (GTDB taxonomy): Bacteria > Pseudomonadota > Gammaproteobacteria > Burkholderiales > Burkholderiaceae > Trinickia. The sequence goes on along the minus strand of DATJJH010000017.1, from coordinate 48,438 downwards.
TGTCGACTAAAAGGAGTGTTTATAATCGAGGGGCAAGCCGTGGATGCTTACACAGAATACCGTGTTTACATCGATTGTGTATCTCGGCAATAAACTGGGTGGGCCGGTCATGGGTTGGGTGCGCTCGAATCGATTAAAACCAAACGGTCGCGGAATTTCACGTGCACAGGAATGACGTGGCGAGGTCGCTATTCCTAAAATTGACCTTGCATCATGAAATGATTTTCAACGTGATGGGCTCAGTCAAAGTCTGACTAGGTGCATCAAAAAAACTATGAACGCCATATGCTTGCGGTTGACTGCGTTTCTAATATTAGGTCTGGCCGCGGGCAGCGGGTTTGCGGGCACGCTGCCTGAACGTTGGGTCGGAAGTTATTCGTATCAATACGTGATGGGGCATCGTAAAGGAGATCTCGCGCCAAGCTGGACATTCGATCTCACGATAAACGCTGACGGAACGTGCGAGTTGATTTGGGAAGGTTTTCAGATGGACGACCGCATTTCGTGTAGTGCCGTCGGCTCTGATCGTGTTGTCAATATCTACTTTGCCAAGTGGTCAAACGACGACACGTCGGACTCTTCCGACCGCGATACGTATGAGCCGGGAACGCGATTGATGCAGTTGCGACAGGGCCCTGGCGGAAAGTTACAGACAAAGTGGGGCGCACTTGACGGGGCGCACACCCTAAAAGACGGAGTGAGGTTCGTACATTACTCTGATCAATCCCACTAGCTTCGTGCGTTGACGACTGAAGTTGCGAATACATGATTAACAAGGAGTGTCCAATGACGCGTAAGTTTTTACTGCGCCTCGGCGCTCTGGCGCTCCTAGCCGGGGCTGCGACCGCAAGCGCGGCGGAGTGCACGGCTTCCACGCCAACGTGCGACTTCTATCTGAACCACCACGGCGACCTTATGAGGGCTGCAGCGAAGGGAGCACCCCCGATCACGTTATTCGCGGGGACGGGCGCGGAAGCAACGCCATTCAGCCAATACGTCATGTTGCGATCGGATCGCTACTACTTGGTCCGCGAAAAAGCCGGAAGCGCGAAGTCCTTCGACATCGTTCCTCTGGACGTCAATGATCGAACGGTCGGTTTCAATCGGATCCTCCACTTCTCGTTGGCACCGGAAAAATCGGCCGGAGTGGTTGGAGCTTGGGCTGCGGATGAGATCGACCTCGCCGGCTCGGATGCGATCGAGTCATTCTCATGGGATCGCATTGACCAATTGCTCGGCAAGATTCAGCAACCGACAGAGGGAGAAACCGGGAATGCACTGCAGGATGGATTTTCAGCGATCCCGCTCGCGATTCATGACTCGACTGGAGCAGCCACCGGGCAACGTGCATACCTTTATGCGGACAAGCTTGGTGCAACGCCGGACAGCATCGTTTGTATCGCCGGTTGTGTGGTCGATACATCCTCCCCGACGGGGATCTTCCGAGGCGGAATCGGGCCGTATCCCATCGCGTTGACCTTGGCGACGCAGCAGGGCCGGATAGAAGGCTCGTATCGGTACGTTGGGAAGAAGGGCATGCTCAAGCTGAGCGGGGCGACACAAGGAAGCGGCGTGATTGCAATGGTCGAGCATCCGGCAGCGCAACCAACGAGAGAGGCAGGGAGAGTCGATGCAATCTTGGACCACGGACTGTATATGGGATTGTGGACGTCACCTTCGAAAGGAAAACAGTTGCCGTTCTTTGCGGTCATGGATTCTTTGTGAGGCGGGCCATGCCTGACCAAATTGCGTTATGCCTTGTACATGACTGAGTCAGAATCGATGAGACACGTGCTCGCTCGTGCGGCTCGGGAGAACCTGCTCTGCAAGCCGGCACTAGCCCTGGCCCTGTCGCTGCTTGCGATCTCAGTATGCGCCGCCGCGCCCGCCGCTGCCTGCAACCGCGACCTCCGACAGTTGATAGCGCCGGCGCTGAAGGGAGTTTCCATGAACAGCAAGAATGTTCGGGCCGAGGTCGATGACAGCAATGGCGGCGTATACAGCGTCCGGCTATTTGTCGCGGCCAATAGCCCCGACAACCTTGATCGGCAAGTTTCGATCGGTTGGGTTAATTTGGACGTCAATGCGATGAAGGTATTCGATGTGACGGACGACCCCGACAGCCCCGTAGCGCTCGACGTGAGCGAAGAGAAATACGCGGCCTTCGTCAAGAAGTGCCTTCGATAGCGAGCCGACAATGAAAGCAAAACGAACGACTCTTGCGACCGTGCTATCCAGCTTCGCTGTCGCCTTCGCTCCAACGCAAGCAGCCGACCACCTCCCACTGCCAAAATTCGAGGACCACGCGGCCGTCGCCTACACCGGGCCCCTGCATATCCCGTCCTACTACACCCGCGACTCCGAAGGCATCTGGCGCGACGACATGGGAAAAGCCGTGGCCCCTGTCGCGATCAACTTTGCCGGAAAGTACTACATCGGCCTGCATAGTTGCGGAACGGAGTGCCGCTACTTCACGCTATCGGATTTGTCCAACGGGCGGGATTCGAAGGCGTTGGATATGTTTTCTTCGGGAGACGGTGAACCGGCCAAGACGCGCGACGGCCGCCGCTATCTCACCGACGTCATTGCGCATCGAGACAGCGTGATGATCGTCGCGCGATATTACATCGATCGATCAGCCGGACGACCGCCTGAATGCCGCCAACGGGTGTTCGTCTTGAGCGGCGATGGCGATAAAGTCATCCCCATCACCGGTACCACAGAAGGATGCCCGTAGCGGTTCAGCGACCTGCGCCGCTCTCCAAGCCATCGGGTGCGTGAACGAGTGAGAAAAGCAGCAGCGAATGGGAATCGTCGATCCGCGTGATATGCGATAGTCCATCGCAACTCCGGACAGGCCGAACAGACCGGGAAAAAACAGCGGAACATATCTGACTGGCGTCCGGGTGGTCGCGTAGGGACGGACCGGAGACCCTACCGCATCATGTCGATCGGCAAATTACGGTCGATCTGGTCATGCCATGCGAGGATCGTTTTCGGCACGGCCTTCTTCCATGCGGGCGCGTTTGTGTAATAACGCATTCTCACCTTGTCGTTCGCATCGAACACCAAGAGTCCGATCCATAACTGGCCGCCGTGACTCATCACAATCGATGCATTGGTGGTCGCAAGACCACGCACGAAGAACTGCCGCACCTTGGCGCCGAGGTGATCCAAATCGGGGGCGTCGTTGCTGAGGTTGATCGTCGATATCAATGCATCGTAGTCGTTGCCGAGCAACGCACGCGCGGCATCATCCGCCTTGCGATCGCTGAGCACATTGAGGCTAACGAGATCGGCCGATGGCTTGGCGTTGATCGCAACAAAGGTGAGGTATCTGCCGCCGAAGGACACGCCCATCCCTTCACCGCAGCTGTCCGCTCCGCTCGCCTCCGTCACGCCAATGCTCTCTTTCTGACGCGTGAACGTCAGTCTGCACCCCTGTGCATCGCGATAGTTGGCCGTATCGCCCTGCAACGTGATGTCCCCTTCGTTCGCACCGGTATGGCCGCCGTTGTATCCGGAGATCGAAAAATGCAGATGCGGCGCCGTGCCCGTAAAAGTCAGCGAGCCGCCTCGTGTCGGATTGCCGCTATCGAGCGTCCACGTTTGATCCCATCGGTTCGCGGCAAGCGGTGCGCCTGTGAGTGCCGCCAGCCGTTCGTGGTAGCGATCGCTCACGCACGCCTTGTCTTCACCGCAGGCATCACGCAAGCGCAACCACTGCCGCTGTGCATTCTTCAGCGCAGCGGCATCGTGGCTCTGCGCGATCGCAGCTTTCCACGCCGCGGCAAGATCGCTGTCGAGCCGCGAAAGCGCGGGCGTCGCGCAGATCGTCTTTTCGGTTGGCGAAGCGGCTTTTGCACAATCGAAGCTTGCTGCACGGCTCGCAATAGGCAGGGCCGCTAGCGCAATCAAACTGACTAGCTGCGGGAACGATCGCATGCGACGAGAGACCGAAGCGAGTCGGGGCATGGGCCACATCCTCGTGAGTTGTTTGCGCCGGCAGGCGATGCGATCCCTATTTCGCGAATCTCAACGAGACGAAGGACCATCACCGCGCCGCCAACCATTTCGAATTTTTCCAACAGGCGGGACTCGCCGCCGGCAATACCCCCGCAAAACGCCACACCCCTTACTTCAAACTCCCCGCCAAAAACTGTCGAAGCCGCTCGCTCTTGGTGTTCCCAAAAACCTCATCGGGCTTGCCTTCTTCTTCGACGCGTCCTTGATGCAGGAACATCACGTGATTCGACACGTTGCGTGCGAACCCCATCTCGTGCGTCACGACGATCATCGTGCGGCCTTCCTCGGCCAGCTTCTGCATGACCTTCAGCACCTCGCCCACGAGCTCGGGGTCGAGCGCCGACGTAGGCTCGTCGAACAGCATCACATCCGGATTCATCGCCAGCGCGCGCGCAATCGCGACCCGCTGCTGCTGACCGCCGGACAAATGCGACGGATACTGCTTCTCCAACCGAGGCGCGAGCCCCACCTTCTCGAGATACATCCGCGCGCGCTCCTCGGCTTCACGCCGCGCGATCCCCAGCACGTGCATGGGCGCTTCGGTCACGTTCTCGAGCACATTCATATGCGACCAGAGATTGAAGTGCTGAAACACCATCGACAGCTTCGTGCGAATGCGCTGCAACTGCTTCTGATCCGACACGCGCAGGCCGCCGGTCTTATCCTTGCTCGTGCGCACTTCCTCGCCGTCAACATAAATACGTCCGGCGCTCGGCTGCTCGAGAAAGTTGATGCATCGAAGCATCGTGCTCTTGCCCGAGCCCGACGAGCCGATGATGCTGATTACGTCGCCCGCGTTCGCCTTGAGCGATACACCTTTGAGGACTTCGTTGCTGCCGTACTGCTTGTGCAGATCGTCGATGAAAAGCTTATGCATGAGTTACTTGCCTTGCGGGCGCAGGTAGGCCAGCCAGCGCCTTTCGGCGCGGCGAAACAGCGCAACGAGCGCGAAAGAGATGCCGAGGTAGAGCAGCGCCGCAATGCCGAACGCCTGGAACGACATATACGTGGCCGAATTGGCGTCGCGCGCGATCTTCAAGATATCGGGCACGGTGGCCGTGAATGCGACCGTCGTCGCGTGCAGCATCAAAATCACTTCATTGCTGTAGAGCGGCAGGGCGCGCCGCAATGCCGAGGGCAAGATCACGCGGCGATAAAGCGTGAACGTCGACATGCCGTAGGCCCGCGCCGCTTCGATCTCGCCGTAGGCCGTCGCTTTGATCGAGCCCGCGAAAATCTCAGTCGTGTACGCGCACGTGTTCAAGGTGAACGCAAGCAGCGTGCAATTCATGCCGTCGCGAAAGAACGCGTTCAGCAACGCGTGATTGCGTACGACTTCGAGGCTATAAAGCCCCGTGTAGCACAACAGCAGCTGTACGTAGAGCGGCGTACCGCGAAAGATGTACGTATAAAGCCATACGGCGCCCGAAACCAGCTTATTGCGCGAAACCCGCGCGACGGCCAGCGGCACCGACAGGCAAAAGCCGATGCCGATGGACACCACGAGGAGCCACATCGTGATGGCAAGGCCCGTGACGCGGTAGCCGTCGGTGAAAAGATAGTTGCGCCAGTAGTCGTGAATCAGCTCGATCATGGTGTTTTATGTCACGGACCTTAAAGCTCGGCCTTGCGTACGCCGATCGAATAGCGTTTCTCGAGCCACAGCAGCACGAGATTCGACACCGTCGTGATCGCGAGGTAGATGGCCCCCGCGATCAGCGTGAAGAAGAAAAAGCGCAGCGTCCCCTTGCCTGCGTCCTGACTGGCCTTGACGACATCGGCCAAGCCGATGATCGATACGAGCGCGGTAGCCTTCACCATCACCTGCCAGTTGTTGCCGATGCCGGGCAGCGCGAAGCGCATCATCTGCGGAAACATGATGCGCGAGAACGTCTGCCACGCGCTCATGCCGTAGGCCGCACCCGCTTCGAGCTGGCCGCGCGGCACCGACAGGAAGGCGCCCCGAAAGGTTTCCGTGAAGTAGGCGCCGTAAATGAAGCCCAGCACGATCACGCCGGCGACGAACGGATCGATGTCGATTTCGTCCCAGCCGACGAGGTCGGTGAAATTGTTGAGCCAAATCTGGATGCTGTAGAAGAGCAGCAGCATCAGCACGAGGTCGGGCACGCCGCGCACGAGCGTCGTATAGACGGTGCCGATGCCGTTGGCGACCCGGTTCTTCGACAGCTTCGCGGACGCGCCCACGAGGCCCAGTACGAAGGCGAGCGCGAGCGACAGCAGCGAGAGCTTGACGGTCTGCCATGTGCCGGCGAGGATCAGCGGGCCGTAGCCTTGTAGAAGCATGGTAGGAAATGCGGTCCTTGGCGCCGCGCGAAGGGTGCGCGTCGCAGAATTCTAGGCGGACAAAAATGGCGTGCCGCGGCGCCGGCGTCCGGCTGCGAGCGTGCGAGAACGGGACCAGGCCGCACTCACAGCGCCTCGCGGCGCGTTTTTACCGATTGCCCGCGCGCGGCCGAGGCGGGCCACACGCGAAAAGCGCGGTATTTTAACCGAACGGGCGGTCGGCGCTAGTGCGGCGAACCCGGGGGAGCAAAAGCGGCGTCGCCATAGGGCCTTGGCCCGTTCGATTCATCGGGCGAATCGTAGGCCGGTTAAGGGCATCGAAGCGCGGGCGGCCAAGGCGTGAGCATGCCGCGGCCCAAGGGCGCGCGGCGTGCAGAGCGAGCGTCGCATCGCCGCGCTCGGCGGGCGATGCGATCGTCGGTGCGAGGGGGGGGATGAGGCAGTGAAGCGCGTTATTGCTTCGCGGGCGCGGCGTCCGTGGCGCCGTCGTGTCGTTGCTGCCAGCGCTCATGCATGCGTTCGCGCATGGATTCCATCTTCGCGAAATGCTGTTTGAACGTGTCGCTGACCATCGTCTTTTGCTGGTCGTTCAGCGCGTTGTAGGCAGCTAGCCAGGCCGTCGCCGTCTCGTCGCGCAGCCGGGCGCCGTCTTGTTGCGACTGCATATGAGCCGAATGCAGCGCGTTCATATCGATGATCGGCTGTTGCATCATCGTTTTTAGTTGCGCGTGCATCTTCTCGTGTTCGGCCCGTTCTGCGGCGCGGTCGCGCTGGGTCGTATCGAGCGCGGCTTGCCACAGCTTGTCCTGATCCGGCGTGAGCTTTAGCCGTGCGTGCAGATCGGCCAGTTGCTTTTCCATCATGAAGCCGCCGTGGTGATGCCAGGCGGCGCCGGGTTCGCCGCCGAGCGCGGGTCCAGAGCCCTGGACGCCGGCCGCGTAGGCGCCGAGCGAGAGAGTCAGTGCGGCAGCGGTGGCGGCCAGCAGGCGAAGCGGGCCGCGAGAGGTGCGAGATAAAGCGTTCATCAGAATATGCTCCCTTGATCGAAAGCGACGGCGAGCCGGTTTGTCGTACTCGCCGTCGGTTCGACCAAGGTAGACGCCATGCCGAACCGGCGTGTTACGCACCCGGACCCGGCCGTTACGATGCATTACGGATAGCTTTCGTCGTAACGTCCGGTAACCCTTCGGGTGCGCTCACCCATCGTTTCGCGAGCGGCTGGCGTTAAACTTCGTTCCATGCCTACACAAATTCTTGTCGTCGACGACGACGCCGAACTGCGCGATCTGCTGCGCGACTATCTCGTCCGTCAGGGCATCGAGGTATCGGTGCTGCACGACGCCGCTTCGCTCGAGCGCCGGCTCGAACGCGAGCGGCCGGATCTCATCGTGCTCGATCTGATGATGCCGGGCGTGGACGGGCTGACGGCGCTGCGCAAGCTGCGCGCGACGGGGGACGACATCCCCGTGATCATGCTGACGGCGCGCGCCGACGACGTCGATCGCATCGTCGGCCTGGAACTGGGCGCGGACGACTACCTCGGCAAGCCGTTCAATCCGCGCGAGCTGCTCGCGCGCGTGCAAGCCGTGCTGCGCAGGCGCCGCACGATCCCGTCGGCGGCGCCCGAGCAGCGCGAACCGTTCGCGTTCGGCCGATTCCATCTGGATTTCCAGTCGCGCACGCTCAATCAAGAGGGCCGTCCGCTCACGCTGTCGGGCAGCGAATTCGCCCTGCTCAAGATTTTCGTGAACCATCCGATGCGCACGCTTACGCGCGAGCGGCTGCTCGAGCTGCTGCACGGGCCCGAGTACGACGGCACCGACCGCGGCATCGACGTGCAAGTCTGGCGGCTGCGGCGCATCCTCGAATCGGATCCGTCTACGCCGCGCTTCATTCAAACCGTGCGGGGCCGCGGCTACGTGTTCGTCCCCAACGGGGACCCCGATGCGTCGCCCAATTGATTCGCTATTCGGCAGGCTCGCGCTGCTCGTCGTCGCCGTCCTGCTGATCTCGCACTTCGCTTGGTTCGTATTGATACGGGTCGAGCGCAGTCAGTCACAGGCGCGCTATGCGGTCGAGGAAGCGGCGTTTTTGATCGACGCCGTGCGTCAGCACGTCGCCCGCACGCCGTCGGTGCCGTTGCCCTCTCGCGTGCGCCTCGTCGATCCGGCGAGCCCCGAGGTGCCGCCCGCCAATCAACCGCTGCCCGAGCCGATCGAGCGTTTTGTCGAGCAATTGCGCGATAGGCTGCCGCCGGGCTCGCTCGTGCGGATCGGTACGCCGGGGCGTCCGCCGATTCTTTGGGTGCACGAGGCGGCCGATCATGACTGGATCGTCGTGCCGATGCTTTCGCTGCATCCGCCGCGTCCGCGCGATCAAATGCTCGCATGGCTCGGCATCATCTTCTCGGTTGCGGTCATGTGCGCGCTGTTCGTCGCCTGGCGCCTGCAGCAGCCGATCAGGGCGCTGGCGCAAGCGGTCACCCGTTTCGGCCGAGGGCATCCGGTCCCGCCGCTCGCCGAACGCGGTCCGCGCGAGCTGCGCGCGCTCACGCGCGGCTTCAATCAGATGGTGCGCGAGGTGTCCCGCACGGAGCAGGACCGGGCGGTCATGCTCGCCGGCGTGGCGCACGATTTGAAGACGCCGCTCGCGCGGCTGCGCCTGCGTGCCGAGATGATGGACGAACCCAAGATGCGCGATGGCGTTGTACGCGACGTCGATTCGCTCACGCACATCGTCGACCAGTTCCTCGTGTTCGCGCACGACGGAACCGATCGCAGCGAGCCTGTCGAGGTCGACGCGCAGTGCGAGCGCATCGCGCGCACGTACCGCGCCGTCGCCCCGGGCAATCCGACGGTCCAGACCGAACTGGCGGCCGGGATGGGCTTTCGCCTGCCGACCGCGACGCTCGAACGGATCCTCTCGAACCTGCTCGACAATGCGCATGCCTATGGGGCGCCGCCGGTCGTGATCGCAACGGCCCGGACGCATACCGGCTGGGAACTGTCGGTCAGCGACCACGGCCACGGCATCTCGCAGCAAGATCTCGCCAACGCGAGCCGGCCGTTCGTGCGGCTCGACCCGGCCCGCGGGGGCAATGGCCACAGCGGCTTGGGCCTTGCGATCGTCGAGCGGCTCGTGCGGCGGCTGGGCGGCGCCTGCGAAATCGGCAACGCGCAAGGGCGCGGCCTGTGCGTGACGATGACGTTTCCGTTCACCGCCGCTTCACGGGCCACGCCTCAATCGGAGAGCGCCTGGTAGCGCGTCGGAATACCCGGTAATGGCTGGCGCCCGACCGAGCTTGCGGCGAACCGTCTGGGATATCGGCCACGCCTCATTCGGCGAAAAGCGCATCGAGCGCGGCGGCGGCGTCGCTGTCGACCGTGTTGTAGGTGACGCTGGTCGCCTCGAAAATGTAGTGGGTGGTGTACTTGCCGAGCCGCGCAAGGATCTCTTCTTGGATGTCCTCGGGCTCGCTGTCGAGTTTCAGATACCACGCGGTGGACGACAGCCTGGTCTGAAACGCGCCGTACTCCGCCATGAGTTCGTCGAAGGTGGTCGCATCCTGGTCGCGACAAACGATGACCAGATTTCCTTTCATTGGGTGTCTCCCGTTAGATCGGTAAGTTCACTCGCCACGAAAAACCGATGATACCCGGTCTCGCCGATGTACCGTGTGCTCGCTGTTTTTCGACGTACCGCGCTTCGCGCCGCGTAGCGGTTTCCGGGGGCGGCCGCTTTCGCGGCATAATCTCGTGTCCGCGCGCTGCCGTCGAACGCTTCTAGCAACGCCGTGCGTGCCGGCGCATCTTTTTCTGCGAAATGCCGCTGTTCATGCAATTTATTGGCATGAGGACGGCCCAGGCCGCGCTTGCGGGTTCGACTGCCGCACGGCCGGCGCCCGGTTCCACGGGGCCCTCGAGCGTAGAGGCGCAGATTTTGTGGCCAGCGCGGTTGTGCCTGAAACATAGGTTGTAGTAGTGTCGTGCCGGTCAAAAGAACAGGCAGCGACAGACGACAGCTCAGTCTCGAGGCTTTGCAGTCAACGATTCGCGCTCAATCGCATCACCGCAACCCTACGCTCCTCATGCTCGAATTCCGTGTCTCGGATCGTTTCGCCGCCCCGCGGGCGCTCGCAAACGTTCACCGTCGGACCGCTAGCCGCCTTGCCGCGGTCAGGGCGCCGTTCGCGGCTGTTCCTCGCCCGCCGCGCGGCGTGAAGGGGGCCTGATGGATTTCGGCTTCAACCTGAACCGTACCGCGAACGCGTCGGCATGGCGCCTTGCGCCGAACCGCTGGGATTTCGTCGCTTTTCCGCTCATCATCTGTGCGATCGCGATGGCCGCGATCGGCTTCCACCAGACGATGGCGCCGATTTCGACGCTCAAGACGCAAGTCATTTCGCTGAATCCCGCCATGCTGCCCGAGTACGCGCTGCGCACGACGCTGCGCATGCTGGCGGCGATCGTCGCTTCGTTCGTGTTCACGCTCGTCTACGGCACGCTGGCCGCCAAGAGCCGCCGAGCTGGAATGGTGCTCGTGCCGATCCTCGACATCCTGCAATCGGTGCCCGTACTCGGCTACATCTCCTTCACGGTCACGTTCTTTCTGGCGCTGTTCCCGGCCCGCGTGCTCGGGGCGGAACTCGCGGCGATCTTCGCCATCTTCACGAGCCAGGCGTGGAACATGACGTTCAGCTTCTATCAGTCGCTGCGCACGGTGCCGCGCGATTTGGACGAAGTGTCGCGCGGCTTTCATCTGACCGCGTCGCAGCGCTTCTGGAAGCTCGAGGTGCCGTTCTCGATGCCGGGCCTCATCTGGAACATGATGATGTCGATGTCGGGCGGCTGGTTCTTCGTCGTGGCATCGGAAGCGATCACCGTCGGCAACAACACGATCACGCTGCCGGGCATCGGCGCCTATCTCTCGCAAGCGATCACCGCCAAGAACCTCGGTGCGATCGGCTGGGTGATCGTCACGATGAGCATCGTCATCCTGGCCTACGATCAACTGATGTTCCGCCCGCTCGTCGCTTGGGCGGATAAGTTCCGCATGGAGACGACGAGTTCGGGCGATGCGCCGGAATCGTGGCTGCTCGATCTCGTGCGCCGCACGCGGCTAATTCACCGGCTGCTCGTGCCGGCCGGCTGGATGTTCGCCAAGCTCGCGCGCCTGCCCTTGAAGATCCCGCGTATCGATACGGCGTCGTTCGTCCGCTTGACGCGCGCGGACAAGCGCTCGCGTACGGGCGACATCGTCTGGGCCATACTCGTCTTGGCGGCCACGGTGTTCGTCGTATGGCGCGTCTTCGCCTATGTGCGCACGGGCGTGACGGGCGCCGAGGTCGGCCATGTCTTCGGCCTGGGTTTCCTCACGCTTGCGCGTGTCGTGATCCTGATCGCGATCTCGTCGCTGATCTGGGTGCCGCTAGGTGTGAAGATCGGGCTGAAGCCGGCGATCGCCGAGAAAGTCCAGCCGATCGCACAGTTTCTCGCCGCCTTTCCCGCGAACCTGCTGTTTCCGGTGTTCGTGATCGTCATCGTCCGGTTCCATCTGAACGCCGATATCTGGCTGTCGCCGCTGATCGTACTGGGGACGCAGTGGTATATCCTTTTCAACGTCATTGCGGGCACGATGGCTTACCCGAACGACTATCGCGAGGCGGCGACCAATTTTCGGATTCGCGGCTGGCAATGGTGGCGCCAGGCGATGCTGCCGGGCATCTTCCCTTACTACGTGACGGGCGCGATCACCGCGTCGGGCGGCGCCTGGAACGCGAGCATCGTCGCCGAGTTCGTGCAGTGGGGCGATACGAAAGTCGCCGCCCATGGCCTTGGCGCGTACATTGCCGAATATACGGCCGCGGGCGATTTCCCGAAGATCATTCTCGGCATCGCGGTCATGTCGCTGTTCGTGACGTTGTTCAACCGTCTGCTTTGGCGCCCGTTGTATGCCTATGCGGAAGCGAAGCTGCGGCTCGACTGACCGCCGATCGAGTGCCCCATTCAAGAGTGAAGCGCAATGCATAATCCCAAAGCTGAACTAAGCGCCGCGTCGTTCGCCGGCACGGCGCCGGTCGGGCCGCGCCTGGGCGAGGAAGTCCTCAACGTCAAAGGCGTCCGCCGCGGTTTCTCCAAGGCGCAAGGCGAATTGCTCGTGCTCGACGACGTCAATCTATCGCTGCGCGAAGGCGAGATCGTCGGCTTGCTCGGGCGGTCGGGCTCCGGCAAATCCACGCTGCTGCGCATTATCGCGGGTTTGATCGAACCGACCGCCGGCGACGTACGCTACATGGGAGAGCCGCTGTCCGGCCCCGCCGAAGGCGTGGCGATGGTGTTCCAGACGTTCGCGCTGTTCCCGTGGCTCACGGTGTTGCAGAACGTCGAGGCGGGGCTGGAGGCGCAGGGCGTGGGTGCGCGCGAGCGCCGCGAGCGCGCGCTGGCCGCGATCGACCTGATCGGGCTGGACGGCTTCGAGAACGCCTATCCGCGCGAACTTTCGGGCGGCATGCGTCAGCGCGTGGGGTTCGCGCGGGCGCTCGTCGTCGATCCTACGCTGCTGCTCATGGACGAACCGTTCTCGGCGCTCGACGTCTTGACGGCGGAGACGCTGCGCACGGACTTGCTCGACCTCTGGACGCAGCGGCGCATGCCGATCAAATCGGTGCTGATCGTCACGCACAACATCGAGGAAGCGGTGTTCATGTGCGACCGAATCCTCGTGCTCGCGTCCAATCCGGGGCGCGTGCTGGCTGAAATCAAGGTGCCGTTCGCCCACCCGCGCAACCGGCTGGATCCGGCCTTCCGGCGTCTCGTCGACGATATCTACGCGAAGATGACAGCCCGCCGCACGGACGAAGCGACGAAGAAGGGGCTCGAACTCGGCAGCTGGCTGCCGAGCGTGTCGACGAACTTGATGGCCGGTCTCATCGAAACGCTCGCGGCGCCCCCCTATCACGGCCGCGCCGACATGCCGGAAATCGCGCGCTCGCTGCACCTCGAGGTGGACGATCTCTTCCCGATCGCCGAAGTGCTGCAGCACCTCGGTTTCGCCGACGTGCGCGAGGGCGACATCTTCCTCACGCCGCCCGCGCGCGTGTTCGCCGAGTTCGGGACTCAGGAGCGCAAGATGATGTTCGCCGAACACCTGCTGCGCCATGTGCCGCTGGCCGCGCGAATCAAGAAGGTGCTCAACGAACGGCCCGGACACCGCGCGCCGCGCGTGCGCTTCGAGCAGGAACTGGAGGACTTCTTGTCCGACAGCGCGGCCGAAGAGACGCTCGACGCCGTCATCAACTGGGGCCGTTACGGCGAGATCTTCTCGTACAACGACCAGACGGAAATCTTCAGTCTCGAGGACGTCGAGTCCTGATTTCCTGGGCTTCGAGAATAGAAAACGCGCCGCCCGCCGCCCGACCGGGCGCGGGCGGCGCGCTCGTTTTCAAGCGTCGGACGCCGTCTTTTCGTCCTCGTCCTCATAAGCGCCGAGGCGGTTGTAAAGCGTCTTCAGGCTCACGCCTAGCGCCTTCGCCGCGCGGCGCTTATCGCCGCCGCAATACTTCAGCGTTCCCAAGATGATCTGCCGTTGTGCTTCGGCAAGGGGCGTCCCGACCCATATGCTCATCGCGTCGCCTTGCGTGATGGCCTTCTTCGCGCGCGCCGCGAGGCGGGGATGCTCGATCTCGACCGATTTTTCGGCGAGGATGAAGGCGCGATAGACGCTGTTTTTCAACTCGCGGACATTGCCGGGCCACGAATACGTGCGCAGCGTTTCCTTCGCCCGTTTGCTGAACGTCTTGTTCGTGCCTTCCTGTACGTTGAGTTCGTTCAGAAAGTGTTGCGCCAGCAGTTCGCGATCGCTCTCTCGCTCGCGCAGAGGCGGCGCGCGCAACGGAAACACCGCGAGCCGGTACATCAAGTCCTCGCGTAGGCCGTTTTCCTTGACGGCGACCATCGGGTCGCGGTTCGTCGCGGCGATCACGCGCACGTCGCTGTGCAAGAGCTCGGTGCCGCCGACGCGATAGAACGTGCCGGTTTCGAGCGCGCGGAGCAACTTCACCTGCCGGACCGGCATCATCTCCGTCACTTCGTCCAGAAAGAGGGTGCCGCCGTTGGCGTGTTCGAAATAGCCGGCGCGGCCTTGCACGGCGCCCGTGAAGCTGCCGCGTTCGTGGCCGAACAGTTCGGCTTCGATGAGGGTATCGGGAATCGCTCCGCAGTTGACGGCCACGAACGGGCCGTCCTTGCGCGCGCTGCGATCGTGGATCGTGCGCGCGACAAGTTCCTTGCCGGTGCCGGATTCTCCCACCACCAGCACTGTCGCGTCCGTTGCGGCGACGCGCTCGATTTGCTCGTACAGCTCGAGCATCGACGGGGACGAGCCGTAGAGCATGCCGTACGATTCGAGCCCGGCCGCGTCACGCGCAAGGTTTTTCGCGAATCGTGCCGCAGCGCCATGTTCGGGCGGTGCGGCCGCAGTTTCGAGATCGGTTGACTCGGCCATTGTGATTGCTGTCCGTAGGGCGCGGTCGCGCCGCGAAAAGGTAAGTGCTTCCTTCCTTCGGCGCCGACGCGCGTAGCTAGTTCCAAAAGAGTATTTAACCACGCAAAGTGCGCCCGGCGCAGCGGCATCGCATTCAAAACCTGGCACGAAAACTGCCACGTATCGAATTGGACGGTGAGCGGAACTTGGCGCGCCCGGATGGATCGGAAAAAGACACGGGCGACGTGCAAACGCCGCTTCACCTTGCATTCGTCAATAAACCGAGCAAATGCTAAGGGGGATCAAATGGCACGTCCCAGAATCGGCATGTTTGGCGCGCTGGTCGCGGTCGGCGGCATGATCGCCTGGCGCTGGGCGCAAAAGCATCGCGCGTCGCAGGCGCGGCTGGCGGGCGAATTGAGCCGGTGGGAAGGCGAGGGTGGCGCGGTGGTCAGCGCCGCGGCGCCTGCGCCGTCGTTGTCCGCCGCGGGTCCGGGGCGCGATGTCGCTCCCAACGGAGCCGGCCGCGCAGGCGCCGAGCCCGTCGGCGGCACCCGCGACGCTTGGATCTTTCCGCACGGCCACGCCTGACGCTTCTCGCGCGCTGTCCTGTGGCCGGGCGTCGCACGCGTGCGGCGCCTATTTTTCGATCGGGTGTGCACAATTGCTCGCCTCGAACGTCGCGTCTAGGCAAAATAACGCGACGAACGACGCGGGCAGGCGGCGTTTGCGCGGCAAGGCGCCGGCCCGGCCTTTATTCACTTCTCTTCAACTTGGACCCAACGAACCCAGATGCCACATGTGCTGATAGTCGACGACGACCCGGAAACGCGCGAAGCCCTCGTATCGATCATTGCAGCGGACGGCTTGACGACGGCGACGGCCGGCGATTTGCGCGAGGCTCGCATTCAGCTCGTGCGACAAACGCCCGACGTCGTGTTCACCGATCTGCAATTGCCCGACGGCAGCGGCGTGGATCTTTTCGAGGATCTCGACCCGCGCTCGGGGGTGGAGATCGTCGTCATCACGGGGCATGCGACCGTCGAGTCCGCCGTGACGGCGCTCAAGATGGGCGCGTCCGACTACCTCGTCAAACCCATCAACATGCAGCGCGTCAAGGCCGTCTTGGACCGCCTGCCGCGCGCCGGCGATCTTAAGGCTCAGATCGGCACGCTGCGCGGCGAGTTGCGCCGCATGGGCCGGTTTGGCCTCATGCTCGGCAACTCGGCGGCGATGCAATCGGTCTATGACCAAATCGGCCGCGTGGCGCCCACGGCGGCGTCGGTGCTGCTCGTCGGCGAGTCGGGCACCGGCAAAGAGGTCGCCGCGCAGACAATCCACGAATTAAGCCTGCGCCGCAAGCACGCATTTCTTGCCGTGAACTGCGGCGCGATTTCGCCGAACTTGATCGAGTCGGAAATGTTCGGGCACGAGCGCGGCTCGTTTACGGGCGCCGACCGCCAGCACAAGGGCTACTTCGAACGCGCAAGCGGCGGCACGATCTTTCTCGACGAAATCACGGAAATGCCCGCCGAACTGCAGGTGAAATTCCTGCGTGTGCTCGAGACTGGCATGTTCATGCGGGTGGGGACGACCAAGGAAATCGAGACCGACGTTCGCGTGATCGCGGCCACGAATCGCGACCCCGAGGAAGCCGTGCTCGAAGGCAAGCTACGGCTCGATCTCTATCACCGGCTCAACGTTTTTCCGATTAGCCTGCCGCCGCTGCGTGAGCGAGGCAATGACGTGTGGCTGCTCGCTCAAGCGTTTCTCGACGAACTCAACGATCGCCATAGTACGCGCAAGCAGTTTCCGCCGGCCGTGAAGGACATGATGCTGTCGTATCCGTGGCCGGGGAACGTGCGCGAACTGAAGAACTACGTGCAGCGGGCGTTCATCATGGCGGGCCCCGATGCCGACAGCACGGCCGCCGTGCCGTTGCAGATTTCGCTCTCCAAGCCCTCCACGGGCACGGCGGTGACCATTCCATTCGGTACGTCGCTGGCCACGGCCGATCGCCAGCTGATTTTGGCGACACTCGAACAGTGCGGTGGCGTCAAAACGCGCGCGGCTGAAATTCTCGGGATCAGCCTCAAGACGCTCTACAACCGGCTCGTCGAGTACGGTGAAGACGCCAAATCGGCGGCCGGCGAGGGGGATGTGGCCGGCGAAACCGGCGAAGCCACGGCCGGAAAATGAAGGCGACGGCGCGCGGGCCGCGCGCCGCCTGGCAAAGGACTTGCTCGTCGACACGGCTAATGTCCGTTGCTCGACGAGGTAGGTCGCTTATGTTCACGAAGTACGCATTGCCGAGTGAGCGGGTGCGTTTGCACGCACCCGAACCCGATCCGCCGGTCCCGCCGCCGAAGGAACCGCCGTTGCCGGGGCCTGTCCCCGAGCGCGAGCCTCCCACGCCTGCCGAGCCGCCAATCGGCGATCCCCCGCCGGCCCCAGCCGATGCCCCTCCGATGCACTGATGAAATCGAGACCCTGCAGTGTATCGGTTACAAATCTGACGCAATTGTTACCGCGCGAAGGCCCGCTGGGCGTCCTAGACTTAAAGTTGATTGCCTGCCTGGGCACTCGTCTGCTCTTGGAGATCGTTCCATGAGACACCCCGCGTTGCGGCGCTCCGCGCGCCATGCGCTCAAGCGCGAAGCAAAGAACGGCGGCGGTTTTCCCGCTCGCTCGCCGTCATCGACGCAAGACCCATCGGCGCAAAACCGCCCCGCCCCCGGTTCGCCCCCCGACGGCGAGCATAACCAGGGCGGTGCGCGTCCGGAGGGGCTGGACTATCAGCGCGACCTCGGGTCGGAACAGGACGCATAGCGCCCGCGCATCTGCTTGATTGAGGGCGGGGCTTGCGAGATTCGCCTGCTCGCGAGTGGCTTGACTGGATCGCGGTCGCTTGAGCTGACGATCGGTCGGATGGCGCGCGCGCTTCGTCTTACAGAGAAGCGCGGTGTCGTCGTTTGCGCTCGCATTTCTCCGACGCATGCCGGCGGCATTTCTCCAGACGTTAATTGCGGCACGGCCCTTGCGTGCCGACTATCGAGCAGCGGCGAGAGGGGTCGTCGCGCAAGAATGCCAACCGAAGAGGTGGAGCCGCAATGAGCAGACTAATCGTGGTGTCGAACCGCGTCGCGCCGACGCAGGAGGGCCGCCCCGCGGCGGGGGGGCTTGCCATCGGCGTGCTGGACGCTTTGAAGGAAACCGGAGGCGTCTGGTTTGGATGGAGCGGAGAAATCGTGGGCGAGCAGCACGCGCCCATCATCGATAAGCAGGGCAACGTCACGTACGCAACGGTCGGTCTGACCCGACGCGACTACGATCAGTACTACAGAGGGTTTTCGAATGCGACCCTTTGGCCTACGTTTCACTACCGCACGGATCTGTCCCGCTACGACCGCCAGGAGTACGCCGGTTATTTGCGCGTGAACGCGACGCTGGCCAAGCAACTGAAAGCCATGCTCGAACCCGACGACATCATCTGGGTTCACGACTACCATCTGTTGCCGTTCGCGCGAGCGCTGCGCGACATCGGCGTCACCAATCCCATCGGCTTCTTCCTGCATATCCCGTTTCCGGTGCCGGAGATGATGCGCACGGTTCCCCCCCACGAGGAACTCGTGAAGGCGATGTGCAGCTACGATGTGGTGGGATTTCAAACGCAAGCCGATCGGCAATCGTTCATCGACTATATCGAGCGCGGCGGCTTCGGTTCGGCCAGCGACGACGGCATGATTCACGCATTTGGACGCATGCTGAAAGCCGGCGCGTATCCGATCGGAATTTACCCCGACGCCATCGCCAAGGCCGCTCAACAATTCTCCGACCGCAAGCACGTGGGCGCATTGCGCGAGTCCGCTCGCGGCCGCCGGCTCATCATGAGCGTCGACCGCCTCGACTATTCGAAGGGGCTCGTGGAGCGTTTCCAGGCGTTCGAGCGGTTGCTGCTCGGCGCGCCGCATTGGCAGGGGCGCGTGTCGCTCGTGCAGATTGCGCCGCCGACGCGCTCCGACGTGCAAACGTACCAGCGCATCCGCCAAACGTTGGAAGGCGAGGCGGGCCGCATCAACGGCCGGTTCGCGCAGCTCGATTGGACGCCGATCCAGTATCTGAACCGCAAGTACGAACGAAATTTGCTGATGGCCTTATTCCGGCTTTCGCAAGTGGGCTACGTCACGCCGCTGCGCGACGGAATGAATCTCGTTGCTAAGGAGTACGTAGCATCGCAAGATCCCGAAGACCCGGGCGTGCTCGTGTTGTCGCAATTCGCGGGCGCCGCGGAGCAACTGCCCGGCGCGCTGGTCGTCAATCCGTTCGATCTGACGCAGATGGCCGAAGCGCTCGAGCGCGCGCTGTCCATGCCGCTCGAGGATCGCAAGGCGCGGCATGCCGACATGATGGCGCTGCTGCGGGCGAACGACCTCTCGACGTGGCGCGATGCATTCCTCGCCGATTTGCGACACGTCACCACCGCCGCGTCGTTTACGCGTAAGGCGGTCAAGCTTGCCGACATCGCCGCCTGAGCATTGCATCCGCGCTCAAAGCCTTCAACGCAATCGGGCCGGCTTTTCGCCGGCCCGATTTGTTTTTTGACGATCCGATCGATCCAGTCTAAACCATTCGGACAACTAAGCGATGCGGCGCAACTAAGCGCCGCATCCGCGGGCTTCCCTACGCTTGCCGACGCAGCTGCGCGGGCGGCACCTTCAGCAGGTTGCGATACTTCGCCACGGTGCGCCGTGCGACGATCATGCCTTCCTGAGCCAGCATCTTAGCGAGCGCGACATCCGAGAGCGGATTGCGCACGTCCTCCTGATCGATCATTTCCTTGATCAACGCCCGTACCGCGGCGGCGGAGCAGCGGCCTCCCGTTTCGGTTGCGAGTTCGCGCGGAAAGAAATGTCGGAACTCGAAGATGCCGCGCGGCGTGGCCATGTATTTGTTGCTCGAGGCGCGGGACACGGTCGATTCGTGCAGCCCGAGTTCTTCGGCGAGCTTGCTCAGCACGAGCGGCTTCAGTGCGATTTCGCCGTAGTCGAAGAATGCCTTTTGATAGGAGACGATGCACTGCGCCACGCGCTGGATCGTCGTGAAGCGCTGTTCGGCGTTGCGTAGCAGCCAACGCGCTTCCTGCAGCTGCTGGCCGAGCGGCGAGCCCGCGCCGCCCGATTGCGCGAATAGCTCCGCATAGACGCGATGAATGCGCGCTCGCGGTAAGACAGCCGGGTTGATCGATGCGACCCACCGCCCCTTCACGCGGCGCACGATCACGTCGGGAATCACGTAATTGTCGTCGGCGCGCGAATAGAACTGTCCCGGCTTCGGGTCAAGCCGGCGCACGAGTGCGCATGCTTTGCGCAACTCTTCCGCCGAACAGCCCAACTGCTTTTGCAGCTCCGCATGCTCCCTGCGCGCAAGCCGCTCGAGATGATGGGTAACGATCTCGCGGGCGGCGGCGCGGCCGGGGGTCTCGGCGGCTATCGCGTCGAGTTGCAAGCTCAGGCACTCCGACAGCGAACGAGCACCGACGCCCGGGCGATCCAGCGTTTGAACGAGCCGTAACGCCACGCGCAGTTCTTCCTCTGCGAGCGGCGGATCGGCCTCGAAGGCGGCCGCCAGTTCGTCGAGCGGATCGCGCAGGTAGCCGTCGTCATCCAGCGCTTCGATCACGATCTGGGCGGCGGCCCGATCGCGCTCGTTCAGCGGGTACAACTGAAGCAGGTTGTGCAGATGCTCATGCATCGTCGGCTGCACGTGCGCCCAGGCGCCCGGATCGACGTCGTCCGAATCGTTGTTGTTGCGAGAGGCGCTGCGCGTGCTCCAGTCCTGGCCGAAATCGCCGATCGGATCGTCGGCGGCCGCGACTATATCGGTGCTGGCGGCGCCATCGTAGGAATCGACCGCCTCGGCGGCAGGCGGGGCGTCGGCCGGTACGGGCTCCAGCGTGGCGCCGTCGTGGTTCTGCGCGCCGTTCGCCCCTGCTTCGGCCTCTTCAATCAAGGGATCGTCATATTCGAGGAACGGATTGTTGTCGAGCGCTTGACGCAGTTCATGCTGGAACTCCAGCGACGACAACTGCAGTAGCCGCACCGATTGTTGCAGGCGCGGCGTCAGGGCGACGTGTTGTTTGCTGCGCAGTTCGAGAATGGGCGGCATATCGATATCCAGTGGAATAGTCTTGGCTTCTGAAGCAACTGCCATACCAAGCACGGTGCGATGCGGCCGACGGCCGATTGACGCCGCGCATGAACCGTGCCGCGGACGGGAGAACGCGGCAGCTTTTACAGGGCCTTGTGCAAAAGCGCGGCGCGCTATGCTGCGCTGCGTTGAGCGAAGCGCGGCGCACGAGGATCGACGTCGCGTCTTGCGGACGGCACGGCACTTGCGGGGATCAAGGCGACGAGCAGCAACGCGGGTCGGTATCCATTCCCGGTTCTACTCGCTCGAGTTCAGCAATTTCTTCCATCTTTGCGCAGGAGGAACCGTGAAAGCACTCCCACTACTTAAAATCGCCGCGGTTGCAGCTTCTCTCATCTACGTCGGCGCGACGGCTCAAGCAGCGGATTCGTCGGCCGCATCATCGACCACAGCGAGTGCGCCGTCGGCCAGCTCCGAATCTCTGGGACAACACATCAGCGACGGGACCGTGACGACGAAGGTGAAAGCGGCGTTGATGACGGCCAAGGACGTGAAGTCGACGCACATTCACGTCAAGACCCGTCGCGGCATCGTCTGGTTGACCGGCAGCGTGCCGACGAGCGACGAGAAGACGCGCGCGCAAGAGGTTGCCGCAGGCGTGACCGGCGTGCACGAAGTGAAGAACCGCCTGAAGATCAGTGAGGCGGGGAGCGCACAGTAGCGACCCCGCGCGGCGCGGCTACACACCCGCGACAGAGGCGGCCGTCGAGTGGCGGCGTGCACGACGCAGTAGGCCACGCCTTGTCGGCTGTTGTGCCTCTGCGCGGGTCGAGGCCGCCCACGCGTGCCCGTCACGCTTGACGATGCGTGAACTCGCCTAGGGGCCTGGGGGGCTGGGTCGGGTCGAAGTCGGCCCAGCGGCCTTGTTGCCAGCGACCCGTGGCGCGCTCGATGGCGAGCGCGCCCGCGCGGTCGAGGGTTTGCGCCGCGGCCGCCTGATTTTCGGGCGACACGTGCACGGCCACAAGCACGCCCGAATCACGCGTTTCATGGTGCACGGCGTGACGGACGACTTCGTCCACGGGCGGTGCTGCGTTCAGCCGGGCCTGCAGGAGCGCGCCCAGCAGCGCGCCGGCATATGCGCCCACTCCGGCCGCCGTTATCGTGGCGAGGAACGACGCAGTCAGTGGCGCGCATAGGGCGACGGCCAGGACTGCCCCCGCGACGGCGCCTATCACGGCGCCCCGGCCTGGATGCGCGACCGGGCGCAGCGCATGCGGCACGACGTGCAGGCTGTCGGCGGCCGCGTGCGCGTGCTGCCCTCGGGGATTCACGAAGAACAGACTGACGTCTTCTTCGACGAAGCCTTGTGCGAACAATTGCCGGGCGGCGGATTCGGCCGCGGCGAACGTGGTGAAGCGTCCAGCGACGATGAGCGACATGGCGGCTCCTTGGCGGCGCGGCGGTTGGACGCAGGCCGCATGAGGAAAACGGGGAAGCCGGGCGCGGTTGGCGACGACACGCGCCCCGGGCCGTCAGTTAGACACCGGTTCTAGACGCGAGTGCGACGGACGCGGGTTTGTTCCGAGGGCGTGTCGAACGCCTTGGCGCCGCCGTTTTCGGCCGCGGATGGCTGCCGCGCGTTTCTATCGCCCTGTTTCCGCGGTGATCCGGCCGCGCCCGCCCGATGTACGCAGCCGCATGAAGCTGACCGCCGAGGCGAGCCCCGCAACGGCCGCCGCCACGGCAAGCGTGACGCTCGGGCCTTTGTCCGGAACGACGCCGAATATCAGCGCGACGAGCGCCGCGCCGATCGTTTGGCCGGTTAGTCGAGCCGTGCCGAGCATGCCGCTTGCACCGCCGCTGCGCTCGCGCGGCGCGGCCGCCAACATCTGCCGGTTGTTCGGCGATTGAAACATTCCAAAGCCCGCACCGCACAGCGCCATACGCCAAGCAATGTCGAACGGCGCCGGATGCGCGCCGACCGTCGCGAGCAGGACGAGCCCGATCGTCAGCGCGATCAGTCCCACGCCGCCCAGCGCCCCGGCCGAATAGCGGTCCGACAAGACGCCCGAGATCGGCGCGGCGAAGACGATCGCGAACGGCCAGGGCGTGATCAGCAACCCCGTCTGCACTTGGTCGAAGCCGAACACGTTTTGAAACAGGAACGGTAGCGAGACGTAGGCCAGCATCTGCGCGCAAAACGAGCAGATCGATGTGGCGATCGACAGCGCGAATACGGGAATCTTCAGAAGATCGATCGGCAAAAGCGGCGCGGTGCGCGTAAGCTGGCGCCGCACGAATACATAGCCGACGAGGATGAGGCCGAGCGCCTGCGCGAGCAGGCCGAGCGTGGCTTCACCGTGCCCCAGGCCGTCGATCGTGAAGATAAGCAAGCCGAACACGATCGCGTTCATCGCGGCGCTCAGGAAATCGTACGGCGCGTTGTGTCCAGGGTTCGTCGGCAGCGCGCGCATGGCGCCTAAAACGGCGATGATTCCGATGGGCACGTTGATCGCAAAGAGCCATGGCCACGAGGCGACGGATAGAACGGCCGAGGCGACGGTCGGTCCGACAGCCGACGATACCGCGACCACCATTGCATTGATCGCGACGCCTCTGCCGAGCAAGTTCGCCGGATAGATCGTCCGTACGAGCGCGGTATTGACGCTCATGATGCCGGCCGCGCCGAACCCTTGAACCACCCGCACCAGCGCCAGCGCCGGCAGGGAGTGCGCGAGCGCACAACCGAGCGAGGCGACGGTGAACAGGGCCAGGCCAGCCGTATAGATACGTCGATAGCCGATTCGATCGCCGAGCGAGGCGAGCGGAAGCAGCGAGATCGTGATCGAGAGCTGATAGGCGTTGACGACCCAGATCGAGGCGGCGGCGCTGGCGTGCAAATCGCGTGCGATCGTGGGCAGCGCGACGTTGGCGATGGCGCCGTCGAGCACGGCGAGCGTGATCCCGAGCGCGATGACGACGATGGCCCAATAGCGCTGCGGGACCGGAATGCCTTGTTCTGCTTCCATCGGGGGAGAATTGGGGGGCGCGTGCGGCGGGGCATGGCCCGCGCCGCGGACTGAGTGCTTTGCTTCGCTTACTTCAATTCGTACAGGCCGGTGTAGACGGTCGAGTCGATCTCGTTCAGATGCGTCATGAAGCGGGCGACGGCGTTCGTCGTTTCGGGGGTGATCGGGAGATGATCCACTTTCAGCGCATGTAGCCGGAAGATATAGCGGTGGGGCTTGTCGCCACGCGGCGGCGCCGCGCCGCCGAAGCCTTGGGTGCCGTAATCGTTGCGCACTTGCACCGCGCCGGCCGGCAGCAAGCTGCCGTCGGCTTTGCCCGCGCCGAGCGGAAGCGAACGTGTATCCGCCGGAAGGTTGACGACCACCCAGTGCCAAAAGCCGCTGCCTGTCGGTGCATCGGGATCGTAGACGGTCAGCGCCAGGCTTTTCGTGTCTTCGGGCGGGGCTTCCCATTGCAGCGAGGGCGACAGGTTGCCGCCGTCGCCGTCGACGCCGAACGCCTTGTCGCCGCATTCCTGCGCCTTGGGCATGAAGCCGTTGATGGGAAAGTCGTCTGACCAGATTCTGAATTCAGCCATCGGATGCCTCCTTGTTCTTAACGGGTTCAACGGTTGCAGCACGATGTGCCGCGGTGCGGCATGCGAGCCGAGTGTATCACCGCGCTTCGGCTCGCTTCGGCTCCTTGGCGGCGTGCGCCGGGCAACGCCATGCGGCGGCGCCTCAGCTGTCGTCGCGCAGCTTGCGCAAGCGCCAGATCAGGCTGGACGTATCGAAGCGGCTACCGCCCAGCCCTTGGACATCCGCGTAAAACTGATCGACGAGCGCCGTGACGGGCAGCGGTGCGCCGTTGCGCTTCGCTTCCTCGAGACAGAAGCCGAGATCCTTGCGCATCCAATCGACGGCGAAACCGAAGTCGTACTTGTTTTCGATCATCGTCTTGCCGCGGTTGTCCATCTGCCAGCTCGCCGCCGCGCCCTTGCCGATGACCTCCAGCACGCGCTGCATGTCGAGCCCCGCTCGTTCGCCGAAGTAGATCGCCTCCGACAACCCCTGCACGAGGCCCGCGATGCAGATCTGGTTGACCATCTTCGTCAATTGTCCAGCACCGACCGGGCCTAGGCGCGTCACCGCGACCGCATAGTGTTTCAGAACGGCCGCGGCGCGTTCGAACGCGGGTTCGTCGTCGCTCCCGCACATGACCGTCAGCTTGCCGTTTTGCGCGCCGGCCTGGCCGCCCGAAACAGGGGCGTCGATGAACGTAACGCTTCGCTCGCCGGCCACCTGTGCCAGTTCGCGCGCCACGCCGGCCGACGCGGTGGTGTGATCGGCGAACAGCGCGCCGCTCGCCATGCCGGCGAACGCACCGTCCTCGCCAAGCGTGACGCTGCGCAGATCGTCGTCGTTGCCTACGCAGGCGAGCACCAGCTCGGCGCGCTGGGCGGCCTCGCGCGGCGTACGCGCGGCCCGGCCACCGTGCTCGGCCACCCATTGCTCGGCTTTCGCGTAGGTGCGGTTATAGACGGTGACGTCGAGACCGGCCTTGGCCAAATGGCCGGCCATCGGGTAACCCATGACGCCTAGGCCGATGAACGCGACGCGGCGGATCGCATCGGCGGGGGAGGAAGTCGGCTCGCTCACGGCGGCTCCTTGCAGTGATTCGGTGGGGTGGGGGCCCCAATTATCGCAGCGGCGCGATTTTTTGGTTGGCGGCCGTGCGGCGCTGCACATTCGCGAATGCTCGTCGTGCGTCTAGAATGCGCTTATCAAGACAAGACGTTGGCGGAGATCATCATGTTCGATTCGTCGATGGGGTTGATGCTCGCTCTGGCGCTTTTTGCCTGCGTCGCGCTCATGCTGTCGACGCGCTATCGCACCGACCATCCGCTTGCCGATCTGATGCGTTGGGTCCACGCGCATCACTGGTTCGATCGGCTCCATCACCGGCACTGATCGGGTTGCCGATGTCGTTGGCGCGACGCCGCGACGGCGACGTGCGGTGTGCTTGTCGGCTTGTCGTTTGCAGTGCCGCGCTTTCCTGGCTTCCCGCTTCCCCGCCTTTCAGCCTTCCAAATCGAGATTCCCTAGCAAGACGAGCGGCTCCGCTTGAGAGCGCGTGCCTAGATCGAAATCACGCGCTGTTTGCCACGCGCCTAGCTTGCGCGGCAGCGCTTCGAGGTAATGGGCGAATCGCTCTAGGCCGTTCGGCTCCACGAGGGAGGCGATTTCGCATTCGTCCCAGGTCATATGCACGTTGAGCGGATGCCGCATGCCACGCGCCCGCTCGGTGATCGGTGCGGAGATTTTTAGCATGGTGGGGCGGTCCGGACCGCCGTAGGGCTCGATCCGGATGTCGGCCGACGGGCCGATGACATCTTTGAGGGCTTGCGCAATGCGGGGGGCGAATTCGGCGTCGAATCGGTGGGCAGTCGTCGGGTTCATTAGGCGCTTCCGTGTTCAGGCGATGCTAGCACGCAGGCGCGGGGCGAGCCGATGGCTGTCTCTCGCGTCTGATCCGCGACGCGGATGCGGGACAGCCGTCGCGTCGAGACGATCCGCCCAGACTTCATTTCGACTGATTTAATCTCGGAGGCGCTCATTGGTTCGCCAAGGCATGGTACCGTTCTATAACGTCTTGCGTCATATAACGTCTTGCGTCATACTTACCCAATGTACCAGCGATGGCAATTCATGAGTTTGTAGATAGGGAGTCAGCCCTGGTTTGGGCGGGGCAACGGTCCATGCGGTTGCCTGCTCATATTCAACAAGTTGCTCGGCGAAAGCTGCGGATGCTCAATAGCGCGCATTCGCTAACCGATTTGAAGATTCCGCCTGCTAACCGATTGGAGGCGTTGAAAGGGGATCGCGCTGGGCTGTACAGCATCAGGATCAACGATCGGTGGCGCGTCTGTTTCCGATGGGAAGACGGCAATGCGCACGAGGTACAAATCGTTGACTACCACTAAGGGTCGGCCATGAAGAAACTTTCCAACGTCCATCCGGGCGAGGTTCTCAACGAGGAATTCTTGCTGCCGCTAGCAATCAGCCAGAACGCGTTGGCTCGGGCAATGAACGTACCGCCGCGGCGAATCAACGAGATCGTCCACGGTGCCCGCGCCGTTACGGCGGACACAGCGCTCCGGCTTGCGATCGTGTTGGGCACTACGCCCCAATTTTGGCTTGGCCTGCAAGCCGATTACGATCTCGAAGAGGCGGCTCGCGTGGATTTGTCGGCCCTACGTCCGCTGGCGGTCGCTTGATCGGGACTGTTCTTACGGTCACGCGAGGGCTGCCGTTGCCCATGGCGACTCGGCCGAATCGCGGCATGTTTGGTCCCCCCGACAGGAATCGAACCTGTATCTAGCGCTTAGGAGGCACTTGTTCTATCCATTGAACTACGGGGAGGACTTGCATTCCGGGCGTTGAGCCCGAATAGGCCGGCGCGCGCAGAGTATAGCAAAGGCTGCGCGATCCCTGGCGCGAATGCATAGCCGCAAGCGCGCCCGCCAATGCTCGATCGGAGTCAGAACTCGACGGCCGCAAATTCCGCCTTGCCCACGTCGCACAAGGGGCAGCGCCAGTCGTCGGGGATGTCCGCGAACCGCGTGCCGGGGGCGATGCCTTCGTCCGGCAGGCCTTCCTCTTCGTTATAGATCCAGCCGCAGATCAGACACACCCAGCTTTTGTACTCGATCACTTCGCTCACAGCGTTCTACCCTAATTCGTCGTAAATAGTCGCGGCCTTGGCGCCCGGGCCTCGATGCTTCGCAACCCGCGATTGTACCGAACGGCCGGCGCGAGTCGGCTTGCCCGCCGCCCCCGGTACAATGGGCGTTTCGAATTTCGCAGGCGCGTTCCCTCATGTCGCTTTACTCCATCGTCGACGCTCAGCTCGCGTTCGGCCATGTCGCGCTGCTCGACCACGCCGACTTCTCGCTGGAGGCCGGCGAACGCGTCGGGCTCATCGGACGCAACGGCGCGGGCAAATCGTCGTTGCTCAAAATCGTCGCAGGGCTCATGCAGCCCGACGACGGGCTCGTCACGCGGCAACAGGATCTGTCCACCGTCTACGTTCCGCAGGAGCCCGAATTCGAGGCCGACGCTTCCGTTTTCGACGCCGTTGCGGGCGGTCTCGCACAGGTACGCGCGTCGCTGGACGAATACGACGCCGTTGCCCATGCGCTCGCGGCCACGCCGGAAGGGGCTGAGCACGACGCGCTGCTCGCGCGCATGAATACGCTGCAGTCGGCGCTCGATACGGCCGACGCTTGGAATTGGCGAACGCGCGTCGCGACCACCCTCGCGCAGTTGAATCTGGACGGCGACGCGCGAGTCGGCGCGCTGTCCGGCGGGATGCAAAAGCGCGTCGCGCTCGCGCAGGCCCTGGTGGTCGATCCGGACGTGCTGCTGCTCGACGAGCCCACGAACCACCTCGATTTCGACGGTATTCGCTGGCTCGAGGATCTGCTCGTCGGCTCGCGCGCGGGCTTGCTCTTCATTACCCATGACCGGGCGTTTCTGGACCGCGTCGCCACGCGCATCGTCGAACTCGACCGCGGCCGGCTGCTTTCCTATCCGGGCAATTTTTCGGCGTATCAAACACGAAAAGCTCAGCAGCTCGAAGTAGAGCGCGTCGAAAACGAAAAATTCGACAAGCTGCTCGCGCAAGAAGAAGTGTGGATCCGCAAGGGCGTGGAAGCGCGCCGCACCCGCAGCGTCGGGCGCATCGCGCGCCTCGTCGAAATGCGGGAGCAACGCGCCGAGCGCCGCAACGTGCAAGGCAACGTGAAGCTCGACGTCGGGCAAGGCGAGCGATCGGGCAAGATCGTCGCCGAGCTGACCGATGTCACGAAGCGCTACGCAGATCGGACGATCGTCGACCGTGTTTCGGCGACGGTCATGCGCGGCGACAAGATCGGCTTCATCGGGCCGAACGGCGCGGGCAAGACGACGCTGCTCAAGCTCATTCTGGGCGAGATCGCACCCGACGAAGGGACGGTGCGCGTCGGCACGAATCCGCAGGTGGCGTACTTCGATCAGATGCGCGCTCAGCTCGATCCGGAAAAGAGCCTGGCCGATACCATCAGCCCCGGCAGCGACTGGATCGAAGTGAACGGCACGCGCAAGCACGTCATGAGCTATCTCGGCGATTTCCTGTTCGCGCCCGAACGTGCGCGCTCGCCCGTGAAGTCGCTCTCGGGCGGCGAGCGTAATCGGCTGTTGCTCGCGCGATTGTTCGCGCGGCCGGCGAACGTACTGGTGCTCGACGAGCCGACGAACGACCTCGACATTCCCACCCTCGAACTGCTCGAGGAATTGCTGGCCGACTATGACGGTACGGTGCTGCTCGTCAGCCACGACCGGGCGTTTCTCGACAACGTCGTCACCTCGGTGATCGCTTCCGAAGGCGCGGGGCAATGGCGCGAGTACGTCGGCGGCTTCAGCGACTGGCAAACCCAGAGCGAGCGCGCGCAGCGGCTCTCGCAGGAGGCTGCGGCCAAGAACGCGCCCAAGGCCGCGCCGCGCGAGGCCGCCCCGAAGGAGAGCGCCGCGGGGAGAAACGCCCAGCGCACGGTCAAGCTTTCGTTCAAGGAGCAGCGCGAGCTCGAGGCGCTGCCCGATACCATCGCGGCGCTCGAAGCGGAGCAGAAGGCGATCGGCGCGCAGCTCGAGGACGGCTCCATTTTCGCGCGCGACGCGAAAGAAGGGGCCCGGTTGACCGAACGCTACGCGGCGATCGACGACGAACTGCTCCAGGCGTTGGAGCGCTGGGAGGCGCTCGACGCCAAGCGGAAATAGGGCGTGCAAGCCGAGCGCGCCGAGCCTCCCCGGACGTACGCGGGCGCCGCGGGCGGTTGGCCGCTCGGCCGATGGCCGTTCCGCCGAATTGCCGTGTGAAACGAAACCAGTAAAATACGCCGCGATCAGGCCGCCCGCGATAGGGCGGCCTGCGATGAGGGCAGCCTTGAGCGGCGCCTGTGGCGCCCGCTTTGCGGGCACGCTGGCCGCTCCCGTTGTTTCGATTCGCTTTTTTTGAACTTTCAACGCTTTGTCCACGCGGATATCCACATGCGCTGTGGACAACGACCTACACGAGACCATGTCCACGAAAAAGCCAAGCGCCGCGTACAGCGAGGCGTCGATCAAGGTGCTCAAAGGGCTCGAGCCGGTCAAGCAGCGGCCGGGCATGTACACGCGCACCGAAAATCCGCTGCACATCATCCAAGAAGTTATCGATAACGCGTCGGACGAGGCGCTCGGCGGGCACGGCCGCCAGATCACCGTCACGTTGCACGCCGATCAGTCGGTTTCGGTCGACGACGACGGCCGCGGCATTCCGTTCGGCTTGCATCCCGATGAAGGCGTCCCGGTCGTCGAGATCGTCTTCACGCGTTTGCATGCGGGCGGCAAGTTCGACAAGGCCGCCGGCGGCGCTTATACGTTCTCGGGCGGTCTGCACGGCGTCGGCGTGTCGGTCACGAACGCATTGGCGTCGCGGCTCGACGTAACGGTCTGGCGCGAGGGCAAGGTGGCCCAAATCGGCTTCGCGCACGGCGACGTCGTACGGCCGTTGGCGGTACGTTCCGCCGAAAGGGGCGAGAAGCGCTCCGGTACGCGCGTGACCGCGCTGCCCGATCCGAAGTATTTCGATTCGGCGAACTTGCCGCTCGGCGAACTGCAGCGGCTCTTGCGCTCGAAGGCGGTCTTGCTGCCCGGCGTCGAGGTTGTGCTCGTCAACGAAAAGACGGGCGAGCGCCAAAGCTGGAAATACGAAGACGGTCTACGAGGCTACCTCCTCGAAGGCATGGCCGGCGGCGAGCTTCTGATTCCGCTGTTCGAGGGCGAGCGTTACGCCGATAGCGCACGTGCGAACGAGGAAGCCTTCGCCGAAGGCGAAGGCGCGGCCTGGGTCGTCGCATGGAGCGAGGAAGGCTCGCTCATGCGCGAATCGTACGTCAACCTCATTCCGACCCCCGCGGGCGGTACGCATGAATCGGGCTTGCGCGACGGCTTGTTTCAAGCGGTCAAGAGCTTCGTCGAATTGCACAATTTGCAGCCCAAGGGCGTTAAGCTGTTGGCCGAAGACGTTTTCGCGCGTGTGTCGTTCGTGCTGTCGGCAAAGGTGCTCGATCCGCAGTTCCAAGGGCAAATCAAGGAGCGCTTGAACAGCCGCGACGCGGTGAAGCTCGTCTCGTCGTTCGCGCGCCCGGCGCTCGAACTCTGGCTCAACCAGCATGTCGAGCACGGCAAGAAACTCGCCGAGCTCGTCATCAAGCAGGCGCAGGCGCGCACGCGGGCCGGACAGAAGGTCGAGAAGCGCAAGAGCTCGGGCGTGGCGGTGTTGCCGGGCAAGCTGACCGATTGCGAATCGACGGACATCTCGCGCAACGAACTCTTCCTCGTGGAAGGCGATTCGGCGGGCGGTTCGGCGAAGATGGGCCGCGACAAGGAGTTTCAAGCGATCCTGCCGCTGCGCGGCAAGGTGCTCAATACGTGGGAGACCGAGCGCGATCGCCTGTTCGCGAACAACGAGGTGCACGACATCTCGGTGGCGATCGGCGTCGATCCGCACAGCCCCGACGACACGGTCGATCTCTCGAACTTGCGTTACGGCAAGATCTGCATTCTGTCGGACGCCGACGTCGACGGCGCGCACATTCAAGTGCTGCTGCTCACATTGTTCTTCAAGCACTTCCCGCAGTTGATCGAACGCGGCCACGTCCACGTCGCGCGCCCGCCGCTCTTTCGCGTCGACGCGCCGGCCCGCGGCAAGAAGCCGGCGCAAAAGCTCTACGCGCTCGACGAAGGCGAGCTCGAAGCGACGCTCGACAAGCTGCGCAAGGACGGCGTGCGTGAAACGCAGTGGTCGATCAGTCGCTTCAAGGGGCTCGGCGAAATGAGCGCCGAGCAGCTCTGGGATACGACGATGAACCCCGACACGCGGCGGCTCATGCCGGTCGCGCTTGGGGAACTGGAATACGAAGGCACCGTCTCGCGCATGACGATGCTGATGGGCAAGGGCGAAGCGGCCGCGCGCCGCAGCTGGCTCGAAGAGAAAGGCAACGAAGTGGAAGCCGATATCTGAGGCGAGCGCGGCGCACGCGCTTCAACCCTGGTCTCCTGAATACGGACATAATTTTCGATGGATCAACAAGACGATCTGTTCGCACCGGCCGCCGCGCCCGACGGCGAGGCGCTGACGCTCGGCCACTACGCCGAGCGCGCCTATCTCGACTACGCGGTGAGCGTCGTCAAGGGGCGGGCGCTGCCCGATGTCAGCGACGGACAAAAGCCCGTGCAGCGCCGCATCTTGTTCGCGATGAGCGAGATGGGCCTTAATGCCGACGCCAAGCCGGTGAAGTCGGCGCGCGTCGTCGGTGACGTGCTCGGTAAATACCATCCCCACGGCGATCAATCGGCCTACGATGCGCTTGTTCGCCTCGCGCAAGATTTTTCGATGCGCTATCCGCTCATCGATGGTCAGGGCAATTTCGGCTCGCGCGACGGCGACGGTGCGGCGGCCATGCGTTACACCGAAGCGCGTTTGACGCCGATCTCCAGGCTGCTGCTCGATGAGATCGACGAAGGCACGGTCGATTTCGCACCGAACTACGACGGCTCGTTCCAAGAGCCGAAACTCTT
This sequence comes from Trinickia sp., assembly GCA_035492395.1. Lineage (GTDB taxonomy): Bacteria > Pseudomonadota > Gammaproteobacteria > Burkholderiales > Burkholderiaceae > Trinickia. The sequence goes on along the minus strand of DATJJH010000017.1, from coordinate 15,808 downwards.
GCCGGCGCGTTTGCCATTCTCGTTGCTCAACGGCGCATCAGGTATCGCGGTGGGCTTGGCGACGGAAATCCCCTCGCACAATCTGCGCGAAGTGGCGGCGGCGGCCGTGCACTTGATCCGACATCCGAAGACGACCCACGCCGAATTGATGGACCTGGTGCCGGGCCCTGATTTTCCGGGGGGTGGGCAGATCATCTCGAGCGCGGCCGAAATCGCGGCGGCCTACGAGACCGGACGCGGCAGCCTAAAAGTGCGCGCGCGCTGGAAGATCGAAGACCTCGCGCGCGGGCAGTGGCAACTCGTCGTGAACGAACTGCCGCCCAATGCTTCGGGCCAAAAGGTTCTCGAGGAAATCGAGGAACTGACGAACCCGAAGATCAAACTCGGCAAGAAATCGCTGACGCCGGAGCAGCTGCAGACCAAGCAGACGATGCTGGCGCTGCTCGACGCCGTGCGCGACGAGTCGGGCAAGGACGCGCCCGTGCGCCTGGTGTTCGAGCCCAAGTCGAGCCGTATCGATCAAACGGAGTTCGTCAACTCGCTGCTGGCTCATACGAGCCTCGAATCGAACGCGGCGCTCAACCTCGTCATGATCGGCGCCGACGGGCGGCCGCGACAGAAGGGCTTGCTCGAAATCTTGCACGAATGGATCGGCTTCCGTTTCGCGACGGTCACGCGCCGCACGCGCCATCGGCTGACGAAGGTCGACGACCGCATCCATATCCTCGAAGGCCGGATGATCGTCTTCCTGAATATCGACGAGGTCATCCGTATCATCCGCGAGTCGGACGAGCCGAAGGCCGCGCTCATGAGCGCATTCGGGCTCAGCGAACGCCAAGCCGACGACATTCTCGAAATCCGGCTGCGGCAGCTCGCTCGTCTCGAAAAGATCAAGATCGAGAAGGAACTCGACACGCTGCGCGAGGAAAAGACGAAGCTGGAGGAGCTGCTCGCGAACGAATCGGCGATGAAGCGGCAGATCGTCAAGGAAATCGAAACCGACGCCAAGCAGTACGGGGACGAGCGCCGCACGCTGATCCAGCAGGAAAAGCGCGCCACGTTCGAAGCACGCGTCGTCGACGAGCCCGTGACGGTGGTCGTTTCGCAGCGCGGCTGGGTGCGCGCTCTGAAGGGGCATGGGCTCGATGTCGCCGGCTTCACGTTCAAGGACGGCGATAGCCTATATGCCGCGTTCCAGTGCCGCACGCCTGATGTACTGATCGCCGGGGGCAGCAAGGGACGCGTGTACTCGGTGCCGGTATCGACGCTGCCGGGTGGACGTGGCGATGGCGTACCGGTGACGTCGCTCATCGAACTCGAGCCGGGCACCCACCTCATGCATTACTTCGCCGCGAGCGCCGAGCAGCCATTGCTGCTCGCCTCGAGCAACGGCTACGGGTTCATCGCCCGTGTGGGCGACATGGTGAGCCGCGTCAAGGCCGGAAAATCGTTCATGACCATCGACGAAGGGGCGCAGCCGCTGGCGCCGATGCCGGTGCTGCCGCAGGCGACGCGGGTCGCTTGTTTGTCGAGCGCCGGCCGCTTGGCCGTGTTCGGGCTCGACGAGATGAAGACGCTGTCCGCCGGCGGCCGCGGCATCATTTTGATGGGCCTGGACGACGGCGAAAAACTCGCTCAAGCGTTGGCGATCGGCCCGGCCGGAGTTGTCTTGCTCGGCACCGGACGCGGCGGCAAGCCGCAAGAGGAGAAGCTAGCCGGGGCGGCGCTGGCCGCGCACGTCGGCAAGCGCGCCCGACGCGGACGCGCGCCCGACACCCGTTTGAAGATCGCGGCATTGCGGCCCGCGCTCGATTGATGCGAAAGCCCCGGCCGGCGCGCGTGCATTGCTGACGCGCGCGTCGGCCGACATTACGACCGCTCTTGGAGAGTCCCATGTCCTTGTCGATCGCCATCGACATCGCTTTATTCGCGCATCTGGCCGCTGTCGCCGTTTGGATCGGCGGCATGGCGTTCGCGCATTTCTGCCTGCGCCCCGCGCTTGCCGACGTCTCGCCGCAGCTTCGCTTGCCGCTCATCGAAGCGGTGTTTTCGCGCTTTTTCAATTGGATCGGCGCCGCGGTGATCTTGCTCCTGATATCGGGCGGTTTCTTGATGTCGCGCTTCGGCGGCTCGCACGCCCCTTGGCAAATCCATTTGATGGCGGCGCTCGGCGTCGTGATGATGCTGATTTACGGCCATGCGCGCTTCGCCGTCTTTCCGCGCATTCGTCGTGCCGTGCAGGCGCAGCGCTGGCCCGACGGCGCACGCGCGGTGGATACGATGCGTCGCCTCGTCCTTGTGAATCTCTTGCTCGGCTTCGTAACGATCGCGGCAGCTGTACTGTCTCGGGGGTTCTGAGCCGCCGCCAACGCGGCTCGACAGCTCGACGACCTTGGCGGTCGCTCGGGTCGGTTGGGTCGGTTGGCCGGTGGTGGAGCTAGCGGGCGCGCTCGGCTACGCGTAGGCGAGGTCCGCTCGTTACTGATACCCAAGGATGTGCGCGGCGCCGAAAACCGCCGCGACGGCGGCATAGACGGCGTACACGGGCATCTTGAATCGCGCGAGGCACACGAGTGCGAACGCGGCGGTAACGACGTAGGCGGGACGAGGCGGCACATGCGCGCCGACATGCACGACAGCCGTGAGCAGGAAAGCGGTGGTCGATGCGCGCAGCACACGCATGCCATGCTCGAAGCGCGTATGCGTTTCGAGCCGGTGCAAGTGGCGGCGCGCGAACACGATGAGCATGCCTGACGGGATGAACAGGGCGCATGTCGCGATCACGGCGCCGATCCAGCCTTGCACGAGATACCCGAGAAACGGCACGACGTTCAACAGCGGACCCGGCGAGACCGGCGACAATGCGAACGCAAGCGTGAACTCGCGAGCGTTGACCCCGAGTTCGGGCGTCTCGAACAGCGCCTTGAGCACGGGTAAGGCGGAAAACCCGCCGCCGAACAAGGTGATGCCGGCCCCGGCAAGGCGTGGCCAAATCAGGCGCGCGGCATAGTCGGGCGGCAGCGGCGTGGCGAACAGCGCGATCAGCGCAACGAGCGCGAGCACCAGGAGCTTGTCCGCATATCGGAGCGAGATGTCGAGTTTCCCGCCGCGCGCCCGGCTCGCGATCCAGCCGACCGCGAACGATCCGGCCAGCAGCAGGACGAACGCGGCGGTGCCGCGTATCGTCAGGAGCACGATGCAGGCAAGGATGGCCGCGGCCCATTGGAGCGGCGCGCGCACGAGCACACGCGTTTGTCTATACCAGGTGATGCCGATGAGCGCCGCGAGCACGACGGCGAAGTGATCGAGCAGGCCAGGGGCCGCGAGCGTTCGAACGAACGGCTCGTTGTAGAACGTCGCCATGGCCGTCATCGTGCAAAAGAACGGGAGCACGCTCGCGAGGCCCGCGACGCACGCGCCGATGCGTCCCCGCAGCGCGTAGCCCACCTGCACCGCGACGTTGCAGCCCACCGCCCCTGGGGTCATCCAGGCCAGCGCGACGAAATCGGAGTATTGGACCTGCGTGAAGCGCCGCTCGCGCTCGACGTAGTGCAGCTCGAGTTGCGCCATCAACGCCAACCCACCCCATGAAAGTGCCGAAAGCGCGAACACGACTCTGAACAGCGTCCACAGCGGTTCGGATTCAGTCTCGCCCGCGGGGGCGGGGTGCGTCTTCGTTTCGTCCCTGCTGGGGGCGGTGGGCGCGGCGCGCGCGGCGGGTCTCCTCTGCGTGCTTGCATCGCTCATCGGATCGGTCCTCGTCTTCTCTCTCGCGCCGATCGTCGTCGTGCCGGCGCTCTTTTGCGGCGCTGCTATGCCGATTGTTTGGTCGTATTCTTTTGGTTCTTGCCGTACGCGCCGAAAGGCTCGTGCGCGTCGCACACGCCGAAGCGATCCAAGACCCCTCGGATGCCGTCCGCGGGCACGGGGCGCGAGAACAGGAAGCCTTGAGCTTGGATGTTCCCCAGTGCCGACAGCCATGCGATCTGTTCTTCGGTTTCGGTGCCTTCGACCACGACGGTCAACCCGAGCGAGCGGGCCAGATTGACGATTGCGGAGACCATCACGCAGACGCTGCGGTCGGCCGGGATGGCCTGCACGAACGAACGATCGACCTTCAGCGTGTCGACCGAGAAGCGGTTCAAATACGACAGCGACGAATAGCCGGTGCCGAAGTCGTCGAGTGCGATGCTGACGCCGAGCCGCTTCAGTGCGACGATCTTCTCCGAAACGAGTTCGGGGTACTCCATCATCGCGGTTTCGGTGATTTCGAGCTCGAGCCGGTTCGCCGCGATGCCCGTTTCCTCGATCGCGCGTGAAATCGTTTCATAAAGATCGCCGCGCCAGAACTGCACCGCCGAAATGTTCACGGCCAGCGAGAGCGTCTCGTACCCGTCGCGCCGCCATTCCGCGAGCTGCCGACAGGCCGTTTGAATGACGAAGTCGCCAATCGGAACGATGAGGCCTGTCGATTCGGCCACCGGTATGAACTCGCTCGCCGAAATGACGCCTTGCTGCGGATGGTTCCAGCGCGCAAGCGCTTCGAAACCCGTGACGCAGCGCCGCGCGAGATCGATCTTCGGCTGGTAGACGAGGAAGAGCTGGTTTTCGGCGAGCGCGACGCGAAGCTGCTGCTCCCACTGCATCAGGTGATCGGCGCGATGCGATAGATGCGGCGAGTAGAACTGATAGCAGTTCTTGCCGGCGTCCTTGGCGCTGTACATCGCAAGGTCGGCCTTCTTGAGCAGATCGATCTCGCTTTCGCTTCCAACCGAATACAGCGCGATGCCGATGCTCGCGTGCAGCACGAACGAGGTGCCGCGCACGTCGAACGGGTGCTCGAAGATCTCGCGCACGCTCTCGGCGAGCTGCACGGCTTGCCGCTCGACGTCCCCGCCCTTGAGTACGACGACGAATTCGTCGCCGCCGATGCGCGAGAGCACACCGGCTGCGCCGACGGCGTCGGCTAGGCGAGAGGCGGTCATCTGCAGCACGATGTCGCCGGCGTTGTGCCCGAGCGTATCGTTGACCGTCTTGAAGTTGTCGAGATCGATGAAAAGAATCGCGAGCCGCCCGACGTTGCCCGGATCGCCCACGTCTTGCCGCAGGCTTTGCAACGTGGCGTAACGATTGCGCAGGCCCGTGAGCAAATCGTACTCGACGAGGTGGGTCATCTCGCGCTCCCGGCCGAGCAACTTGCCGATGAGGCCCGTCGCGACGGCGAAGAACCCGAGCATCGCGAGCGAAATGAAGCTCGCCATCAACAGATAGACGTTGCGCGTGTGGTTGTAGTCGGCGAACTCTTCGGCTTCCGAGAGCCCGACGAGGACGCCCATTGGATAGCCGTCGATGTGCCGATACGAAACGATGCGCTTGACGTGATCGATCGGGTCGACCATGGTGCCCGACACATGTTCGGAAATCGGGTAGGTGCCGCTGGCCGAAAACCGGCCTGCCGGATCGCGCGCCAGGCCCGTGCGGCGGGCGAGAACCGAGCCGTTGTCGGCGATCACGGCGATCACGCCATCCTTGCCGATCGCCGCGTTGTTGTAAAAGTCGCTCGTGAAGTAGCCCGGATCTTCGGAAACCACCACCACACCCGCGAACGACCCGTCGGTGTGGTTCAGGCGGCGCGTCATCTGCAGTGTCCACTGGTGCGACACGCGACCGAGCACAGGCTTGCTGATATAGAGCTGGTCGTCGTTCTCGTGCTCGTGAACCTTGAAGTGCTCGCGGTCGGAAAGGTCGATCGGCGTAGGATTGGTTTCGGCCGTGCTCGCCACCAGAATGCCGTGCTCGTTGATGATCGCCACCTGCACGAGCGTGTCGCTTTGCACGACGCCTTTTTCCACCGTGCTGGCCAGATCGAAGTGCTCGGGGCTCTTCTCGAACTCGTACTTGACGAAGCGCGTGATCTGATCGACTTGGTGAATGGCCTTGACGGTGTGCTGCTCGAGCGCCGACGAGAGAATCGCGGCCGACGCGGTCGCTTCCCGGTAGGTCGAGTCGCGCTCGACGGACAGACGCGCCGAAATCACCGTCCACAGCAGCGCAAGCACGAGCACGCCCAGCGCCGGGATCGCGATCAGCGCGCGACGGCGTGAGCCCGCAGCACCGGTCTTCGTGCGGGTGTCCCTCGTGGAATGAAGCCGGGCGAAATTCATCGGAGCACAGTGAGTTATGAAAGGCTTCGCATACCGCAGACGTTCCTCATCGAGGATATTACTTAATGGATAAAAATTAAGATAGCGTCCGTTTATCGGGTAAACGTTTGTCGCGTCAGGCACGATTTCGGAATGGCATTCGCATTTTGCGCCATAAACGACGCCGCAGCCCGTGCCGCCGGGCCGCCCAGTCCTTGGCGATGCGCCTTCAGGCGTCGATCGACATGCAAGCGGCGATCCCAATATGGCCTAGTAGACGGAATGGGTATTCCAAGTGGTGAGAAAAGGCGGGGAACGCGCGAGCGAGCAATGCGAGGTGCGAGGGGTGCGAGGTCGTGCGGCGGCCCCGCGCGAGGCGGAGGGGCCGCCCGTGGCTTAGGCGAGGCGAGCGGCGCCGTCGATGATCGTTGTCGAGTGGCCGCCGATCCAAATCCGGCCGTCGTCCGCGTAATCGACGATCACTCGGCCTTCACGCGCTATGGCCGTCCCTTGGCGCACGGTATAGCGTTGACCCGGTTGGCGCTCGCGAGCCGCGAGCAGACATGCAATAGCCGCATTGGCGCTTCCGGTGACCGGATCCTCGTAAATCTCGAACACGCTATCGACGACGATGCAGCGCACCTCTAGCGTGGCAGGGCCGTCCGGCGCATGCAACGCATAAAATGCAAGACCGGTCATGCCCAATTTCCGCACTATCTGCGAAATAGCGGCAGGATCGGGCGTGATCGATAGGCAGGCCCGCGGCGAATCGACGCCGATCACAAGCCATGGCACACCGTTGTCGACGCGATACGGCGGCAGGACGCTGAAATCGATCTCATCGCTGCCGAGCGCGGCTTTCAGCGTAGGCAGCAAGCTCGCGTCGACCGGTTCGATGCGAGCCGCAGGCGCGGCGAAGGCCAAGGAGCCGTCGTCGCGCATGACCACTTCGACTAGGCCGACGCCGCATTGCTGAATCAGTTGTCCGGGGCGGCGCGGCCGATAGCCGCTCTCGATGAGCGCGTGCGCCGTGCCGAGCGTCGGATGACCCGCGAACGGCAATTCGTACGCCGGTGTGAAGATCCGCACGCGATAGTCCGCGTTCTCGTCCGTCGGCCGACAAATGAAGGACGTCTCCGATAGGTTCGTCCAACGGGCGATCGCTTGCATCTCGTCGTCCGTCAAGCTGTCGGCGTCGAAGACGACGGCTAACGCGTTGCCCTTGAACGGCACTTGGGAAAACACATCGACCTGCTTGAAGCGGACGGGGTGCGCGCTCATCGATGAACTCCGCTTACGCCACTTCCGCGATGAGCTCGATCTCGACGCACGAGCCCGTCGGAATTTGCGCCACGCCGAATGCCGAGCGCGCGTGCTTGCCCGCATCGCCGAAAATTTCGCCGAAGAGTTCCGACGCGCCGTTCGTCACGAGATGCTGCTCGGTGAACTCGAGCGTCGAATTTACGAGGCTCATGACCTTGACGATGCGCTTGACGCGGTTCAGATCGCCCGTATGCGCATGCAGCGAGGCGAGCAGATCAATCGCGACCGAACGGGCCGCGACCTTGCCTTCGTCGGTCGTCATGTTCGCGCCGAGCTTGCCGACCCACGGCTTGCCGTCCTTCTTCGCGGTGTGGCCCGACACGAAGACCGTGTTGCCCGTCTGCGCGCACATCACGTAGGCCGCGGCCGGCGTCGCGGCTTGGGGCAGTTCGATGCGCAGTTCCTTGAGCTTGTCGTAGACGTTGGTATTTGCCATGTCGATTCCTTGAACGTAAAAGGGGGTAAGTGTAGAGGCAGAGCGAATCGGCGGCGCGCTTGCGTTACAGGCGTGCGCGAATGAGCTGCGCCAAACGTGCGACGCCTTCGTCGATGCGCGCCGGCGGCACCGTGACGAACGAGAGGCGCAACGCGCTGTGGTCGGCGTCGTGGGCGTAGAACGGCGCGCCGGGCACGAACGCGACGTTCTCGGCGACGGCCGCCTCGAGCAGCTGCATCGTGTCGATGTGCTTGGGCAGGTTGGCCCACACGAACATGCCGCCTTCCGGGCGATTCCACGTGACGCCCGCGGGCATGTGCCGTTCGAGCGATGCAAGCATCGCTTCGCACTGATCGCGATACAGCGCGCGGATCGTCGGCACGTGTTCGTCGAGGAAGCCGTCTTTCACGACCTCGTGGACGATGCGCTGCGTGAAGCTCGGCGTGTGCAGATCGGTGGCTTGCTTTGCCTGCACGAGTTTGAAGTGCAACTCCTCGGGCGCGATGATGTAGCCGAGCCGCAGACCGGGGGCGAGCACCTTCGAGAACGAGCCGCAGTGCACGATGTGATCCGGCGCCATCGACAACAGGGTCGGCAGCGGGGCGCCGGCATAGTCGAGCGCGCCGTACGGATCGTCCTCGATCACCGGGAACGGGCTCGTCAGCGCGAACTGCGCGAGCGCGCGGCGGCGTTCGAGCGGCAAGCGGCGCCCCGTCGGGTTCTGGAAGTTCGGCTGCGCGTAGAGCAGGCGGGCGCCTTCGGTCAACGCGGGCGTCAAGCCTTCGGGGATGAGCCCGTTCTCATCGGTCGGCACTTGCACGTAGTGCGCTTCGTACATCGAAAACGACTGCAGCGCGCCCAGGTAGGTCGGGGTTTCGACGAGCACGGGGCTGGCCGGGTCGATCAGGACCTTGCCGAGCAGATCGAGTGCTTGCTGGGAGCCCGTGGTGACGAGCACTTGCGTGGGGCGAATCGTGACGCCGTCTTTCGAGTAGCGCGCGGCGATCCATTCGCGCAGCGGCAGGAAGCCTTCGGTCGCGCTGTACTGGAACGCGGCGGCCGGGGCGTCGCGGATCACGCGCTCGCACGCTTCGCGCATGCGCTCGACCGGGAACGTGACGGGCGAGGGCAGGCCGCCGGCGAACGAAATGACTTCGGGGCGTTCGGTGACTTTCAGGATCTCGCGGATGGCGGAGCTCGTGAGTTTGCGTGCGCGCTCGGAAATGCGCCAGTTGGTGTGCGGCAGATCGCTGTGATCCATGAAACGTCTCCTTAATCCTCGATGGTGGTTGAGTTGGGGGTCCGTCGTCGATACCGAAACACGGGTAATGTTTCGAGACGAGAAGCGCGATTATCGCGCGAGTCGTCCCGTTGCGCGCGTCGGCGTGACGGCCGTGCGAACGGCGGCCTTGCGCCCGAGCACGACCGTGGCAATGACGGCGGCGGCGAAAAACCAGGTGGACGGTGCGACGGCTTCGCCGAAAAACAGCGCGGCGAACGCGATCGTGAAGAATATCTGCAATAGCTGAACTTGTCCTACTCGGGCGGTTCCGCCCATCGCGAGCCCGGCATACCACGCAAAAAATCCAATGAACTGGGAGAACAGCGCAACGTAGCCGAACGCGAGCCATGTGCGCAGCGCGACGGGCCCCGGGTGCTGCAGGTGCTGTTGCCAGCCGAGCCAGCCCACCGGCACGACGAGAAACGGCGCGGCCAGCACGAGCGCCCAGCAGATCACCTGCCACCCGCCTAGTTCGCGCGCGAGGCGGGCGCCTTCGGCGTAGCCGAGCGCACCGACGACGACAGCGGCGAGCATGAGCAGATCGCCCGCCTGCAGCGCGCCGCCCCCCGCGTGCAGTGCATAGGCGACGACGAGCGCGCTACCGACCGCCGCGCTTGCCCAAAAGGTCGGGGAAGGCCGCTCGCGCGAGAGCCAGGCCGCGTAGATCGCGACGAACAACGGTTGTAGACCGTTGACGAGCGCCCCGTGAGAGGCGGGAACCGATTTCATGGCCCAGGCCGAGAACACCGGGAACGCGACGATGACGCCCAGCGCCGTCACGGCCAGCCCTTTGATTTGGGCGCGGTTGGGCCAACGCTCCCGGCGCCAGGCGAGCAGGAGCGCGGCGGGGACGGAGGCCGCCAGTGCGCGGCCGAGACCGTTCAACAGCGGATGGAATTCCTGTACGACGATGCGTGTCATCGGCAGCGTCAAGCTGAAGATGATCACGCCGACGAGACCGAGCAGCATGCCTTGCGTTTCACGCGACTTCGTCACTCCATGACTCCTAGTGCGGGTTGGGCGGTGGGCGCCGGATGCAGCCGGGCCAATCTATGCGAGCGTGCGAACGCCCGACGGCGTTTCGATTTCGGCTACGAGCGTCGGGGCGCCGTCCGTTGCCGTGTCGAGTTCGATCAGATGTTCGGCGCCGAGCCATCGCAGATGGGCGCGAATGTCGTCGGCGCGCGGATGACTCGCCTGGAGGCGTTTGAGGGCCAGGCCGGTTGCGGGCAGGCGCGCGCTCGGATGCGCCGCCGTGTCCCATTGAATCAGCGTGGGCACGACGCCTTCGCCGGCGCCTTCCCAACTCGGAAACGAACCGTTCTCGGGCACAGTCAGCCGCCAGGTCAGTTCCCCGCGCGCCATCGGTACGACCGGCGCGATACGCGACGGATACTGACTTTGCCAACGGCCGAGGTCTTTCGGCCGCGGCACGCGTACCGCCCAGTGCGCGAGATAGGGACCGCGCTCGAGCCGCTCGCGCATGGTCGAATCGTCCAGCGCAAACCAACGCGGGCGAGGCGCCGCCGCGCCGGCGGCGCCGTTCGCGGCGCGCTCGCGCTCGGCTTGCGGGTCGATCGCGATAATTTCGAGATACGCGCCGCCCCAGAGGCCGACGAGCCGATTGTGCGTGCCCATGGCGACGTGCGTGCCGCCGGGGGCGGATTCGACGCCGAGCGCGTCGAAGACGAACCGCTCGCCTTCTTCCAATGAGCGTGCGGCGACGACGAGATGATCGAGTTCGAGCGCGGAGGCTGTTGTCATTGTGGATCTGCGAAAGCGGCGAGTCGTGCGGCGGAGGCGCAGCGGACGTCGGTTGACACGATGCCGGCGCGCGAGCGCTTGGCGGCTAGGATCCACTTTAATCGCGTGGGCCGGCACAGTAACGGTACAATCGGCGCGATACTATTCGGTACAGTTCGTTTGCGGATGCCCTCGCCATGTCCACTGCGCTTGATCTCATTCCCGCCCCCCACGGTGCGTCGCAGCTGACGCTCGTCGAGCAGCTCGTGCAATGGGCGCGCCGCCGCATCGAGGAGCGGGTATTCCGGCCCGGCATGCGCATGCCCTCGATCCGCAAGCTCGCCCAAGACAAGGGGGTTTCGCGGTTCACGGTCGTCGAAGCGTACGAGCGCCTCGTCGCCCAGGGTTACCTCGACTCGCGACGCGGCTCGGGCTTCTACGTGCGGGAACGCGCGGCGAGCACACCCGGTGACGGACAGCGGCCTCCTGCCGCGGCCGCTGCCGCTGCCACCCGTTCGATCGACGTGACTTGGCTGTTGCGCAATACGCTGCACGCCGGCGCGCCGGAAAAAGGCCCGGGTCTCGGCTACCTGCCGAGCCGCTGGCTAGACGGCGAACTCCTATCGAGCGCCTTGCGCACACTGGGCCGCCAAAGCGGCGGCCAATGGCTCGGCACCGGTACCGCGCAGGGTTTTCTGCCGTTGCGTCATCAACTGCAGACGCGTCTCGAGGAGTTCGAAATTGGCGCCGCCCCCGAGCAGATCGTCCTCGTATCGGGCGTGACGCAGGCGATCGACCTGATCGCGCGCCTTTATGTGCAGCCCGGCGACGCCGTGATCGTCGGCGATCCGGCTTGGTTCCAGATGTTCGGCCGCTTCGCGGCGCAAGGCGCGCGGCTCGTCGGCGTGCCGTATACGCCGCATGGCCCGGACCTCGACGCGCTCGAGTCGCTCGTCAAGACGTGGCGGCCGAAAATGTTCGTCATCAATTCGGTGCTGCACAACCCGACGGGCACCTCGCTGTCGCCGGCGCAAGCGTTCCGGATACTGCGCTTGGCCGAAGAGTACGACTTTATCGTCGTCGAGGACGATATCTACGGCGATCTCTGTCCGCCGAACTACCCGGTGACGCGGCTCGCGAGCCTCGATCAGCTCGGGCGCGTCATCTACCTGGGGAGTTTTTCGAAGACGCTGACGGCGAACCTGCGCGTGGGCTTCGTCGCGTGCGCGCACGATGTCGCCCAGTCGATCGCCGATCAAAAGGTGCTGATCGGGATGACGACGCCCGAGCTCAACGAACGCGTGCTCTACAAGATCTTGACCGAAGGGCACTATCGGCGGCACGTCGAGCGTCTTCGGGCGAGGCTCGACGGCGTGCGCGACAAGTGCGCTCGCATGCTGGAGCACGCGGGTTTTTCGCTGTTCTCGATGCCGGCGGCGGGCATGTTTCTGTGGGCCGATACCGGCGTCGACGCGGACGCGCTCGCGGCTGCCGGCCAGGAGGCCGGGTTCTTGCTGGCCCCGGGAAGCTTGTTTTCGCCACATCAGTCGCCCACCACCTGGATGCGTTTCAATGTCGCAAACTGTGGGGATCCCGCGTTGCCAGGTTTCCTGGCTGACTACGTGCAAGGGCCGCATCGCGCCCCGCGCCCCTTGAAAACTCCCGCGGCGGCCCCCAATTGAGGCCCCGCTGCGCGCGCGCCGATCGGTCAGGGCCGTCGGCGGTGCGTGCCATTGAGCGCATTTTCGTCATTTTTCGTCAATCACGAACGCAACGAGGAACTTAGGACCATGGCACAAGAGACCATGAGCTTTCAGGCAGAGGTCAAGCAACTTCTGCAACTGATGATTCATTCGCTCTACAGCAATAAGGAAATCTTCCTGCGCGAGCTGATCTCGAACGCCTCGGATGCCGCCGACAAGCTGCGCTTCGAAGCGATCGCCAAGAGCGAGCTCTACGAAAACGACCCGAACTTGCGCATTCGCGTGTCGTTCGACAAAGAAGCGCGCACGATCACGATCGACGACAACGGTATCGGCATGAGCCGTGACGAAGCCGTCTCGCATTTGGGCACGATCGCCCGCTCGGGCACGAAGGAATTCTTTTCGCAGCTCTCGGGCGACCAGCAGAAAGACGCCGCACTGATCGGTCAATTCGGCGTGGGCTTCTACTCGGGCTTCATCGTTGCCGACAAGATCACCGTCGAGTCGCGCCGCGCGGGGTTGCCGGCGGCCGAAGGCGTGCGCTGGATCAGCGCGGGCGAGGGCGACTTCGCCGTCGAGACGATCGAACGCGCGCAACGCGGCACGACGATTACCCTGCACCTGCGTGCGGAAGAGGACGAACTGCTGTCCGCGTATCGGCTGAAGTCGATCATTCGCAAGTACTCCGATCACGTCGCACTGCCGATTCTCATGAAGAAAGAGGAGTGGGACGCGGAAAAGAGCGAGATGGTCGTTCAAGACGAGGACGAAACCGTCAACCAGGCGAGCGCGCTGTGGACGCGATCGAAGAACGAGATCGACGACGAGCAGTACAAGCAGTTTTATCACCATCTTGCCCATGACGAGCAAGACCCGCTCGCATGGACGCACAACCGCGTGGAAGGCCGCAGCGAGTACACGCAACTGCTCTACGTGCCGGCGCGCGCGCCGTTCGACCTGTGGAACCGCGAGCATCGGGGCGGGCTGAAGCTTTACGTGAAGCGCGTCTTCATCATGGACGACGCTGAGCAACTGGTGCCCTCGTACCTGCGTTTCGTGAAAGGCGTCGTCGATTCGGCGGATTTGCCGCTGAACGTGTCGCGTGAAATCTTGCAGGAAAGCCGGGACGTCAAGGCGATCCGCGAGGGCGTGACCAAGCGCGTGTTGTCGATGCTCGAAGAGCTCGCATCCGCCGAGACCGACGAGGGCAAGGAGAAGTACCGGACATTCTGGAAAGAGTTCGGCCAAGTCTTCAAGGAAGGGCTCGGCGAGGACTTTTCGAATCGCGAGCGCATCGGCAAGCTCGCGCGCTTCGCGTCGACGCATACCGATTCGGACGAGCAGACCGTGTCGCTTGCCGACTACGTCGCCCGCATGAAGCCCGAGCAGACGAAGATCTACTACGTGACTGCCGATACGTGGCAAGCGGCGAAGAACAGCCCGCATCTCGAAGTGTTCCGCAAGAAGGGCATCGAAGTGCTGCTGCTGACCGATCGCGTCGACGAGTGGGCGCTCGCGTACTTCACCGAATTCGACGGCAAGCCGCTTGCGAGCGTGGCGCGCGGCGATCTCGATCTCGACACGTTCAACGACGAAGAGAAGAAAGCGCACGAGGCCATCGGCGAAACGATGAAGCCGCTCGTCGAGCAGATGAAGGAGGTGCTCAAGGACAAGGCGAAGGATGTGCGTTTGACGTTCCGCCTGACCGATTCGCCGTCGTGCCTCGTGGCCGACGACGGCGAGATGACGGGCTACCTGCAACGGATGCTGAAGGCGGCCGGGCAGAAGGCGCCTGAAGTGAGGCCGATTCTCGAAATCAACCCCGAGCACGCGCTCGTGAAGGCGCTCGCTCCGGATCGCGGCGATTTCGGCGATTGGTGCCACTTGTTGTTCGATCAAGCGATGCTGGCCGAGGGCGGCACGCTCGAAGATCCGGCGAGCTTCGTCAAACGCACGAACGCGCTGCTGCTCGGGCGGTGATGCACGCCGCGCGTCTGCGTTACGACGCCGCGGGCTGTGGTTGGCGCGCGGCGCAGCGTCCGGTTTCGACGTTCGATCAAAAGGACTGGCTCACGCGCGGAGGGTCGCTGACGGCGCACTTGCGCACGCTCGGCGACGTGCGGGTGCGCGTGACGCGCGAAGCCGTCGATCTTGCGTGGCCGGACGAGCGCGCTGCGCTGCGCGTTGGATCACGCACGCGGGTGTGGGTGCGTGAGGTCGTGCTCGAGGTGAACGGCGTGCCGTTCGTCGCCGCGCACAGCATCGCGCCGCTCGCGGCGAGCCGCGGCGTTTGGCAGGCGATGCGGCGGCTGTCCACTCGTCCGCTTGCCGAATTGCTTTATGCGGACAGCACGGTGTTGCGTTCGGTGCTGGTCAGTACGAGGCTTGCCGTGCGTCACCCGTTGGCCATGCTGGCGCGCCGTCAAATCGCTGGGAGCGCTCCATGTGAGTTGCTTGCGCGGCGCTCGGTGTTCGTCCGGCACGGCGCGCCGCTCATGGTGACGGAATGCATGCTGCCTGCGCTGTGGGCGCATCTGAAGCGACGGGAAAGAGCGGGCGAACAACCGCCGGGCGGCGCAGCGCTGTCTGCCACCGGCCACGACAGAGGCGGACGTCTCGCGCGCCCTGCGCATGCCGGGTCGGCGCCGAGCAGAACGCCGTTGCCGTCGCGGGCGGCTTCATCGTCGTGACGTTCAAGCATTCGTTCGCGCCGGTTGTGGACGAGCGCACGCGCGTGCTCGTGCTCGGCAGTTTGCCCGGAGAGGCGTCGCTCGCGCAAAGCCAGTACTATGCGCATCCGCAAAATCGGTTTTGGCATTTGATCGGGGATGTGATTGGCGTGGCGTTGCCGGGGATGGCGTACGAGGCGCGGCTGCAGGCGCTGCTCGATCATCGGGTGGGGCTGTGGGATGTGATTGCGAAGGCGAAGCGGGAAGGCAGTCTCGATAGCCGCATTCGCGATCATGCGACGAACGACCTTGCGGCGTTGGTGGCCGCGTTGCCGAATCTCGGTGCGGTAGCGTTTAATGGCGGCACGGCGGCGAGGATCGGGATGCAGCTGTTGGCCGAAAGCCGCGTGTCGCTTGATCTCATCAAGCTGCCGTCGAGCAGCCCGGCTTATGCTGCTGTGCCTTATGCCGAGAAGTTGCGGGCTTGGGAGGCGTTGCGGAAGTGGCTG
>DATJJH010000016.1:0-29029 GCA_035492395.1 Trinickia sp. | reverse complement strand
AGTAAAACTTTTACGCGCATGAATTTGTCGTCGTCCTTGAGATGACGCTCCACAATCGGCAAACCATCCGACAACGACTGAAACGCAATTGTGAGATTGGCCTGGTGGTCGTCGCCAAACGGCCCCACCCTAGGGAATTTTCTGGTGCCCGAGAGCAGCGTAAAGTTCAACCTATCGGAATACTCGGACAAATTTTGTAGCTTCAATGCCATTTCCAATTCCCAATTCTCACCACGGAGGAAGAATGCTGTAAGAGCCACCCGCTTCGGTAGGTCGCACGATAGTAATTCTACTTCCGTTGGAGTAGTTCCAGAAGTCTCGAATTTGGGGAGACGTCGCGATCTTGAACTCTAGCGAAGCATCAAAAATCTGCCCAGCTGGAGGCACGTAGACATCTGGCACGCGGTACACACCAGAAAACGACGGATCGAGCAGGCGCCGGTTGATTTGGATGATATTCGGGGCGCCTGTCCCTTCAGCGACTCCCTCCGACTCTACCCACAGCTTCATCGCGTCTCGCGCAAATGCGTCGGTCTGCTGTCCCAATACCGTTTGCCGCGACACCCCCGGCGGCACCGTCACCGTGCCGTTGTCGAGGGCTTCTTGTGCCGCAGCGTAGCCATCATCGACAGCAGCTTGGTATGTCTGATAAGTCGCATGAGCGAACTCCTGGTAGGAACCGTATCTCGACGCGCCGATCGACATTTTCGCTGCGGCTGGGTCGGATGCACCAGCAAGAGCAGGCCCCGATCCAGCCTCTACGACGGATAAACGGAAGCCGAACCGATCAAGTGCATTGCCGATCATATTGTCGGCAGTCTGCCCCAAAGACGTCCCCACTCGGCCAGCGACAGTCGAGACGTCTTGCGCCAGCCAACTGGTAAGCGGCGACGCGGCCGCAAGCCCCTCCAGTCCCGTTATCGCCTTACCCAGCAGCGGCCCGCCAACTGCCCCCGCTCCAATACTGAACAACGCTTGACCCGGCGTATTCGGCAACAGCCCGTCCGCTACGCCGCCAAACAGCGCCCCGGAGTACAGCGCCAGATTGCCCACCACTCCGCCTCGATGGACACCCCATACCGACAAATCGGTAGCCAGCCCCGTGATCGCATCCTTCGGATGAAAGTCCCCCGGATTGAACTCGGCTACGTTGGCGGTGCTATTGCCCAGACTGTCGAAGCCGCCTCGAACATCTGTCTGCGAGCTGGTTACTTCAGCCCAGGGCGCCGGTTGGAAAGTCGGCGACACATAGTTGGTCGCCGGAGCGACTGCCCCTGTCGAAGGTTGCGTCATCAACCCATAGATATAGTTGATATCCCCTTCGCTCAGGTTGCCGGCCGCGCCTCCGGCCGAAGCCATTGCGGCTTGCGTCGACGCTTGAGCCTGCTGCATCTGCCAGCTGTTATACGAATCGATATTGTGTTGGTTACCGGCGATGATGCCTCCGCCCGCACCTGCCAGCGCATCGAGCGATATTCCTTGATCGACATATCGCTGAAGGTCTGGGATCGCTACGCCCCTCCCCACCGACAGCATCGGGCTGCCGAGCATGTTCGGCTGCAAACCGTTGGCGCCAACGATGGCGGCCACCCCGGCACGCCAATTGTCGCCATAATTTGCACGTGCGAGCGCTTCAACCGTATCGCCTCGCGAAACGGTGACGCTTTGGTCGTTATAGGTAGGCGCGGCAACGCCGGAGGAACCCGTATAGGAGAATTGCGGTGTGACGCCGTATAAGGTGGCCATGCTCGGTGCGCTATCTTGCGGCGTCACCCCAAACAGCGTGCTCATGCTCGCTGTATTGGTCGATGGCGCTGCCCGCTCCCGCCCAACGGGCCGTACAACACAGCATCGCCCTGGTTGCCCACGCCAATCTGGTTTCGCGTGCGGGCGGCAAATGGGTTCTGCTGGTGCGACGCCGAATAGTCGTCCCCCAGAGCCTGACCCAGCGCGTTACCAAACGCATCGGTCGCAATTTGCCCCACCGAAATATGGCCGCCGTTCAAAGCGGCATCGGCCACACCCGATGCGACCGAGCCCGCCGCCGCCGCGGCGTAGCTCTTACCGAAATCGAAGTTCTGCTGGGGGTTGTAGTTCATCCCGACATCTGCACCGGCCGTCACGCCGGCGCCGACCGCCGCGGCGGCCACCGCGGCCCAATCGAAATGGTGCTGAAGCCCAAGCGCAACATCGGCCCCCTGGGAAATTGGACGTCCCATATCCAGCTCAGCTACTATCGGCGGCTTAGGCTCAGGCGGCCCGCCTCTCTCCTGGGCGCGCCGCGCTACCCGTGAGCCGCCTGCCACGATGAACCTCAAGCAGCTCGATTATTTCGTACGCGTCGCCGAACTCGGCAGCTTCAGCCAGGCCGCGCGCATTCTCGATATTGCGCAGCCCGCGCTGAGCCGCCAAGTGCGCATGCTCGAGACCGAGCTTCGCTGCGCCCTCCTGCAACGCCATGGACGTGGCGTGGCCTTGACCGAGGCGGGCCGTCGCCTGTTCGAGCACGGCGTCGATATCCTGCAGCGCGTCGCGCTGGCTGTCGACGACGTCGAGGCCCGCCGCGACGAGCCGACAGGGCGCGTCGTGCTGGCGCTGCCGCCGAGCACCGCGCGCCTGCTGACGTTGCCGCTCGTCAAACGCTTCCGCGACGAACTGCCCAAGGCCAAGCTGGCCATCGTCGAAGGTCTATCGACGCATATCGCCGAGTGGATCACGACAGGCCGAGTCGATCTGGGACTCGTGCTCAATGCCGAAGTGGATCAAGCCATCGAGCTCGAGCCGTTGTCGGAAGAGCCACTGTGTCTCATCGGGCCCGCCGGCGAGCCGAGCGGGCCGGTGGTCTTTGCGCAATTGCAGAATCTGCGGCTCATCATCCCCGAACGCGCGCACACGGTGCGCAAGCTCGTGGAAGCCCAAGCCATCCTGGCGGGACTGCGCCTGCAGATCGACTGGGAGGTGTCTGGCGTGCCGTCGATTCTCGACCTCGTGCGCCACGGCTTCGGTCATGCCGTACTGCCCGCGGGCGCTGTCCACGGCTCCGGCAATCCAGAGGCCTTCAGCGTGCGGCCGCTCGTTCAACCGGAGCTGCGCAGCCGCTTGTTCCTCGCCTCATCGGCGCTCAAGCCGTCCACGCCGCTCATGCGCCATGCCCGCACCGTGCTGCGCGAACTCGTGAACGAGCGCCGCCATAACGATCCGGCATAACAGCTAGCATCTCGGCCACCTAGGATCACGACCTTGCCCTCGCAATAATCGGTACCGCGATTGACCGATGCCTGCAACGACAAGGACGAAAAGCAATGCCTTTTGAAAAAAGCCCCGGATGGCTCGACTGGTACGCAAACCCGTCGACACCCCGGTTCGCGCTACCCGCAGGGAGCGTCGACGCACATTGCCATGTGTTCGGCCCGGGCGAGCGCTTCCCTTACGCGCCCGAGCGCAAATACACGCCGTGCGACGCTTCATGCGCTCAACTGTTCGCACTGCGCGACCATCTCGGCTTCGCACGCAACGTGATCGTGCAGGCCACCTGCCACGGCGCCGACAATCGTGCGCTCGTCGATGCGCTCGAACGTTCCGAGGGCCGCGCGCGCGGCGTCGCGACACTGCGCGGCAAGCCGACCGATGCGCAACTGCAGAGGCTGCATGCGGCGGGCGTGCGCGGCGTGCGCTTCAACTACGTCAGGCGACTCGTCGACTTCACGCCGGCCGATGAGTTGATGGACATCGCCACCCGCATCGCACCGCTAGGCTGGCATGTCGTCATCTACTTCGAGGCGCCCGATCTCCCAGAACTGTGGGACTTCTTCACGTCGTTGCCGACCGTCGTGGTCGTCGATCACATGGGCCGCCCCGACGTGACCAAGCCGGTCGACGATCCCGAGTTCGGGTTGTTCCTGCGCTTCATGCAGGAAAACCCAAACGTCTGGTCGAAGGTGACTTGCCCTGAGCGTCTGTCTCACAGCGGACCGCCCGCGCGCCAAGGCGAACGTGCGGCCTATCGCGACGTCGTGCCGTTTGCGCGCCGTGTCGTCGAACGATTTCCCGAG
The DNA here is from genome assembly GCA_035492395.1 of Trinickia sp. Classification (GTDB taxonomy): domain Bacteria; phylum Pseudomonadota; class Gammaproteobacteria; order Burkholderiales; family Burkholderiaceae; genus Trinickia. The sequence continues at coordinate 24,977 of DATJJH010000016.1, read as the reverse complement.
CGCGTGCTGTGGGGCACCGACTGGCCGCATCCGAATCTCGTCGATCACATGCCCGACGACGGCCTGCTGGTCGACTTCATTCCGCACATTGCGCCAACCGCCGAGCTGCAGCGCAAGCTGCTGGTGGACAATCCGATGCGCCTGTACTGGCCCGAGGCGGTCGGACTCGTCGCGTAGGAACAGAAACGGGAGAAAACGGCCGAAGCGCCGCGTCGACGCTCGCCGGCCTGCCCGGTCGCGCGCCCTGGGGAGTATGCCGGTCCGGCATATCTGCTATACGGGCGGCTTCCTTGGACATCGAGCGCCGCTGCGCGATGATGCCAGGCATAAATTGGCGGAGCGGATGTCGGGCTCCCGCCCAACGATTCGAATATTTCAGGAGACCCCCTCGTGCAATCCCCGCCCGCTCATGCATCCGGCTTTGTCCTGTCGCCACGGCAAAGGGCCTACGCTGTCGCCGTATCTTGCCTCGGCTGGGCGTTCGATCTATTCGACCTGTTCATCCTGCTCTACGTCGCGCCGATCCTCGCCCACGCATTCTTCGATTCGTCCAACCAGATGCTCTCGCTCGCGGCCGTGTACGGCGCCTTCACGGCTACCCTGGTGATGCGGCCGGTCGGGGGGTACGTCTTCGGCCACTACTCGGACCGCCACGGCCGCAAACGGACGCTGGTCGTCGCGTCGGTCGGCGTGGGCTTCTCCACCGCCCTCATGGGCCTGATTCCGACATATCAAACCATCGGCATCGCCGCGCCGCTGGTCTTCCTTCTTCTGCGCCTCGTTCAAGGCGTATTCATGGGCGGCATGGTCGCGGCGACGCATACGCTCGGCACCGAGTCGATCGGCCCCGCGCACCGCGGCCTTGCCTCGGGCATCATTTCGGGCGGCGGCTCCGGCATCGGCAAGCTCTTCGCCTCGCTCGTCTTCGTGCTGGTGAGCGCATTGATTCCCGGCCCCGAATTCGCGCAGTGGGGCTGGCGCGTCATGTTCTTCTCGGGCCTTGTCAGCTCGCTGCTCGGCTTGTTCGTGTTCACGCGGCTGCAGGAATCGCCGCTCTGGGTTGCGCTGGCCGCTGAGCGCAAGCATGTGCAGGCGCCGCCCCGCGGCTCGCTCAGCCTCATCCGCGGCGGCTTTGTCGGCGTGACCCTGGGCTGCGTGCTGCTGACGTTGGCAGGCGGCGGCTCATCGTATCTCACCTCGGGTTATTTGCCGACGTTCCTGAAGATCGTCAACCATGTGCCGCACACCGAGTTGGGCTTGATTCTGAGCGGTTCGGCCCTGTGCGTGATCGCGGCGTCGGTGCTGTCCGGCGCATTGACCGATCGCATCGGACGCCGTCGCGGCATGCTGCTGTCCGGCGCCGTCTCGCTGGCGACGATTCCTCCGCTGTATCTCGGCCTCAGCAACGCGCATGGCGTCGGCGCGATCGCGTTCTACACGGCCGCACTGAGCGCCATCGGTACGTTCTGCTACGCGCCGCTGCTCATCGTACTCAACGAACGATTTCCGACTGAAATTCGCTCGACCGGTACGGCGATCTCTTGGAACATCGGCTTCGCCATCGGCGGTTCCATGCCGACGCTCGTGTCCCTGCTCGCCAATCACGTCGGCACTTTGCCCATGACCCTGGCTACCGTCAATGCGGTGGTCAGCCTCGTCTATCTCGCCACGGCCCTATTCACGCCCGAGACGAAGGGCGTGATGCGCTGAGGACAGCGCGCCTTGCCCGCATAGCACGCATCGGGCGCCTCGCCGCCCACCGTCGTTTCCCGCAACGGCCCCACTCCGCGCATGCCCATCGCATGCTCGCGGTGGGACATGTCGCACTCGAAAAACCAATTTAGGAGATCAGGCAATGCAGCATGCCCACAGGTTCGGAGCCAATGTAGCCGTTCGAATGAAAGCCGTCGCTGCCGTTTCGGCGTGCCTCTGCTGGGGCGTCGCACACGCCCAGGTATCGTCCGGCGACGAGGCGTCGTCGGTGCAGATGTACGGCTTGATCGGCATGTATGTCGATCATGCGAAGACAAGCTCGGCGGCACAGGGTACCGTCCAAGAGGGCGGCGGCGGATTGACCACCTCGTACTGGGGCATGCGCGGCCAGGAAGACATCGGCGGCGGCAATAAGGTCGTCTTCAGGCTGGAAAGCTTCTTTCGCCCGAACACGGGGCAGATGGGACGCAACACGACGGACGGGCTCTTCTCGCGCAACGCCTATGTGGGACTGGCCAACAAGGCCTACGGTACGGTCAAATTCGGGTTGCAGACGAACGAAACCTACGTGAACCAGATCCTGCTCAATCCATTCGGATCGTCGGTCGTCTTCTCGCCGCTCATCGTCCAGTCGTACGTGGCAGGCTACAACGGAACGGAACTCGGCGATACCGTCTGGGACAATGCGATCGGCTATTTTTCCCCATCTATCGGGGGATTTTCCGGCGCCGTCCAGTATTCCGTCAGCGGCGTAACAGGGCGTCAGGGCCGTGACAATCTAGGCCTGCATTTGAACTATCGAGCAGGAGCGCTCCAGATCGCGTTGTCCGCGCAGCGGGTTCGCGCCGCGGCGACCACGCCCGCCTCATCGCAGTATCTCTACTTGGCCGGGGCGACCTACAAAGCGTCGTTCGCGAAGTTTTACGCCGCCATGCAAACGACCGACAACACGACGACCCAGGTGGGTTCACACACCTATGAACTCGGCGTCTCGGCGCCGGTCACCGCCGTGTCGGCAGTGCTGGCCGAATGGGCCTTCACGAAGCAAAGCGCGCCCCGTTCGCAGGACACGACTCGCAGCACCGCATCGATCGGCTATGACTATGATCTGTCCAAGCGCACCGATGTCTACGCGGTGTACTCGTACGACAAGCTGTCCGCGCATCCGTCGGGCAGTACGTACGGCGTCGGCATTCGGCACGTATTCTGATCTTGCGGTGCGCGGCGCGGCGGTGCGCGGCGCCGCGACGCACCAAAACAGCCCCTCTTAAGTTTGGCTTAATTCTGACCTGCCACTATGCCTCCATACCACCCCTGTTGAGCCGCCGGAGCATCGGCGGCGCCTTTTTATTCTCCTTCGCGTGGCGGCTGCGGCCCTTGCGGCCCCCGGAAACGGAAACGGCGATGATCGAAGATTCGGTGTTCAAGCATCTGCGCATGATGCTCAAGCGCGAACACGCGCTGCCGGTTCAAAGCTGCCGCGTGTCGACGCCCGTGCAGCGTCCTTGGGGGCGAACCTATCGGCTGGTCGAATGGACCATGCATAAAGATGCCCCGTCCCACCGCTGCGTCGTCCCGGCCGAATTCACCGATAGCGACATTGCCCGTCTAGTCGCGGCACATGTGCCGGGTCGGCTTTACGTCAGCGAAGCCTGCTAAATCGACAACGCGAACCGCGGCCGCGCGTCTCGTGACGCACCGGCCCGTTCTCTGCTAGGCTGGCGAGCCAATCCTTTCCAATTCGACGTTTCTCGATGGACAACACTTTCAATGAGCGTGGCGTCATGATCACGCGCAATGGGCTGAGCGCGGGCGGCCAGATTTTTTCATTGCGCGAGATACGCGGCGCACGTATCGAGACGATTCAAAAGAACCGAATTCTCCCGCTCTCGCTTTCGCTGGCCGGGTTGGCCGTCGCGATCGCCGGCGGCATCTGGATCTCGGGCGCCGCACTGACGATCGGCGTCATGCTGATCGTGGTCGGCATCCTTGCCTGGTATACGCAAGACATCGTGCATCGGCTCACGGTCACGACGCCCACCGGGGACCGGGAAGCGTTCACGAGCCCCGATCCCGACTTCGTCGGCCGCGTCGAACAAGCCCTGCAGCGCGCGCTCGCGGCACTCGAAAGCACCGCGGCTCAATAGCCTAGGGCCGCCCCGATCAATCCACAATGAGCGGGTTGACGCGCCAAATGTGCTCCGCGTATTCCGCGATCGTGCGATCGGACGAGAACCGCCCCATGCCCGCGACGTTTTCGATCGCACTCGCCGTCCACGCGCGGGGGTCCCGAAAACGCGCGTCCACTGCATCTTGCGCCGCCGCGAATTCGGCGAAATCGGCCAACACCATGTAGTGATCGCCCCAATCCACGAGCGTATGGAAGATGTCGGAATAGCGATGCGGGTCGCCGTCGGCGAAGTATCCGGCGCGGATCTGATCCAGGGCGAGCCGCAGCTCCGCGTTGTGCTCGTAGATCTCCCGCGGCCGATACCCCGACGCACGCAGATCGGAGACGCCGTCGGCCGTGTGGCCGAAAATGAACATATTCTCGCGCCCCACAGCCTCGCAAATCTCGATGTTGGCGCCGTCCATCGTCCCGATCGTGAGCGCGCCGTTCAATGCGAGTTTCATGTTGCCCGTGCCCGATGCTTCGGTGCCCGCCATTGAAATTTGCTCCGATAGGTCCGCCGCCGGGATCATCAGCTCGGCCACGCTCACGCCATAGTTCGGCACGAACACGACCTTCAATAGATCGCCCACGACCGGGTCGTGATTGATCTTCGCGCTCACATCGCCGATCAGCCTGATGATGGTCTTCGCCATCTTGTAGGCCGATGCCGCCTTGCCTGCGAAGATGACGACACGCGGCACCCAATCGTCGGCCGGCCGCGCACGAATGCGGTTATAGCGGACGATCACATGGAGAATGTTCAACAGCTGCCGCTTGTACTCGTGAATACGTTTGACTTGGAGATCGAACAGCGCATCGGGATGGATGGTGCAGCCCGTCTCGTGCAGCAAGCGCTGCGCAAGTCGGATCTTGTTGTGGCGCTTCGCGGCGCGAAACGCCGACGTGAAATCCGGATCGTCCTTGAGCGCGCGCAGTTTGCCGAGTTCGAACAAATCGGTACGCCAACGTGTGCCGATGTGCTTATCGATGAGCGCCGATAGCGGCGGGTTCGCTTGAGAGAGCCAGCGCCGCGGCGTAATCCCGTTCGTCACGTTCGTGAATCGCTCCGGGAAGACACGCGCGAATTCGCTGAAGAACTCGCGTTCCATCAGTTGCGAATGAAGCTTCGACACGCCGTTGACTTTTTGGCTCGTGACGATCGCCAGATGCGCCATACGCACGCGCCGCTGCCCGAATTCGTCGACGAGCGACACGCGGCGAATGACGTCGATGTCGTGTCCGAAATGCTCGCTCGCCTCCTTCAGGAAATCGGCGTTGATGTCGAAGATGATTTCCAAGTGCCGCGGCAGCAAGCGCGCGAGCATGTCGACATCCCATGTTTCGAGCGCTTCCGGCATCAACGTGTGGTTCGTATACGAAAACACTTGGTGCACCATCTTCCAGGCGCGGTCCCACGGCACATGATGAACATCGACGAGCAGCCGCATCAGCTCCGGAATCGCCAGCACCGGATGCGTGTCGTTCAAGTGAATCGCCACTTTCTCCACGAACCGCCCGAACGTGCTGTGCGTACGCTGATAGCGGCGAATCAAGTCCTGCATCGTCGCCGAAATGAAGAAGTACTCTTGCCGCAGCCGCAGCTCTCGCCCCGCCGGCGTCGAATCGTCGGGATAGAGCAGGCGCGAAACGTTTTCGGAGTGCTCCTTCGCTTCCACCGCACGCCCATAATCGCCTTGGTTGAACGCCGAGAGATCGAGTTCCTCGGTCGCGCGTGCGGACCACAGACGCAGCGTATTCGTCGCGCTCGTGCCATACCCCGGGATCACGGTGTCGTACGCCATCGCGTTGACATGCTCGGTATCGACCCATTGCGTACGCCCATCGCGCACGATCGTACGGCCGCCGAAATGAACGACGTACTGCACCTCGGGCCGCTGAAACTCCCACGGGTTGCCCGCGCGCAGCCAATAATCGGGCGTTTCCACTTGCTCGCCGCCGACGATTTGCTGACGGAACATACCGTATTCGTAACGAATACCGTATCCGAACCCCGGAATAGCCAGCGTCGCCATCGAATCGAGAAAACACGCGGCCAGCCGGCCAAGGCCGCCGTTGCCGAGCGCGGCATCGGGCTCGAGCTCGGCGACGGCGTCCATATCCACCCCGAGGCTCGCCAGCGCTTCCTTCATTTGATCGTGGATGCCCAGCGCAAGCAGCGCGTTCGTGAACGTGCGGCCGATCAGAAACTCCATCGATAAGTAATAGACGCGCTTCACGTCCTGCTCGTACTGTTGCCGTGTGGTTTTCATCCATCGGGCGACGAGCCGGTCGCGCACGGCAAGCGCCGCGGCGTTGAGCCAATCTTGCGGCCCGGCAGTGACGGCATCTTTGCCGACGCCGTACATCAACCGATTGGAGATGGAGCGCCGTAGCGCATCGACGGTGCTGTTCAGCTGGTCGAAATCCAGATCGACGGCTGTCATCGAACTCCTCCTCGTGCGAGCGAGCGGCATGCGCTTTGCTATCGAGCGGCGCGTGGCGCCTACCGCGGATTGTTCAGGTTACGCTTTTTTCAAGCGAATGCGATGCCGATCATGACGGCACGTCACGTGCCTGCCCGACGTTGGCTTACCGGCAATCACAGCCTAGTATGAAAAGACCGCCGGCGTCCCTCGGAGATCCCGACATGGCCACGCAAACGAACATTCCTGCGGTCATCGGCATGCTGCACGCGCAGGAGCTGCTGACCCTGTCCGTGATCCGCTGCCTCCCGCCCGATACACGCGGCGCGATCGCCGACGAATTGAAGGCCCAGGCGGAACTCGCGACACACCCGCAGCCGAGCACGCCCGCGGAACGAGAGACGCTCGAGGCATTCCGCGCGCATGTGAAGCGGCTGGCGATTCTGCTGGCGTCGGTATCCTGAGCGGTGAGGCGGCGCTCGCGAGCCGCTAGGCGGACCGTATACGGTAGGCGCAGAGCGTATCTCCGCGGTGACGAACGATCGACGCAGCCGGCGGCCGACGTTCGGCGGCCGGCGCGCGTCATCGCTTCAGCGAGGGAGATAAGCGAGCGGATCCACGGGCTTGCCCGCGCGGCGGATTTCGAATTCAAGCGTGCCGCGCCCTGAGGAATCGACGCCCATTTCGGCCAGGGGCTGGCCCTTCTTGACGGTATCGCCCTCTCTGACGAGCACGTCGCCATTCACGGCATAGCCCGACACGACATCGCCCCCGTGCTTGACGACGACGAGCGATTTGTACTGATCCATGCCCGCGCCGACGTAGATGACGCTGCCGTCGGCCGACGCCTTGACCGCTTCATCGGGCTTGCCGGTGATGACGATGCCTTTGACGTTGCCCGCATCGGTCACGCGCACGACTTGTCCATAGGCAGGCCAAGCGGGGCGTACGACCAGCGCATCGCCGGCCGCCGCGTTGGGGACCGTTTGCGGGGCGACGCGCAGCACTTGGCCCGGCGTGAGCATGGCCGTGCGGGGCAGGTTGTTCCAGGCTGCTAGATCGTCGACACGCTGGCCGAAAGCCGTCGCGATGCCAGGCAGGGTGTCGCCCGGATTCACGCGATAGTAGCCGGCAGGCACGCCCGTGCGCTGCGGGGGCTGCGGCTGCGACCCGAATTGCGACTGGCCGAACCAATCGCCCGTGGCGCAGCCGCCGAGCAGCGCCGCGCCGGCCAATGCGAGCGCGGTCCGCCCCCATGTTCGGCGCTGTCGTTGTGGTTGTTCTGCACGAATGCTCTGCTTCTTCACTCTCGGCCCTCGATCGATGCGATGCTGCATTGCGAATATCGATCCGCGCACGGCCAATCAAGCGGCGCGCCACGGATCGCCCGGACGACTCTTTGGTCGGTCCACGTCGAACGTCATTCGTCGATCGTGATTGTATCTGCCGAGCATCGCACAGACCTGTGCCGAAAGGCAAAACGAAACTGGCCCGCGCCCTCTTGCGAGGGCCGCGGGCCAGCGGGCCCTACCCAACGATCGCCACTATCTGACTTACGCGTACGCGATCGCGCTGCATCGAACCGGCTTGCTGAGCCGCTTACTTCCCGAAGTACAGCGATTGCGAACCGTTGATGGGATGCGCTTCGCTAGGCGAGCCCGATTGCACCGTGCCCGGGGCGACGCCGCCGTACCCGCTCGCGTTCGTACCCGAGCTCGTATCGGCCGTGGCGAGCGCCTGACCCTCTTGCGCGTGCACGCGGGCTTCAGCCGCTTGGATGTCGTTCGGGTAGCTCGGATCGTCGGGCGTGGCCGGGTTGTACCCTGCTTGCTCCAGCTGAATCAATTCCTGCTTCACCTGGTCACGGGTGACAGGACCGTTGTTCGACGATTGGGCGAACGAAGCCAGCGGGATCGACAAGGCGGAAGCCGCAACCATTGCATAAACGAGTGATTTCACGATGAACCTCCGATGATGTGATTCGCCGCATGCGATGTGCCGCAGCGATTAATCACAGTCTAGTCAGCCGATCACCTAGGGGAAACCACTAATTCGATCAAATTGATTTTCCGAACCTGCAATAATAACCGCTTGTTACGAAGCTTTCATATTGAAAGAAACGATAATCGTCGCCCTTTGGCACGCCCACGCCCGCTGCCCGGACTATGCCCAATTAGCGTGGAAGCTGCCCTCGCGGTCGACGCGTTCGAACGTATGCGCGCCAAAGAAGTCGCGCTGGGCCTGCACGAGATTCGCGGGCAAGCGCTCCGACCGGTATGCATCGAAGTAGGCGATGGCCGAAGCGAACGCGGGCACCGGCACGCCTGCATTCACGGCGGCCACCACGATCTCGCGCAGCGCGCTTTGATAGTCCGCGGAAATCTTGCGGAAATACGGATCGAGCAGCAGGTTCGCCAGCGCCGGGTCGTGCGTGTAAGCGTCGGTGATCTTCTGCAGGAATCGCGCGCGGATGATGCAGCCGGCGCGGAAGATCTTGGCGATTCCGCCGAAATCGAGCTGCCAGCCATATTCTTCCGAAGCCGCGCGCAATTGCGCGAAGCCTTGCGCGTATGAAATGACCTTGCTTAGATACAGTGCGCGGCGCACCGCCTCGACGAAGGCCGCGCGATCGCCGGGCAAAGGCTTGCTCTGCGGCCCCGCGAGCACCTTGCTGGCCGCCACGCGCTGCGTTTTGAGCGAGGAGAGCACCCGAGCGAATACCGATTCGGTGATGAGGGGAAGCGGCACGCCCAGGTCGAGCGCGTTTTGGCTCGTCCACTTGCCCGTCCCCTTTTGCGCGGCGCGGTCGAGGATGACGTCCACGAGGTCTCGGCCCGTTTCTTCATCCCGCTTGCCGAATATTTTCGCGGTGATGTCGATGAGGTAACTGTCGAGCTCGCCCTCGTTCCATTGCGTGTACACGTCGGCAAGCTCGGCATTCGTCAGTCCGGCCACTTGCTTGAGCACCGCGTAGCTTTCGGCGATCAATTGCATGTCGCCATATTCGATGCCGTTGTGCACCATCTTCACGAAATGCCCCGCGCCATCGGGGCCGATGTAGGCCACGCACGGCTCGCCGTCGGGCGCTTTCGCGGCAATCTGCGTGAGAATCGGCGCCACCAGTTCGTATGCATCGCGCGGGCCGCCCGGCATGATCGCCGGCCCCTTGAGCGCGCCTTCCTCGCCGCCCGACACGCCCGTGCCGATGAAGTGCAGCCCGGCCTGCGCGAGTTCTTGATTGCGGCGGATCGTGTCGGTGAAATGCGTGTTGCCGCCATCGATCAGCACGTCGCCTTTGTCGAGCAGCGGCTTGAGCGCGGCGATCGTCGCGTCCGTCGGGGCGCCGGCCTTGACCATCATCAAAATTCGGCGCGGCGTCTCGAGCGAATCGACGAACGCTTCGAGCGAGTGCGCCGGTACGAGCTTGCGATCGGGAAACTGCGCGACGAGCTCGTCCGTCTTCTCGCGGCTGCGGTTGTAGACCGCGACGCTATAGCCGCGGCTCTCGATATTCAAGGCAAGGTTGCGGCCCATCACCGCAAGGCCGATCACGCCGATGGCAGGTTTGCTCATTTGTAGAATCTCTCCAAGATACCGGCGCGGCGGCACGGCCCGCCGCCCGCGTCACGACGGCGTCTGACAGGGACGGCCGTCAACGATAAAACCGGAAAAAGGCGTCACGCGCGTGGCCAATGCGGTCAACGCATCGCCGCATGGCGCCTCCACTTTCAGCGAGAGCAGCGCGTCGGCCCGCGTCAACCCGATGTTGATCGCGGCAATCGGCGTGCCTGCGCTCGCTGCCCACATGCAAAAGCGATAGCCGGAAAAGACCATCAGCGACGAACCGACGACGAGCATCGCGTCCGCCCCTTTCAGCGCCTCCGAAGCAGCCTCGACGCGGGCTCGCGGCACGTTCTCCCCGAAGAACACGACGTCGGGTTTGAGCATGCCGCCACAGAACGAACAGGTGGGCACACGAAACACGTCGAGTGCATCCCACTCGAGGTGCGCGTCGCCGTCGGCGGATACCGCCGCCGTGATGTCCGCGAGGGCGGGATTGTCACGCAGCAGCTGGGCTTGAATCGCACCGCGCGCATGGCGAACGCCACAAGCGAGGCACAGGACATCGTCGATGCTGCCATGCAGCTCCACCACATCGGCGCTGCCGGCCCGCTGATGCAGCCCGTCGACGTTCTGCGTCACCAGCCGGGCAATGCGTCCCGCCGCGCCAAGCTGCGCCAACGCACGATGTGCGGCATTGGGCCGAGCGGCCGCGAGCATCGGCCAACCGACCATGCTGCGCGCCCAGTACCGGCGCCGCGCATGCTCGGAATCGCGAAACGCTTGCCATTGAATCGGTTGCGCGCGCATCCAATCGCCGTTGGTGTCGCGGTAGCCGGGGATGCCCGATGCGATGCTCACCCCGGCGCCCGTCAGCACGAACAGCCGCTCGTGCCGACGGGCGAATTCGACCAGCGCATCCAGCGCGGCGGAACCGTGCATGGGCCCGCTGAACGAAGGCTCGGGCAATCGAACCGAAACGGACGATTCGGTCATGTGTTGGGCAGCTCCTGTGGCGAGGCCGGCTAACTTCGGCGCTGCCGCTTACCGCGACAACGTAGACGATCTCCGGAACCGCGGAAGGCGACGACGCGCATTCTACGCCGATCGCCGCGGACGCGCCCGCTGCGTGACACTGCCCGGTCCGAGGCTGGCTTCATGAAAGCACGGCTCAGTATGTGTAAAGTGACAGATGTCGTCGTTCGTCGTCGCCGCACCGTTTCATCAGACGGATCGCGGTCGACCGCAGTCCCGATCCACACGCGGTTGATTAGGAGAACGAAATGAATTGGACTCGTGCCAACGTCAGATATAGGACCGTCGATGTAGGCGGTCTCGATATCTTCTACCGCGAAGCGGGCCCGCGGGATGCACCGGCCATACTGCTCCTTCATGGGTTTCCGTCGTCCTCGCGCATGTATGAAACGTTGCTTCCGCCGCTTGCCGACCGTTTCCGCCTCATCGCGCCCGACTATCCGGGGTTCGGCCATAGCGCCGCGCCCGCCCCGGACGAATTTGCCTATACCTTCGATAACCTTGCAAACGTAATGACGGGATTGGTCGACCGATTGGCGCTCGATCGCTTCGCATTGTTCGTCCAAGATTACGGGGGGCCCGTCGGTTTTCGCATCGCGCAAGCGCAGCCGCATCGTGTTCGCGCGATCGTCGTGCAAAACGCCGTCGCTCACGAAGAAGGGCTCGGCCCGCTGTGGGAAACACGCAAGGCGTTTTGGGCCGATCGCCCCCGTCACGAGGCTGCGTTGCGCACGAATCTGCTTTCCTTCGAAGCGACGCGGCTGCGCCACGTCGGCCGCACGCCGTATCCCGAACGCTGCAATCCGGATGCATGGCACGACGAATTCGCTTTCCTGTCGAGCCCCGGGCAGATCGATATTCAAACCGAGCTGTTCTACGACTACCGCACGAACGTCGAACGCTATCCTCAGTGGCAGGGTTATCTGCGCGAGCATCGGCCGCCGATGCTCGTCGTGTGGGGCAAGCACGACCCATCGTTCACCGTCGAAGGCGCGCACGCCTACCGGCGCGACGTGCCCGACGCGCAGGTCCATATTTTGGATGCCGGGCACTTCGCGCTCGACGAAGCTTGCGATGAAATCGCCGAGCACACCCGGCGCTTCCTGACGTCGCTGGACGGCGTAAATGCGTGACCGTCCGGGCATGCGGCGCGCGTGGCAATCAATGTTCCATTTCGTCACGCCGCCGCATCAGGGCGGCGACTCGCCGGTCGGGCCGGTCACGGATTGCCCGGCCCACGATCGCTCGTCGCCCTGACGGTCCTCGCCCGGCAAGACGAGTTGCCGTGGCACATGCGCGCTATTGCGCCGAGCCGCGGCGTAGTACAGCACCGCGGGTACGATAAGCCCGACGATCCACGAAATATCGGCGCCGCCCAACGCATCGACGAGCGGCCCCGTATAAAAGCCCGTCGCGATGAACGGCATCTGCACGGCCACTCCGATGACGTAGGCTACGAGCCCGGCCGCGTTCCACCGTCCATACCGGCCGCTCGGATCGTAAAGCGCCGGCACGTCGTAGCGCTCCTTCGTCACGCAGTAGTAGTCGACGAGGTTGATCGCGCTCCAGGGCGTAAAGAACGCAAGCAGGAACAGGATGAACGAGGAGAACGCCTTGAGAAACGCATGCTGCCCGGCCAGCGCGAGCCATGCGACGATCGCGACCATCGCAACGATGCATACCGTGCGCGCGCCCGCCGAAATACTGCGCCGGCCGGCGAGCCCCGTGGCGATCGTCGCGGCCGACATCACGCAGCCGTAGGCGTTCAACGTCGTCACCGTGAGCTTGCCCAGCGCGATCGCGAAGTACAACAGCGCCGCGGCCACGCCGCTGCCGCCAAGGCTCACGACGAACGCCACTTCATGCCCCGAAAACGCGTGGCCCGCGAGCGCCGCCGCGAACACGCCGAACGTCATCGATGCCTGCGATCCGAGGACAGAGCCGAGCCAAACGGCCCAAAACGTGGTGAACCCCGACGTGGCGCGCGGCAAATAACGCGAATAGTCGGCCACGTAGGGCCCATAGGCGATTTGCCAAGAAGCCGACAACGACGCGGCCAACAGAAACTGCGCGAGCGAGAAATGCCGCATCGCCAGCAACGCGCCGACATCGTGATCGGCCAGCAACCGCGCGAATAGGTAAGCGAATGCGAGGACGCCGACGACGCTCATCACCCGCCCCAACCCGTGAATGACGCGATACCCGAGCAAGGTCGAAACGACGACGAGCAACGCGAACGAGAGCACGCCCGCCGTGGAGGTAAGCCCAGTCAGCTGGGCGATGGCTTGGCCGGCGAGCACGGCGCCACCCGCCGAGAAACCGATGTACATCAGGCACACGAGAACAAGCGGCAGCATCGCGCCGAACACGCCGAACTGCACGCGGCCCGAGATCATCTGCGGCAAGCCGAGCTTCGGACCTTGCGCGCCGTGCAGCGCCATGACCACCCCGCCGAGCATCTGGCCGATGCACAACCCGACGAGCGACCAAAACACATCGCCGCCGAGCACCACCGCCAAGGCGCCCGTGACGATGGCCGTCACCTGCAGATTCGCGCCGAGCCATAACGTGAACTGGCTGAAAGGCGTGCCGTGTCGTTCGTGGTCGGGGACGTAATCGATCGTGCGGCGTTCGGCGAGCGGGCGAGTCGTCATGGCGCTTGGCGCGACGCGTGGGTCGCGCATCGGTGACAAGGTCAACCAAGATACGCGCGGCCCACCCGCAACGCAAGGTTCAGCGCAAACGCGGCGACATTGCGCGCGCCGCGCCGTACGGAGCGAATCGGCGCGGTACAGCGCGCACGGGCGCCGTGCGCCCGCCAAGACACGAAATGACTAGAGCCTTACAGCAGCGGACACGGCGTCACGTCGTTGCCAAGCTCCGCGCACCGCCGCTCGTAGTCGCGCAGGTAGGAACGCTCGGCATCGTCGAGCATGTCGATGTCGATGAGATCCCAGTCGTAGCCGACCGTGACGAGGTTTTCGAATTCGACTTTGCCGAGTTCATGGGCGCTCGGGTGGATGACGACGACGTTCTCGATCCGCACGCCGCCCTTACCGCCCACGTAGATGCCCGGCTCGACCGAGATCACGGCGTTCGGCACGAGGCCGTAGGTCGAACCCGGTGCGAAACGCACGCCGCCTTCGTGCACGTGGATGCCGATGCCGTGCCCCGTGCCATGATTGAAATCGTAGCCGCGCGAACGGCACACGCGGCGCACGGCATCGTCGACCTGCTCGCCCGTGAAATCGGCGGGAAAGCGCGTGACGAGGCCCTTGATGCAGGCCTTGAGCGCGACCGTGTAGATCTCGCGCTGCCACGGCTGCGCATCCACCTGAGCATCGCGCTTGCGCAAAACGACGCGCGTGCAGTCGGTGGCGAAGCCGCCCTCGTAATACGCGCCGCTGTCGAGCAGGACGAGCTCGCCGTCGTCGAGCGCGACATCCGGACTTGCGGCGGCATAGTGCGCCAGCGCGCTATTGGCCCCGTGCGCGGCGATCGTCGTAAAGGTCAGCCCCACGGCGCCGCGTTCGGCGTAGGCATCGTTGATCTTGCGCGCGAGATCGTGTTCGGAATGCCGCTTACCCGGCTCGCCGTATTTCGCCCATCGCATGGTCTGCGCGATCGCCGCGCTGCTGCGCGCGAACGCATCGCGAAAGTGGTCGAGTACTTGAGGCGACTTTGCCACGCGCATCGCTTCGACGGGGCTGAAGCTCGTATGGCGCGCAACGGGCCAGACTCGGCGAAGCGCGTCCGGCATCGCGCAGTTGACGTTATCGGCGCCATAGCAAACGTGATCGACGTCGAACAGCGCGAGAAAGCGCCCCAGCGCCGCCAAATCGTTTCGAAACACCTGCAGCTTCGGATAAGCGTCGAGCTCGACCGGGCAGTCTTCGCATCCTTCTGGCAGGTAAAGCGCGACTTGATCGCCGATCACGAACAAGTAGCCCAAGGGCGACGAAGCGTTCGGCATATGGTAGCCGCGGCAGTTCAACAGATAGCCGATATCGTCGGCCGCGCAGGTGAACCAGCACACGCGCGAAGCCGACACATGCAGATGCGCGCGCAGCCGATCGCCGAGTGCGACGATGTGGCTCGCGGCCGATGCGCCCGTCAACGATTCGGGCACTTCGAAGATCGGCCGCGCAACCTGCCACCCCGGCAGCGCGATCGCGCGATCGACTTCACGCGCCGCCAGCGCTTTCCAGCGCAGCGCGTTGTGCCGCGTGCCCTCGAACAGCCGATCGCGCTGGGCAACGCTCACGCGCTGCGCATCGTAGCCGACCGAGCGCAGGGCGCCGGCATGCGCCGCCAGCCACGCCACGAGCGCCGACCAGATCGGCGTGCCTAGTTCGAGCTTTTCGAGGTGCACGTGCGCCGCGTCGCACTGCGATTCCGCTTGCAAGTGATAACGGCCGTCGACGAACAGCACGAACCGCGGCACGCCGATGCGAGCCGCCGCGGCCTCGCTAAGGAAAATGCCCGACCCGGCCGAGCCGTCGAACCCCGACAGCGCGAAGCGCTGGCTATTGCGCCGCGGCACGTATTCGCTGATGAATTCGTCCTGCGAAGTCACCACGAGCGCGTCGAGTTCCATGCGCTCGAGCAGCGCGCTCAGACGCGCTTGGTTATCCGCCACCGAAGGCTCGTAGGGCGGTAAATCGGAAAAGTTGTATCGGAGTCGATCGATCATCGGACGCGCTCGTTCTTTGCGTTTCTCTGGATGCACGCGGTCTTCGTGCCATGTTCCGCAAAAGCTACCGTCGAGCCGAATTTACGTCAAGCTAAAATTTAGGTGGGACTAAAAAAATCGGCGCTAGCCCGCTCAAGCGCTAGCAACGCCCGCCGACGGGGCGCGGTACAATGCGCGCAGCAGGCAAACCGGAGTTCGCGCCGGGAGTCGATCCCGTCGGCGCGCCGAGTCGGCCCTCTCCCGCCGTGGAGATCGCCCCCAAGAGGATTCATGGATTCGGACATCAATCACATCGGCCAGCGCATACGGCGCCTGCGCCGAGAATCGAAGATGACGCTGCTCGAGGTCGCGACGGCATCGAGCTTGTCGGTCGGGTTTTTATCGCAGGTCGAGCGCAATCTCACCGGCATTTCCATTTCTTCGCTCGTCAATGTGGCGAAGGCGTTGAGCGTGCCGCTCGGCGCGCTGCTCGAACACCCGCGGCAAGCGCAGCCCGATTCCCATGAAGGCCGGCGCGAATCGTATCGAGTGGGCCCGATGCGCCAACGCTACGAACGGCTGTCGACGACGTTCGACGGCAGCCTCTTGAACGCCGTCAAAGTGCAAATGCTGGAGGGCTACAGTTCCGAATGGGTCGCCCACGGCGGCGACGAATTCGTCTATGTCCTGTCGGGGCAAGTGCGCTACACGCTGCGCAAGAAGGACTACGTGTTGGCGGCGGGCGATTCGCTCCATTTCAATGCGCAGGAGCGCCACCGCGTAGTAAACGACGGCCCGGGCGCGGCCGAGTTGATCGTGGTGGGAACGCTGCCGCTGTTCGACGACGATCAGACGGAGTTCGTGCCGCTCGCAAAAACCGGCGCCGCCCGCGCGACGGCGGCAAAGAAGGTGAAAAAGACGGCTGCGCTGCCGTCGCCCGCGAAGCCGCGGGCTACACGTCAAGCGGTGAAAGAAAAACCCGCGGAAAAGCCGGCAGCGCCCCGAAAGACTGCAAGAGCCACAAAGACGGCGCCGTCCGCGCGCCGCAGCCCGAAGCAACGTTGATCGTCGCGGCCGTCATCGAGCCGATGAAGATACCGCCGCTCGCCGGTTGTCTCGCCCGGAAACGTGCTGAATGACGACGACCACGGCCATGGCAGCCAAGATCGCGAGCGATGCGGAAATGCGATTCAGATTCAGCCCGCCGTCGGCAACGGGCTTGGTCAGCGAATCGCCCAGCGTCGCGCCGAGCGGACGCGTCAGCACGTAAGCCGCCCAAAACAGCACGCCTACCGGAACGCGACGCGCCAAGCGCCACACCAGAGCGACCACGAGCAGCAACGCTGCAAACACGAGCGCGCCGCGTTCGAAACCTAAACCGGCGTTGTCGGCGGCGAAATCGCCGAGCGCCGTGCCGAGCGTGTTCGACACCAAGATCGTTACCCAGTAGAACACTTCGTCGCGCGGCCTCACGATGCGGTCGTATTCGATCCGCCCAGCCACGGCGCGCCAGATCGCGAGTACGACCAACACGGCCAGCAGCAGCAACGCCGAGGACACGACATAGCCGAGGCCGACCGTGCGATCGAGAAAGTCGGAAGTCGTCGTGCCGACCGTTGTCGTCGCAATGACCACAGCCCAGTAAGCGGCCGGGTGATAGCTTCGCGAGCGCACCTGAACGGCAAGCGTCACGACGAAAAACACGAGGAAGATCAGCGTCGCCACGGCATAGCCGAGCTTGAGCGTCATGGACAGCGCATCGCCGCCCGTTTCGCCGACCGTCGTCGCCAAAATCTTGACGAGCCAAAACACGGCCGTGGCCTGCGGCACCTTACTGAGCCATAAATCGTTGTCGCGTTCCTGCTGCGCGGTGATCGGGGTGCGTACCGTCATGTTGTGGATCCTCCGGCTGGTCTAGGGAGATGGTGAATGAAAATGCGTCGCATTATGACCGCCCGCTCCTTAAGACAACCTTATTAGCATCGCGTGGGCCCGTTCCTTCGCGACCCCACCCAGGACTGGTAGGTCTCGCCCAGAAATGCCGCCGTGAGCGGAGCGCGCCGCGTTACCATGTCGCGCGTAACGACGAGGGTCGCGCCCTTTCGCGCGGCAGCCACCACCGCGCGAATGGCCAACGCCAGGCCCGCGCGCTTGCGCGTCGGCGCAAGCTACGACGGAGACGAGCCTTTGAAAAAAGAAGCCCCGCATGTCCCGCAAACCGAAGCGCCGCAGAGCGGCGAGTCCGATCAACCGCAAAACCCCGAACGACGCCGCGTGTTGGGCGGCCTAGCCGCCATGGGGATGGGCCTCGCGCTGCCCGCTTGTACCACGGCGACCGGGGCCGACGGCACAACCGCCGGGCCGACGGCGCGATCGGCGCGCGCCGAAGCGCTCGATGCGGCGTTACGCGCCCGCGTGCGTCACATCGTCGTCATCTACGCGGAAAACCGTAGTTTCGCGAACCTGTACGGGCATTTCCCGGGCGTGCAGTACCCGATCGACACGGCTTCGGCCGAGGCGGCCCCGCAGCTGGACCGTGACGGCAAGACCGTACTGCCATACCTCCCAAAAATCTGGGGCGGCCTCGTGCCTCAGGCACAGCAAGTGGGCATGACGCGCTACATGATCGGGCAGGACGATATCGCCAAGCTGCCGAATCGGCCGTTCGTCGTGTCCGATGCCCAGGGCCGGCCCCTGCCGAATGCAGTCATCACGCGCGACTTGTGGCATCGCTTCTATCAAAACCAAATGCAGATCAACGGCGGGCGCAACGATCAATTCGTTGCGTGGGCCGATTCCGGCGCACTCGTGATGGGGCATTACCGCAATTCGGCGCAGACGCTGCGGCTATGGAATCTCGCGCGGCAGTACACGTTGTGCGACAACTTCTTCATGGCCGCATTCGGCGGGTCGTGGCTCAATCACATTTTCTTGATCTCCGCGCAGGCGCCGTTCTATCCGAACATCGCGAATAGTCCGGCCAAGGATTTCATCTCGGTGCTCGAAGGCGACGATCCGCTCGGGACACGGCTCAAGGTGGCGCCCAGCAGCAAGCCGTCCGCGCTCGACGCGCCCCCGAAGTTCGTTCGGGACGGGCTGTTCACGCCCGATGGCTATGCGGTCAACACCATGGCGCCGCCCTACCAACCGAGCTACGTCGCACCAAGCGCCAACGGCGACCCGAACTTAGCCGACCCGTCCAACCCGCGCGTCATGCCGCCGCAAGCCTACGCCACCATCGGCGATCGGCTCTCGGCAAAGGGCGTCGACTGGGCCTGGTACAGCGGTGCGTGGCAATATGCGCTCGAGCATCGCGACACCGGCATGTCGCCCGACTTCCAATACCATCATCAGCCGTTCAACTATTTCGCGAACTACGCGCCGGGTACCGCGGCGCGAGCGCGGCACTTACGCGACGCGGGCATAGGGAACGACGGGTCGACGAATCGCTTCATCGCCGACATCGACGCCGGGCGTCTACCGGCCGTTACCTTCTACAAGCCGCAGGGCGATCTGAACATGCATGCCGGCTATGCGGACATCGAATCGGGCGACCGTCACATCGCGAACGTGATCGACCACATTCGCAACGGTCCTCAATGGGCCGATACCGTCATCGTCATGACGCACGACGAGAACGGGGGGTGGTGGGATCCCGTCGCTCCGCCCAAGGGCGATCGCTGGGGGCCGGGCTCGCGCATTCCCGCGCTGGTGATCGCGCCGTTCGCCAAGAAGGGCTACGTCGATCACACGTTCTACGACACGAACTCCATCTTGCGCTTCATCGATCGCGTCCACGGTCTCGCGCCTTTGGACGGCGTGGCGGCACGTAACCGTGCGTTTGCCGCGCGAGGCGAAACGCCGCCGGGCGATTTGACCGGCGCGCTCGACCTCGGTTGATGCGATTGGGTTCATAATCGCTGCAATCCCGCATTCTCATTTCGCCTTGAAAGACCTCAGCGCCGGCTTGGAGCGATTGACCGATTTCGACGAAGTCGTCGACGTGCGCACTCCGCTCGAATTCGCCGAAGACCATATCCCCGGCGCGACCAACGCGCCCGTGCTCAGCAACGAGGAGCGCGTCGTCGTCGGGACGCTGTACGTGCAAACGTCGGCGTTCGAAGCCACGCGGGTGGGCGCGGCCATGGTGGCGCGCAATATCGCGCGGCACTTGGAGACGACGTTTGCGGATCGCCCGCGCGGGTGGCGGCCGCTCGTCTATTGCTGGCGTGGCGGCAAGCGCTCCGAATCGCTGGCCGTCTGGCTCAATCTCATGGGCTGGCAGGCGCGGCGGCTCGATGGCGGGTACAAGACCTATCGTCGTTCGGTGCTCGATACGTTGACCGTGCTGCCTCAACGGTTCAAGTACATCGTATTGACGGGATCGACGGGCAGCGGGAAGACGCGTCTCCTGCGCGCACTCGGTCGCGCCGGGGCGCAAGCGCTCGATCTCGAACGCTTGGCGGCGCACCGCGGCTCGCTGCTCGGCGCGCTGCAAGGCGAGCCGCAGCCTTCGCAAAAGGCGTTCGATACCGCGCTCGTCGCCGCGCTTGGCGCGTTCTCGCCCGATCGCCCCGTATTCATCGAAGCGGAAAGCCGCGCAATCGGCCGTGTCATGCTGCCCGACGCCTTGCTAGACGCGATGCACCGCGGGCGCTGCGTGTCCGTGGAGGCGCAACGCGGTGAGCGGATCGCGTTCTTGCTCTACGATTATGGGCACTTGTTCGACGCGCCGGAAGCGTTCAAAGCGCAGCTGATGAAGTTGATCGGCCTGCACAGCCGAGAGCGAGTGAACCGGTGGTGCCGATTCATCGACGAGAATGCTCGGGCCCAGTTGTTCACCGAGCTCATCGAGCTGCACTACGATCCGGCCTATGCACGCAGCAGCGCCGGACATTTCACCGAGTTGCCGCGCGCGATGCCTTTCGCGCTGCGTCCCAACGACGCGGATATCGATGAGCAGGCGCACGCACTGCTTGCGCGGTTGAATAACGCGACTGAACAGCCCGAGGCGCGGCCGGCCCGGGGTTGACCCGAGCCCCTACCGCCCTCGCGCCGATCAATGCGCCGCGCTGTGCACGCGGAACGTGCTGACGACCTCGGCCAGCACACGCGCCTGTTCCTGCATCGACTGCGCGGCCCCTGCCGCCTCCTCGACCATCGCCGCGTTTTGCTGCGTCGTCTGATCCATCTGTGCGATCGCGATATTGACTTGCTCGATGCCACGGCTTTGCTCTTCCGAAGCTGCCGAAATCTCGCTGATGATGTCGGTCACACGTTTGACGGAATGCACGAGCGATTGCATTTTGCCGCCCGCGCTTTCCACGAGCGTCTTGCCGTCTTCGACGCTGCCGACCGATTCCTCGATGAGGCCTTTGATCTCCTTCGCCGCATCGGAGCTGCGGCGCGCGAGGTTGCGCACCTCGCCCGCGACGACCGCGAAGCCGCGCCCCTGCTCGCCGGCGCGCGCCGCCTCGACGGCCGCGTTCAGCGCAAGGATGTTGGTTTGAAACGCGATGCCTTCGATGACGGAGATGATGTCGACGACGCGTGCCGAACTGGCCGCGATGTTTTGCATCGTCGCCACGACTTGCTGAACGGCCTCGCCGCCCTCGCCCGCGATGCGCGATGTGTCGGCCGCCATCTGATTGGCCTGACGCGCGTTGTCGGCGTTCTGCTTCACCGTCGCCGTCAGCTGCTCCATGCTTGCCGCCGTTTCCCCCAACGAGGACGCCTGCTGTTCAGTGCGCGAGGACAAATCGAGGTTGCCGGCCGCGATTTGCTGCGCGGCATCCTTGATGGTTTCGGTGCCGCCATGGATACGATGCATCGTTTCGGCCAGGCGATGCTGCATTCGCCGCATCGCGAACACCATGCTGCTGTGATCGCCCTCCCGCACGTCGACGTCGCGCGTCAGATCGCCCTCGGCGATGGATTCGGCCACGGCCGCGGCATAGGCGGGCTCGCCGCCCAGGCTGCGCTGGACGTTGCGGATGATCATGAACAGCACGAACGAGCTGATGCTGCCGATGGCCAGAATCGTCAGCAGATAACCGACGAGTCGTGCGCGAAAGGCTGCATTGATATCGTTGATGTACACGCCCGATGCGATGTACCAGTCCCACGGCTCGAAGCGTCTCACGTAGGAAATCTTCGGAACCTCGGTCGACTTGCCAGGCAGCCGGGCCATGTAATCGACGAAGCCGGCGCCTTCGGCCTTGGCGACCTTCACCATCTCGACGAACAGCAGCTTGCCGTTGACGTCCTTGTATTCGCTTTGGTCTTTGTTCACCAAGTCGGGCAACACAGGGTGCATGATCACGACGGGTTTGGCATCCGTAATGAACAGATACCCATTGCCCGGGTAGCGCATCGCCGCGACGCGGGCCATCGCGCGATGTTTGGCCTCGTCCTCCGAAATCTCGTGGCGTTCGGCCATTTGCTGAAACTGCGCGATGACGCCGACTCCGGCTTCCACAATGTTTCGCACGGCCGCCTGGCGCGCCGTCAGCATCGTCTCGCGCGTCTGCCAAGCAGCGAATCCGCCGAAGGACAATAAGCCCAGCCACATGACCAGCAAGGCCAATCCTAATTTTTTTCCGAGCGTCAATCGATCCACACATCCCCCACAAGCAAATTCGGCCGCCCGCTAAGCGAGCGATGCGACCGGCACGTCATCAACGAATAGTTCCTCGTTGATTAACGGCGCGCGGCGGCAATTCTGCAGGGAGGGTTAGTTCGTAGTGTTCGAATATTCAATACATGCTTACGGAATTAACGCATATCCGCGCTCGATCAGGTTCGACCGCGCCAGGCAACGAACGCCACGCCGGCGATCGCCATCGCGCCGCCCGCTACCGTCGACATATTCAGTTGCTCGCCTGTCATAACCATGGACAGCGCCGTGGCGACAGCCGGAGACAAATAAAGGAAGTTCGCCGCGCGCGCCGCCCCAAAGTGCCCGAGCGCATAGGCCCAGGTGGCATAGCCGAGCGCGGCGGGAAACACGCCCAGCAAGACCACGGCGTGAACCGTCCGGGCCGGCGCATGCGTGAGTTCGATGAGCGCGCCGGGCAACCAGGGCGCCAGCCAGAGCGCGCCGGCCAACAAGGTATAGGCCGTACAAGCTAGGGGGCCATAAACCGGAATCAAGCGGCGCTGCATGACGAAGAAAACGGCCGCGCATATCGCGGCGCATAGAATCAAGCTCGCGCCCGCGCCCGGTACGATCCCGCCGGGCTGACCGCTGGCAATGACACCGATCCCCGCGAAGCTGAAGATGGACCCGAGCCACCCCCATCGATTGAACCGTTCGCCCAAGAACACGGTGGCCAGCAGCGCCGTGAAGATCGGCAGCGTGTTGGCGATGAAGCTGGCCGCGCCGGCGGCCACGGTCATCTCCCCCGTGTTCAGCAGTGCGTTGTAGATGCCGATTCCAAAGAATCCGCACAACGCGAAACGCAGCGCATCGCGACCCGTTGGCCGCCTCGGCCGGCGATAGACGAGCCATGCGCCGGCAAGCAGCGCGGCCGTCGCGAACCGCGCCGCGGCCAGATGCAACGGCGAGAGACCCTGCAGCGCGATACGGATGAGCGGGAATGCGCTGGCCCAAGAGGCGATCGTCACGGCCACCGCCGCTGCCGCCAGCGCGGAGGCAGAGACCGGAAACAAGCGCGTGGTAGTGGAAGAGGAACTGTTCATAGGATTCATCATCGACTTTTTCGTGCTGTTAAGCTACAGCACAAATGGACATCGAGATGTGAGCATGGATCACAGCACGGAAGCGCTCCGCCCGCCGCTGGCGAGCCTCGAGGCGGTATGCATCGTGGCGCGCGAAGGCTCGTTCAGCGCCGCCGCGCAGGCGTGCGGTGTCACGCACGGCGCCATCAGCCGCCGGATCGCCGCCGTCGAGAACTGGCTCGGATACCCTCTGTTCGAGCGTCATGGGCGCGGGGTGCGCTTGACGCCGGATGGGCAACGACTCGTCGGTCGCATCGAACAAGCGTTTTCGATCATCGACGGCGCCGCCGATCAATGGCGTCCCGCGCGTGCGCCGCGCATCGTCAAAGTCAGCGTGACGCCGACATTCGCTCAGCTTTGGCTGTTTGCTCGCCTGAATGCGATCGAGACAGGCCCCCCTGCCCTCGCTGTGCAGCTCGACATCTCGCATCGCAATGCCGATGTCGCAGCCGGCGAGGTCGATGTGGCCGTGCGATGCGGCGCGGGCTATTGGCCGCGCTTGGATTCGCAGCCGCTGGTGCCGGAAACGCTGTATCCCGTGGCCGCTCCGGCTGTCGCCGCCAAGCTGAAGACGCGCGAATGCGTCGAGCTGCTCGATTGGCCACTGCTGCACGATTCCGATTTGGCGGGGTGGCGCGCATGGTTCGCGCCGCAAGGTGTGACGTTGAAGCCTCGCCCTAAGGACAAGCGATTCGAGGATTACGGGTCGGTGCTGGCGGCCGCGCAGGCGGGGCTCGGTATCGCACTCGCGCGCGAGCCGTTTTCCGATGCGTGGCTAGCACGCGGCGACTTGGTGCGGGTGGGCCGATTCGAAGTGGAGTCGCCGGTGGCCTACCACGTACTGACGGCCAAGCGCGAAACGCGGCCGGAGGTGCTCGACTTCGTGCGGCGGCTGATAGAGACGGCGCGGCAGCCCTCGGTCAGCCGCACGCGCGGTAGAGCACGGGGCGGATGATCCGCCCCAGCCTCGACTTGACTAGGCCAGACCTTCTTACGTATAGATACGCCCTAGCATCGACGCTCCCCTTCATTAAAACTCGTAGGGTTCACACAAGAACATGAACGACAAATCGACCTTGCCCGAGCAGCGCCCCGCCTCCGAACTGATCGACGAGCGCATCGCCAACTTAGCGGATTGGCGCGGCGAAACGCTGAGCAAAGTGCGTCAGCTCATCAAGGAGGCGGAACCGGACGTCGTGGAGGAATGGAAGTGGATGGGGACGCCCGTCTGGTCGCACAACGGGATCGTCTGCACCGGAGAATCGTATAAGGCCGTGGTGAAACTCACCTTCCTGAAGGGCGCCTCGTTGAAGGATCCGGCCAAACTGTTCAATTCGAGCCTCGACGGCAATGCCCGGCGGGCGATCGACATCCGCGAAGGCGAGGCCATCGACGCGAGCGCGTTCAAGGCGCTGATCCGGGAAGCAGTCAAACTCAATGCGGCCAGCGCAAAGACGAAAGCGAAAGCGAAACCCGCGAAACCGAAGCCCGCGAAGCAGTAACGCGCTCCGTTCCCCGCTTTCATCCCCCGACGACACTTCGATTCGGCCGCGGAACACAAGCATGACAGACGAACGTTCACCGCAAACACAGCTTCGCCCCAGAAAAGCGCCACGCCAATCCCGTTCGGAGGAGACGGTGGCTTCGATCGTCGAAGCGG
>DATJJH010000015.1:0-2143 GCA_035492395.1 Trinickia sp. | reverse complement strand
GGCTAATGTGACGAACGCCTTGTCCATTCCGACGATCGGCATCGGCGCCGGTGTCGACTGCTCGGGCCAGGTGCTCGTACTGCACGACATGCTCGGAATTTTCCCCGGCAAGCCGGCGCGTTTCGTGAAGGACTTCATGGCCGGCGCGCCAAGCATCGGTGCGGCCGTCGAGGCTTACGTGAAAGCAGTGAAGGACGGCACGTTTCCGGGCCCAGAACACGTTTTTTGACGCGCCCGTTCGGCGCCTCCGCCCTACCGATGCGCTCGTTACGACGTGCTCGGTAAGAGACGGGCCGGCAAAGCGCCGCGCAATGCGTTGCAAACGAGGATTGCCTCGGCGCGCAACAAGTCGGCGTGCGTCAATGTCTGCTCGCTCGCCCGCATCGACGGGTCGGCGAGCAGCGCTTGCCGCATGACGCCCGGCAGCAGCCCGGCCGAGAGCGGCGGCGTCAACCAGCGTCCGTCGAGTTTGACGAACACGTTGGAACGTCCGCCCTCGGTCAATTCGCCCCGCTCATTGAAAAACAGCATGTCGAAGCCGCCCCGGCTTTCGGCCATGCGCCATGCCCGATCGTACTCGGCGCGCGACGTGCTTTTGTGACGGAGAAAGAAATCGTCTGAATGCGTCGGCGCGAAGCCATACTCGGCGGCGAGCAGCACGCCGACGGGAGCGGGCGCGCCCGGCTGGGCTGACGGCGTATCGGTGAGGCGTGAAACTTCCCCGAGCGGGCCGCCGCTGATATCGGCCTTGCCGCCCTTGCTCAGCGCGAGGCGCACGCGGTGGGAAACACCGGCCGGCAACTGTGCGCAGTGCGCCGCGAGTCGTTCGCGCAGCCCGGTTTCATCGAACGCGAAATCGAGCCGTGCCGCGCTCGCGCCGAGCCGGGCGAGATGGCGATCGAGATAACGCACGCCGCCTTCCCGCGTCGCACACATCGTCTCGAACAATTGCAACCCCGGGTCGGCGCCCGTCAGGAACTTCGCCTTGAGCCGACATTCCGCGTACTCGTCCTCGGCCACGCTGTCGAGCACGATACCGCCCCCGACGCCCATCGTCCCCTTGCGCGTGCCGCCCGCGCCCTCGGCCGGACCGAGCGTCAGCGTGCGGATTGCGACGGAAAGACAAAAGTCGCCGCATCCTGTCGGATCGATCTTGCCGTCGACGGATGAGGCCGCCGGCGCATCGACCCAGCCGATGGCCCCGGTGTAGAGCCCTCGCGGCGTCGTTTCGATCTCGTCGATAAGCTGCATCGTGCGATGCTTGGGCGCGCCGGTGATCGAACCGCACGGAAACAACGCGCGTAGGACATCGGCAAACGACGTATTCGCCCGCAAATCGGCCTCGATCGTCGATGTCATCGCCCAAATGGATGGGTACGGCTCGACCGAGAAGAGCGCGGGTACCTGAACGGATCCTGTCTTCGCAACACGAGAAAGATCGTTGCGCAGCAGGTCGACGATCATCAGATTCTCGGCGCGGTTCTTCGGGTCGCTGCGCAGAAACGCCTCGGCGCGCGCATCGTCCTCGGGCGACGCGCCGCGCGCGGTCGTCCCTTTCATCGGTCTCGTGCGCAGGCGCTCGCCGCTTTTTTCGACGAACAGCTCGGGCGAGCAAGACAGCACCCACTCGTCGCCTGGCAGCGCGATGAGCGCCCCGTAACGCACCGGCTGGCGTTCGCGCAGGCGCCGGTAAAAACCGACGGGCGAGCCAAACGAGTCGAACGCTAGACGATACGTGTAGTTGATCTGGTAGGACTCGCCGGCGCGTAGCGCGTCGTGCACGGCCGCGATCGCCGCGGCGAACGCTTCGGGCGTCACGCTCTCGACCACATCGGCCGCCCCCGCGACGGACGGCGAAAGCGGCGCCCGCGCGTCGGACACCGCACCGTCGCGTTCGGCCAGCCACGCGTCGATCTCTTCACGCGAGCGTTTTTCGCAGTGCTCGAACAACAAAAAGCGCAGAGAAGCGTCGCCGCGCTGCGCAAATGCCGACACTTTCGAAGGGGAAGTCAGCGTACGCGAGGAAACGGCCCGCTTGCCGAATTCGAGATCGCGGCCGAACTCGTAATCGCCCAGCAAGACGGCGTGCAAGCCGCCTTGCATGTCGCGCTCCGCCGCCGCGCACACGTCATCGAGGGCCGCG
>DATJJH010000014.1:0-60254 GCA_035492395.1 Trinickia sp. | reverse complement strand
GCGGGCAGCAAAACTACGCGTTCAAGCGGCTCGCCATCGTGGGCGCGCCGCCTGCGGTGTCCGCGCGGCTGACCCGCATGATTCAAGGGGGCAGCGACACGGTCGTCGTCGAGTCGACAGCCAATGCGGATGCGGTGCTGACCGTCGGCGAGGGCCGCGGATCGGGCGTGCTGACGCTGAACCAGCTCGGCGCGGCGGAGGAGTATCAGCTCAACTACACGCTCAGCTACTCGCTGACGGGCGCGGACGGCGCCTTGCTGATTTCGCCGAGTGCGATCGCGCTCAACCGCGCGATGTCATTCGCGACTCAGTACTCGCAGGCAAAGGGACAGGAAGCCGAACTGCTTTACGCCGATATGCAAAACGATGCCGTCGATCAGTTGACGCGCCGGCTCGCGACCGTCCATTCGCTGCACCCGGTGCCGGGCGAGCAGACGCCGGGCGTAGCGCCGCGCGCGCCGCTGCCGCCGCCGCCGCTCTGATCGGCCGGCGCCCCTCGGTACGATTTCGTCATGCAACTCCGACTCGACGCACTCGATGCGCACTTGGCGAAGGGCCTAGCCGGCCTGTACGTCGTCTACGGCGACGAGCATTTGCTCGCGCAGGAGGCGTGCGACCGCATTCGCGCGTCGGCGCGGGCGGCGGGCTTTACCGAGCGCAACGTTTTCACCGTCGAGCGCAGCTTCGATTGGAGCTCGCTGCTTGGTGCGACGCAATCGATGTCGCTGTTCGGCGATCGGCAACTGATCGAATTGCGGATTCCTTCGGGCAAACCGGGCAAGGAAGGCGCCGACGCGCTCAAGGCCTTGGCCGCGGCCGGCAATCCCGACGTTCTGGTGCTCGTCACGCTGCCGCGGCTCGACGCCGCGACGCAAAAGTCGGCCTGGTTCACCGCGCTTGCGGAGAGCGGGGTGTCGCTGCGCATCGATCCCGTCGAGCGCGCCCAATTGCCGAACTGGGTCGCACAGCGGCTCGCGCAGCAAGGGCAGCGCGTCGCGCCGGGCGATGAGGGCCGCCGGGCCCTGCAGTTCATCGCCGAGCGCGTCGAAGGCAACTTGCTGGCGGCGCATCAAGAGATCCAAAAGCTGGGATTGCTGTACCCGCAAGGCGCGCTGACATTCGAGCAAGTGCACGACGCGGTGCTCAATGTCGCCCGGTACGACGTCTTCAAGCTCAACGAGGCGATGCTGGCCGGCGATATCGGCCGCCTTTCCCGCATGCTCGACGGTCTGAAGGGCGAAGGCGAGGCTGCCGTGCTCGTGCTGTGGGCGCTGACCGAGGAGTTGCGCACGCTGCTCAAGATCAAACGCGGCGCGGCGGCGGGCAAGCCGCTGGCGATGCTCCTGCGCGAGAACCGCGTTTGGGGGCCGCGCGAACGGCTCGTCGGGCCGGCGCTGTCACGGGTGACCGAGCCATTGCTCGAGGAAGGGCTTGCGCTTGCGGCTGCGCTCGATCGGCAGGTTAAGGGGTTGACGCTCGCCGCGCCGGGAAGCCGCCGGCGGACGGCCTTGCCGCCGGACCCGTGGGAAGGCCTGTTCGAACTGGCCGCGCTCGTCGCGGCCCCGGGCAAGCGCGGGTCGCTCCGCGCGATCGGCGCCTAGGAGCGAGTCGTCGGTCAAGGATCCGCGATTCGCGCGAACCGGCCCCAGCAGCTAGAATCTAAATATTGGCCCTCCCGCCACAGCCAAGACAGACCGCGTAGACCGCGCCGCGTGCGCCCCGAAAGAGAATCACGATGGAAATCGACGAGTACATGACCGGCATCGGCCGCCGCGCGCGCGCCGCTTCGCGCGCGATGGCGCGCGCCGCGACGAAAGCCAAGAACGACGCGCTTGAAGCCATTGCATGCGCGATCGAGCGCGACCAGGCGGCGCTCAAGGACGCAAATGCGCGGGACGTGGCCAAGGCGCGCGAGAAGGGCATGGACGCAGCGTTCGTCGATCGTCTGACATTGTCGGATAAGGCTTTGAGGACCATGATCGAAGGCCTGCGCCAAGTTGCCTCGTTGTCGGATCCGATCGGTGAGATCAGCAACCTCAAGTACCGCCCGACGGGCATTCAGGTCGGCCAGATGCGCGTGCCGCTCGGCGTGATCGGCATCATCTATGAATCGCGCCCGAACGTGACGATCGACGCCGCGGCGTTGTGCTTGAAGTCCGGCAATGCCGCCATTTTGCGCGGCGGCTCGGAAGCGCTGGCCTCGAATACCGCGTTGGCCAAACTGATTGCCGAAGGGTTGGCCGCTGCCGGTTTGCCGAGCGATGCCGTGCAGGTCGTGGAAACGGCCGATCGGGCGGCGGTCGGCAAGCTCATCACGATGACCGAATACGTCGACGTGATCGTGCCGCGCGGCGGCAAGGGCCTCATCGCTCGGCTCATCGAAGAGGCGCGCGTGCCGATGATCAAGCACCTCGACGGCATCTGCCACGTCTACGTGGACGATCGCGCCGATCTATGCAAGGCGCTCGCCGTGTGCGAAAACGCGAAGACGCATCGCTACGGCACGTGCAACACGATGGAGACGATGCTCGTCGCGCGCGGCGTCGCCCGCGCCGCGCTACCTCCGCTCGCGCGCGTTTTCCGCGACAAGGGCGTCGAACTGCGCGTCGATGCGGCCGCACGCGCGGTGCTCGAAGCCGCGCCGTGGGAAAGCGATGCGCCGCCGCTCGCGCTCGTGGACGCGACCGAGGAAGACTGGCGCACCGAGTATCTTGCGCCCGTGCTCGCGATCAAGATCGTCGATGGCATCGACGCCGCGATCGAGCACATCAACACGTATGGCTCGGCGCACACCGATGCGATCGTCACCGAAGATCACGACCGTGCGATGCGCTTCTTGCGCGAAGTGGATTCCGCGAGCGTCATGGTCAATGCGTCGACGCGCTTTGCCGACGGTTTCGAATTCGGCCTCGGCGCGGAAATCGGCATCTCGAACGACAAGCTTCACGCCCGGGGACCGGTCGGGCTCGAGGGGCTGACATCGCTCAAGTACATCGTGCTCGGGCACGGTGAAGTTCGGCAGTAGCACCTTGCGCGGCGATCGACGCCGGGCGAGCGCGACTCTATCGCGAGCGTGCTCGACGCAGTGTCGATGCGCCAGCACCTACAACGCACGACGACACGTACGATACCGATGCTCTGGGTAAAAACCTTTCACATCGTTTTCGTGGCCTCTTGGTTTGCCGGCCTCTTCTATCTTCCGCGAATTTTCGTCAACC
Organism: Trinickia sp.; assembly: GCA_035492395.1. Classification (GTDB taxonomy): domain Bacteria; phylum Pseudomonadota; class Gammaproteobacteria; order Burkholderiales; family Burkholderiaceae; genus Trinickia. Next base: position 57,036 of record DATJJH010000014.1, on the reverse strand, counting down.
TCGCCATGGAGTCGGATCAGGCTGCGCTCACCCGGCTGCTGACGATGGCGCGCAAGCTCTACCGCTTCATGACGCCGATCGCCGTGCTCGCGCTAGCTTTCGGGCTTTGGCTTTGGCTCGGGTATGGCATTGGGCAAGGGCAGGGGTGGCTGCATGCGAAGCTTGGCGTCGTCGTGCTGCTGATCGCCTATCACGCCTATTGCCGCCGCCTGCTGACGGCGTTCGAGCGCGGCGAAAACCGACGATCGGACCGCTGGTTCCGGGTCTTCAACGAGCTGCCGGTATTCGGCCTCATCGCCGCCGTCGCGCTCGTCGTCGTCAAGCCCTTCTAATCGCGTCGCACGGCTTCACGCGGCTGCGCAGCGCTCAGTCCGGCGTTTCCTCGCGCGGGTGGCTGGTCTCGATCCGGCGCCGCGTGATGGCTTTCTTCGCGCGCCCGAGCTTGTCCACGAGTTCCGGCCCGCGTTTGAGCGCCACGCCTACGGCCAGGATGTCGCCGATCGCCAAATGCGATACCCGAGAGGTCATCGGCGAAAACACATCGGTTTCTTCGGCTACGTTTGCGAACAAGCTGACCGTCGCCATCTGCGCGAGCGGCGAGGTGCTGTTCGTGATCGCAATGACGCTTGCCCCGCAAGCCAGCGCCGAGCGAGCGGCCTCGACGATGTCGCGCGTGCGGCCCGTATTCGAAATCGTCACGACCACGTCGCCTTCGCCCAGCAGCGCCGCCGACATCGTGTAGATGTGTGGATCGGCATAAGCGACGCTCGGGATGCCGAGCCGGAAAAACTTGTGCTGGATGTCTTGCGCGGCGATGCCCGAACCGCCCGCGCCGTAAAACTCGATGCGGGACGCCCGCGCCAGCAGCTCGATCGCCTTGGCGACGCTGTGCGCCGACAAGCTGTTCCTGACTTCGATCAGCGCGCCGATCGTCCGATCGAATACTTTCGCGACCACGCCGGAAGCCGGCTCGTCCGGCAGCACGTCGCGGTAGACGGACGGCAACCCCGGCGCGATGCTCTGCGCCAGCCGGATCTTGAATTCGCGAAAACCCCCGCAGCCCAGCGCCTGGCAAAACCGCGCGATAGTCGGCTGACTCACGCCGACGCGTTGCGCGAGCTCCGTCATCGCCAGATCGAGCACCTCGCGCGGCGCCTCGAGCACGTAATCGGCGAGCTTGCGTTCCGACGGACGCAATTGCACGCGCATCGCTTCGATTCTAGAAAGCATCTGAAAGACCCCCGAATGGGGTGTATCGTTTTTGTATCGATGGCGACAGTATGACCGGCGAAATGTAGAAAAGCTACACGATTTTTCTACCGATACGATAACCGGTTTTCGGCGAAGGCTTAAGTGTAGAAAGGTGATGTCGGTCGATTTGCATTGCTGTCATGTAGTTTTTCTACTAAACTTGCACCGCCAAAATCGAGCTACGCGGCCGCCTGGCCGTACCGCGCCACCCGCTCGGCGCCTGTGCGCCGACTTTCAGGAAGGAGCGTTTTCCCATGGTTTCGCCGCATCCCACGCTGACCGAAGTTACCCGCCGCATCGTGGAGCGCAGCCGCGCCACGCGTTCCGCTTACCTCGCGCGCATCGATGCAGCGCAAGGGCGGTTCCCGGCCCGCGGCGCGCTCTCGTGCGCCAACCTCGCACACGGCTTCGCGGGCTTGGAAGGAAACGAGAAGCTGGCGATCAAGGCGATGCGCGAGCCGAATATCGGCATCGTCTCGTCCTACAACGAAATGTTGTCGGCACACGCGCCGTACAAGGACTTCCCCGACATCATCAAGCGCGCGGCGCGAGAGGCAGGCGGCGTCGCGCAATTCGCGGGCGGTGTGCCCGCGATGTGCGACGGCATCACGCAGGGCAATGCCGGCATGGAGCTTTCGCTGTTTTCGCGCGAAGTCATCGCCATGAGCACGGCGGTTGCGCTCACGCACAACATGTTCGATGCGGCGCTGTGCCTCGGCGTCTGCGACAAGATCGTGCCCGGCTTGCTGATCGGCGCCCTGCAGTTCGGGCACTTGCCGACCCTGTTCGTGCCGGCCGGCCCGATGACGAGCGGCCTGTCGAACGACGAAAAAGCGAAGATCCGCCAACAGTTCGCGACCGGGCAGGTGGGACGCGACGCGCTGTTGGAAGCCGAATCGGCCGCCTACCACGGGCACGGCACGTGCACGTTCTACGGCACCGCGAACAGCAATCAAATGCTGATGGAAGTCATGGGACTGCATCTACCCGGATCGGCCTTCGTCCATCCGCATACGCCGCTGCGCGATGCGCTGACGGCCGCTGCCGCGCGCCGCGTGCTCGATTTGACGGTCGAGCGCGGCCAGTACATGCCGATCGGCCATGTCGTCGACGAAAAAGCGGTCGTGAACGGTATCGCCGCGCTGCTCGCAACGGGCGGGTCGACGAATCACACGCTGCACCTGGTGGCGATCGCGCGTGCGGCGGGCATCCTCATCGATTGGGACGATTTCGACGCGCTCTCGCAAGCCGTGCCCTTGCTCGCGAAGATCTACCCCAACGGCAAGGCCGACGTGAATCACTATCACGCGGCTGGCGGCATGGCCTTCCTGATCCGCAATCTGCTCGACGGCGGGCTGCTGCATGAGGACGTCAATACCGTGATGGGCAAGGGGCTGCGCCGCTATACGGAAGAACCCAAGCTCGTCGACGGCCAGCTCGCCTGGGTGCCGGGACCGGAGCTAAGCGGAGATGCCAAGGTGCTGCGGCCGATCGGCGAACCGTTCCAACCCGACGGCGGCCTGCGCCTCATGCAAGGCAAACTGGGCCGCGGCGTCATCAAGATCTCGGCCGTCGCGCCCGAACACCGTCTGGTGCGCGCGCCGGCGATCGTCTTCGATTCGCAAGAGGCCGTGCAAGCGGCGTTCGATAAGGGCGAGCTCAATCGCGATTTCGTCGCCGTCGTGCGGTTTCAAGGCGCACGCGCGAACGGGATGCCCGAACTGCATCGCCTGACGCCGCTGCTGGGTGTGCTGCAAGACCAGGGCTTCCATGTGGCGCTCGTCACCGACGGACGCATGTCGGGCGCATCGGGCAAGGTGCCCGCCGTGATCCACGTCTCGCCCGAGGCGCTGCTTGCCGGCCCGCTCGGCAAAGTGCGCGACGGCGATACGATCCTCATCGACGCCGAACGCGGCGTTTTAGACGTCGAAATCGACACGGGGGAATGGAGTGCGCGCGCCGTCGAAGCACCCAAGCATCAAGCCGAAAACGAAGTCGGCTTCGGCCGCGAGTTGTTCGGCGTCTTTCGGGCAGCCGCGGCGCCCGCCGAAATGGGCGCCTCGGTGTTCGGGCCGCTCGTCGGCGAGCCGGCCCAAGTCCCGCATCCGGTCCACGCAAACGAGCAATAAGGAGCCCAGCATGAAAAAGGTTGAAGACATCGTCCGCCTCGGTCCCGTCATTCCGGTGCTGGCCTTCGATACGGTCGAGCAGGGCGAGCACGTCTCGCGCGCGCTTCATGCGGGCGGCGTCAAGGTCCTCGAAATCACGCTGCGCACGCCGGCCGGCATCGGCGCGATCGAACGCGCGGCTCATCTTTCGTCCGATATCGTGGTCGGTGTCGGCACGATCACGAAGCCCGAGCACTGCGCGCAGGCGAAAAAGGCCGGCGCGCAGTTCGGCGTGTCGCCGGGTCTGACCCGGGACATTCATCAGGCCGCGCAGGATGCCGGCTTGCCGTTGCTGCCCGGCGTGATGACGCCGAGCGACATCCTGCTCGCGCTCGAACTCGGCTATGAGACGGTTAAGTTCTTCCCGGCGCAGCAAGCCGGCGGCATCCCGATGCTGCAGGCGTTGTACGGGCCGTTCCCCGCGCTCAAGTTCTGCCCGACGGGCGGCATCACGACCGAGACGGCGCCGAGTTTCCTCGCGCTGCCGAACGTCGTTTGCGTCGGCGGCTCCTGGCTTACGCCGAAAGCGGCGCTTGCCGCGCAAAACTGGGACGAGGTCACGCGCCTCGCCCGCGCTGCCTCCGAACTCGCCGCGCATCAGCACTGACCCGCCTTGCCGCGGCGCCCGGGCAGACCCGGGCGCCGGGCGACGCCTTCCTATGCGGCCGGTCCGCGTCCCGCAGCTTCCGAACACGTTGCTTCTCACGCTCGACGCGTGCGATGTCTACGGGTTTTGGTTGATGGAACCGGTTCTATCGCCAAAATGCCGCGCCGACTACAATGCATCGTCCGCGTTGGGGCGGACCGTGCATGCGACGCCCCCGCGTTCGTCCACCTGCCTCGTTTCGAACAAGTAAAGGAGACTCTTCATGGGATCGGTCCACGGCGGACTCTTGCTGCTATACGCGCTCATTGCAATCGCGGCGCTCATCCTCCTCATCGCGCGGTATAAGGTCTATCCGTTTCTGGTTCTCATCATCGTCTCGCTGCTGCTCGGGCTGGCCTCGGGCATGCCGGTCGGCCAGATCGTCAAGTCGTTCGAGACCGGCAACGGCGGCACGCTCGGGCACATTGCCATCGTAGTGGGCCTGGGCACGATGCTCGGCAAGATGATGGCCGAATCGGGCGGCGCCGAGCGCGTTGCCACTACGCTGATTCGCTGGTTCGGCGAAAAGCATATTCACTGGGCGATGATGTTCGTTGCGATCATCGTCGGCTTGCCGGTGTTCTTCGAAGTGGGCTTCGTGCTCTTGATTCCGATTGCGTTCAACGTCGCCAAGCGAACGGGCAAATCGCTGCTTCTGATCGGTCTGCCCATGGTGGCGGGGCTGTCCGTCGTGCACGGCCTGATTCCGCCGCACCCCGCGGCGCTGCTCGCCGTCCAGGCTTATGGCGCCGACATCGGCAAGACGATCGCATATGGTCTGATCGTTGGCATTCCGACCGCTATCGTCGCCGGCCCATTGTTCGCGCTTCTCGTCCATCGGCACGTCAAGCTGCCCGCGCATAATCCGCTCGCGGCCCAATTCGTCGAATCGGCCGAGGAGGCCGAGGCGCAGCAGCGCGACCTCCCGGGTTTCGGCATTACGCTGTTCACGATCTTGCTGCCGGTCTTGCTCATGCTTGTCGGCAGCTGGGCCGACCTTGTCTTCGCACCGAAATCGACCGCGAACGATTTGCTGCGCTTCGTCGGCAACTCGGATGTCGCGCTGCTGATCGCCGTGATCGTCAGCTTCTGGACCTTCGGCGCACAACGCGGGTTCACGCGCGAGCAGATTCAAAAATTTTGCGGCGATTGCCTGGCGCCCATTGCCGGCATTACGCTGATCGTCGGCGCGGGCGGCGGCTTCGGCGGCGTGCTGCGCGATAGCGGCATCTCGCAGCAGATCGTCGCCGTCGCCACGCACGCGCAGTTGTCGCCGCTGCTGTTCGGGTGGTTCGTCGCCGCATTGATTCGCCTGGCGACGGGTTCGGCCACCGTGGCGATGACGACGGCGTGCGGGATCGTCGCGCCGATCGCCAAGGCTGGCGCTATCCACGTGCAGCCGGAACTGCTCGTGCTCGCGACGGGCTCCGGATCGCTGATCTTCTCGCACGTGAACGATGGCGGCTTCTGGTTGATCAAAGAGTATTTCGGCATGACCGTGGGGCAGACGTTCAAGACCTGGTCGCTGTGCGAGACGATCATCTCGCTGCTCGGCCTCGGCTTGACGTTCGCCCTTGCGACGGTCGTGTAGACGATCTAGAAACGGTGGAACGGCAATGATTTTGATCGTGATGGGCGTGTCGGGCGCCGGCAAGACGCGTATCGGCGAGATGCTGGCCGAGCGCATCGGGTGCAGCTTTGTCGACGGCGACGTGTTCCATAGCGCCGCGAACAAGGAGAAGATGGCGCAAGGCATCGCGCTGACCGATGATGACCGGTGGCCGTGGCTCGCGGCCATCCGCGCGGCCATTGAAGAAAAGGCGCGCGCGGGCGAGTCGCTCGTCGTCGGCTGCTCGGCCCTCAAACGCGTCTATCGCGACGTGTTGCGCGGCGGCGCGCAAGGCGACGGCCTCGTGCGCTTCGTCTATCTGAAAGGCTCGTTCGAATTGCTGCACGAGCGTCTCGCCACGCGCGGCCGGCATTTCTTCAATCCAGCGCTGCTGCAAAGCCAGCTCGATACGCTCGAGGAGCCTGGCGACGACGAAGCGGTGACGGTCAGCATCGAGCTTTCGCCGGACAGAATCGTCGATAGCGTCATGTCGAGCTTGGGCTCGCAAACGTAATTCGGCGAATCGAGGGCGAGCGGGTCCGTCAGCACGGCCCTTTCGCCTCGACGCCGGACGAAAAAAGGGCGCGCGGTTCACATTGCGCGCCCTTTTTGGCGTCTAAAGCGGACGTTTCAAGCGGCCGTCAGGCAATCCGCTTTGCGAGCTCGGCCGCCTTGCCCGTATACGACGCGGGTGTCATGGCCGCGAGCAGCGCTTTCGCCTCGTCGGGGATCGCGAGCGTGGCAATGAACTGCTGCAGCGCATCGCGCGTGATGCCCTTGCCGCGCGTCAGCTCCTTAAGCTGCTCGTACGGGTTTTCGATGCCGTAGCGGCGCATGACCGTTTGCACCGGCTCGGCCAGCACTTCCCAGCATTGATCGAGATCTTCGTTCAAGCGAGCCGGATTCACTTCAAGCTTATCCAGGCCGCGAATGAGCGAGTCGTAGGCGAGCAGCGAGTAGCCGAGTGCGACGCCCATATTGCGCAGGACGGTCGAATCGGTCAGATCTCGCTGCCAGCGCGAGACGGGCAGCTTGTCGGCGAGATGGCGCAGCGTTGCATTGGCGAGGCCGAGGTTGCCTTCCGAGTTTTCGAAATCGATCGGATTGACCTTGTGCGGCATCGTCGACGAGCCGATTTCGCCGGCCTTCGTCTTTTGCTTGAAGTAGCCGACCGAGATGTAGCCCCAGACGTCGCGATCGAGATCGAGCAGGATCGTGTTGGCGCGCGCGACGGCGTCGAACAGCTCGGCCATGTAATCGTGCGGTTCGATCTGAATCGTGTACGGATTGAACGTGAGCTTGAGCCGCGTCTCGATCACATTGCGCGAGAACGCTTCCCAGTCGAATTCCGGATAGGCGGCCAAATGCGCGTTGTAGTTCCCCACCGCGCCGTTCATCTTGCCGAGGATTTCGACGCGGGCGATGCGATCGATCGCGCGCGCGAGCCGTGCGGCGACGTTCGCGATTTCCTTGCCGAGCGTGGTCGGGCTGGCGGGCTGGCCGTGCGTGCGCGAGAGCATGGGCTGCTCGGCCAGCGCGTGGGCGAGGGCGACGAGGCGGGTGTGCACCGAGCGCAGCGCGGGCAGGATCACGTGTTCGCGCGCACCGGAGAGCATCAGGCCGTGGGACGTGTTGTTGATGTCCTCGGACGTGCAAGCGAAGTGGATGAATTCGCTCGCGCGCTCCAACTCCGGCTGACCCTTCACCGATTCCTTGAGCCAGTATTCAACGGCCTTCACGTCGTGGTTGGTGACGCGCTCGATGTCCTTGATGCGGGCGGCGTCATGCGGCGAAAACCGGGCGACGAGATCGAGCAGGAAGGTTTCCGCCGCTTCGGAAAAACGCGGCATTTCGGCGAAGCCGGCTTGCGACAGCGCGATGAGCCAATGGACTTCGACGGTCACGCGGTGACGCATGAATGCGGCTTCGGAGAGCCACTCGCGCAGCGCTTCCGTCTTGGAGGCGTAGCGGCCGTCGAGCGGCGAGAGGGCGGTAAGGGAAAACAGCGTATCGGCGCGGGTATCGGACATGAGAGGCCGCGCTCGAGGCGCGGGTTCGGAGCAGGGGAGAACCCGCGATTTTACCACCGCCCGACCGCCACCCGCTTCAGGGGCATCGAGCAGGTCGGGCGCCGGCTTGCCCGATCGACCCGGTCATTCGCTGGCCGCCGCCGCTTGTCCGACGTGCGGGACTTGAGCGGCGGCCGGATGCTCGCCGGCCGGGGCGGCCCAAACGAGCCACTGCGCGCGCAACGCGAGGATTGCCACGCAGGCGCATGCCGCCAGCGCGCCGAACGTGGCGAAGCCCATTTGGTAGCTTCCCGTGCTTTCCTTGGCGATGCCCATCACGACAGGCAGATAGAAGCCGCCGATGCCGCCGGCCGCGCCGATGACGCCGGAAAGCAGGCCCGTCTTGCCTTTCCAGCGATGGGGGACGAGCTGGAACGTGGCGCCGTTGCCGAGACCGAACGCGAGATACAAGCAGACGAGGATCGCAATGCCGCCGGCGAGCGGGGGCATCCACGCGGCGAACGCGAAATCCGCGAGCGAGATGACGGCAAGCAAAGCGGTCAAAGCGCGCACGCCGGTGATGCGGTCGGCCAAATACCCGCCCAAGGGACGCACGATGGCGCCGAGGAAGGCGAGCAGCGACATGAACAAGCCGGCTTCGAGCTTCGGCATCTGGTAGAGCGTCGTGAGGAGCAGCGTCACGTACGAGGACATTCCCACGAAGCCGCCGAACGTGATGCTGTAGACGAGCATCATGACCCACGTGTCGCGTTCGGCGAGTACGGTGCGATAGCGCGCCGGCAGCAGTGCGATCGCGCCCGCGGCGCCGAGCACCGGCAGCAGCAGCACGCCCGTCTTGCCCGCGCCGAACAGGCCCGCGTGAACGGCGAGCACGAGTGCGACGAGGCCCGCGAGCATCGTCGCGAAACCCGCCATCGCGCGTGCCGTGCTGCCGGCCTTTTCCCCTCGGTCGTCGCCCCAGACGAACAGGGCGAAACCGGCGATCGCCAGCAGCGGCAGCGCCGCCGCCGTTGCGTATTGCCAGCCCAGTGCATCGGCCACGTGGGGGAACAAGAAGCCGTCGAGCACCGCACCGATGTTGCCGGCCGCGGCGAGGCCGAGCACGAGGCCCTGGACCTTTGCCGGGTAGCTGCTGCCGGCCATCGGCAAGGCAACGGCGAAACTCGCGCCGCCTACGCCGAGAAACACGCCGAGTACGAGCAGCAGCGTGTACGAAGGCGTCGTCGGCCACAGCGGCAGGACGATCGTCGGCAGCGCCGAGATCAGCACGCCCATCAACGCGACGCGCCGCCCGTTAGCCGACTGATAGAGATTGCCGAGCGCGACGCGCAAAATGGCGGCAGAAAGCACCGGGACGGCGACGAGAAAACCCTGCTGCGCGGCCGACATCGCAATGCTTTTGCCGATGAACGGGGCCAGCGGCCCGTAGAGGACCCACACCGTGAAGCCTGTGTCGAAATAGAGAAAGCATGCGAGGAGCGAGCGCCAGTTGCCGCTCCGTAGCGCAAGTTGCAGGTTCTTCATGTTTCGTCCTCGCATCGAATGTCGGATGAATCGTTAAAGGCGTGCGCGCCGCTGCGTCCACCTCAACGGAGCGCGCGCGACGGCTCGGCAATGCAAGCCCTATGCCATCGGCATGCAGCGCCCCGCAGGACCAGCCGCTTCGCTAGGCGGCGCGTGCGATTGCGGCGCCGCACATTGGCCCTGCGCTAGTCCCGGGGCGGGCCGCGACGATCGCGAGCCGTGCGCGCCCGCGCACCTGCGTCGCGCGTTGCAGCACTGACGGTGTGCTGGGCGCGCGTCGATGGTGCGCTGCATCAACATTGCGCTCGGAAGGGCGGCCATGGAGCACCCGTGCGTCGTTGCGCCGCGCGACACGGTGCGCGACGCTCGCGCATAGACCGTATGACGAATCGAAGCGGGGCCGAAACCACGGGCGCCTGCGCGAATGCCTCGATACGTGGGGCGGCCAGGCGTTCGCGACCCCACCGGGCGCGCCGGTACAATGCGCTCGTCCCCGCTCGTTCGGCTTTGAAGGGCCGCCCTTTCGCATGGAACTCAAGTGGCTGGAAGATTTCGTTTCGCTGGCTGAGACGCGCAGCTTCAGCCGATCGGCCGAGTTGCGGCATGTGACGCAGCCGGCGTTCTCGCGTCGCATTCAAGCGCTCGAGGCTTGGCTCGCGACCGAACTCATCGATCGATCCGTCTATCCGACGCGCCTCACGCAAGCGGGCGAGGTATTCCACGAACAAGCGCTCGCGATGCTGTCGCACATGCACGAGTCACGCATTTTGCTGCGTGGCCACGTGCGTTCGCCGGCGGCGACGATCGAATTCGCCGTGCCGCACACGTTGTCGCTCACGTACTTTCCGCTATGGCTGCAGCGCATCGAAGCGAAGATGGGGCCGGTGCATACGCGTCTGCGCGCGCTGAATGTGCACGACGCCGTGCTGTCGCTGGTGGAGGGCGGCTGCGACCTCGTGATGGGTTACCACCATCCGAGCCATCCCGTCGCGCTCGACCCTGGCCGCTACGACATGCTCACGCTTGGCTTCGAGCCCATCAGCCCGTTCTCGGCGCCCTCGCGCGCGGCGCGCGCCCGCTACACGCTGCCGGGCACGGCCGATGCGCCCGTGCCGTATCTGTCGTACACGCCGAATGCGTATCTCGGGCGCATGACCGAAGTCATCGTCGCGAACGCGCCCGAGCGGCTTTATCTCGACCGCATCTACGAAACCGATATGGCCGAGGCGCTCAAGGCGATGGCGCTCGCCGGCCACGGCGTCGCCTTCCTGCCGCACAGCGCGGTGGAGGACGCGGTGGCGGCGGGCGATTTGATCCGGCTCGATCGCTCCGCCTCACGCGGCCTGCCCGCCGATCGCTTCACATTGACGATGGAAATCCGTCTGTACCGCGACAAGCTCGCGGCGGGCGGCGACGATCCGCGCCAACAGCTCGTGCGCCGCTTATGGCAGGTCGTCGCCGACGAACTCGGCGTCAAGCCGGCGTAGCCGCTCGCTCGCCGGTCGTCCTACGTTCTTCGGAAGGTTATGCAAGAAATGCATAACGGGATGACCAAACGGCATTGGATTTCAAATTGGGCTTTTTCGACAATGGCGCACATTCCGTGACCGTTGGAGCCTTCATGTCTTCGCAACTGCAGTCCACCACGTCTGCACAATCGATCCCCTCGTACCTTCATGCCGACGATCTCGGCCCCTGGGGAAACTATCTGCGTCAAGTCGATCGCGTCGCGCCGTACCTCGGCTCGTCGTCGCGTTGGATCGAAACACTGAAGCGTCCGAAGCGCATCCTCATCGTCGACGTGCCCATCGAACTCGATAACGGCACCATCGCGCACTTCGAGGGTTATCGCGTTCAGCACAACGTGTCGCGCGGCCCGGGCAAGGGCGGCGTGCGTTATCACCAAGACGTGACGCTCTCCGAAGTCATGGCGCTGTCGGCCTGGATGTCGGTGAAGAACGCGGCCGTGAACGTGCCGTACGGCGGCGCCAAGGGCGGTATCCGCGTCGACCCGCGCACCCTGTCGCGCGGTGAGCTCGAGCGCGTCACGCGCCGCTACACGAGCGAAATCGGCATCATCATCGGACCGAACACCGACATTCCCGCGCCGGACGTCAACACGAACGAGCAGATCATGGCGTGGATGATGGACACGTATTCGATGAACCAGGGCCAGACGGCCACGGGCGTCGTGACGGGTAAGCCGATCTCGCTGGGCGGTTCGCTCGGCCGCCGAGAAGCGACGGGCCGCGGCGTGTTCGTCGTGGGCACCGAAGCGGCGCGCCGCGTGGGCCTCGATATCGCGGGCGCGCGCATCGCCGTGCAAGGCTTCGGCAACGTGGGCGGCATCGCGGCGCGCTTGTTCGAGGAGGCGGGCGCCAAGGTCATCGCCGTGCAGGATCACACGGGCTCGCTTCACAAGGCGAGCGGCATCGATACGCATGCCTTGCTGGAGCACGTGGCGAACACGGGCGGAGTGGGCGGCTTCAAGGGCGCCGATCCGGTCGCGAACGACGAGTTCTGGATGATCGAAACCGACATCCTGATCCCGGCCGCGCTCGAAAACCAGATCACCGAAAAGAACGCCGCGAAGATCAAGACGAAGATCATCGTCGAAGGCGCGAACGGCCCGACCACGACGGCGGCCGACGACATTCTGCACGATAAGGGAGTGCTCGTGATCCCCGACGTCGTCGCCAACGCCGGCGGCGTGACCGTCTCGTACTTCGAGTGGGTGCAGGATTTCTCGAGCTTCTTCTGGACCGAGGACGAGATCAACCAGCGCCTCGAGCGCGTGATGCGCGAAGCCTTCAGCGCCGTGTGGCAAGTGGCGAGCGACAACAAGGTATCGATGCGCACGGCGGCGTTCATCGTCGCGTGCAAGAGAATTTTGCTGGCCCGCGAACTGCGCGGCCTTTATCCCTGATTCCCTATTCGCCACAAGCGGAATGGGTCTAGCTTGCCGGCGCGCCCCTCACGGCGCTTCCGGCTTTCCCTCCGCGGGCGGCATCGACAGATGCCGCCCGTTTTCGCCTTCGGCAACTAGCCCGGCGTGCGATCGCGATTTTCTGTCGGTATCATTACGTATATATTTCAAATATATAACTTTGATACACTGGCGCCGGTTTTGGCCATGGAGATCATCCGAAATGAAGATCAAAAAGACAGCGCTTCTCGTTGCCACGTTGTCCGCACTTGCTGCAGGAAGCGCATTTGCACAAGATTCGGGCACGCTGAAGAAAATCAAGGACACGGGCGTTATCGCGCTCGGCCATCGCGAATCGTCGATTCCGTTTTCCTACTACGACGATAAGCAGCAAGTGGTGGGCTATTCACGCGATTTCCAGATGAAGATCGTGGATGCCGTGAAGAAGAAACTGGGCATGTCCAATCTGCAGGTCCGAAACATTCCGGTGACGTCGCAAAACCGCATTCCGCTGGTGCAGAACGGCACCGTGGACATCGAATGCGGCTCGACGACGAACAACAAGGAGCGCCAGCAGCAGGCGGCCTTTTCCGACACGATTTTCGTGATCGGCACGCGCCTGATGACGAAGAAGGATTCGGGCGTGAAGGATTGGACCGATCTCAAGGGCAAGACGGTCGTGACGACGGCGGGCACGACGTCCGAGCGCCTGCTGCGCAAGATGAACGAAGACAAGACAATGGGCATGACCATCATCAGCGCGAAAGACCACGGCGAGTCGTTCCAGACGCTCGAGACCGGTCGTGCGGTGGCGTTCATGATGGACGACGCATTGCTCGCGGGCGAGCGCGCGAAGTCGCGCACGCCGAACGATTATGTGATCGTTGGGGCGCCGCAGTCGAAGGAAGCCTACGGTTGCATGATGCGCAAGGACGACGCCGAGTTCAAGAAGGTCGTCGACGACGCAATCGCGCAAGTCGAGAAGTCGGGCGAGGCTGACGCGATCTACAAGAAGTGGTTCGAATCGCCGATTCCGCCGAAGGGCTTGAACCTGAACTTTCCCGAAAGCGACGATATGAAGGCGCTGTTCAAGAATCCGAACGACAAGGCGATCGATTAACCTTCTCGCCTCTGTCGCCAACTGGAAGTTGAATCGAACGGAAGAAGTGCAAGCCTGCTTCTTCCGTTCTTTTCGTTGGAGTCCTCATCATGTCCTATCACTGGAACTGGGGCATCTTGCTTCAGCCGGTCTCCACGGGCGAACCCACGACCTACCTCGGCTGGCTGCTGTCGGGTATGCGCGTGACGGTCACGGTTTCGCTTGCCGCTTGGATCATCGCGCTCATCGTCGGCGTGTTTTTCGGCGTGCTGCGCACCGTGCAGGATCGCCGGCTCGCCGCGGTCGGCACAGTCTATGTGGCGGTGTTCCGGAACGTGCCGCTCATCGTGCAGTTTTTCATCTGGTATTTGGTCGTGCCCGAGCTGTTGCCCGTGTCGATCGGCACGTGGTTCAAGCAGTTGCCCCCGGGCGCGCAGTTCTTTTCTTCCTCGATCATCTGCCTGGGTCTATTTACCGGTGCGCGCGTGTGCGAGCAAGTGCGCTCCGGCATCGAGGCTCTGCCGCGCGGCCAGCGCGCCGCAGGCTTCGCGCTTGGCTTGACGCAGTGGCAGACCTATCGCTACGTCCTTTTGCCCGTTGCGTTGCGCATCATCGTGCCGCCGCTGACCTCCGAGTTCCTCAATATCTTCAAGAACTCGGCCGTCGCCTCGACGATCGGTCTGCTGGACCTATCCGCTCAGGCGCGCCAGCTCGTCGACTACACGGCGCAGACCTACGAATCGTTCATTGCCGTCACGCTCGCCTACGTGCTGATCAATCTTGTCGTCATGGGCGTCATGCGCGTTATCGAGCAAAAGACGCGTTTGCCCGGCTATTTGGGAGGCAAGTGATGCATCATTTTGACTGGAGCGGCATTCCGGGCGCGTTGCCGACGTTGTGGAGCGGCGCCGTGATTACGGTGCAAATCACCGTGCTCGCGGTCGTGGTCGGGATCGTCTGGGGCACCGTGCTCGCGCTGATGCGCCTGTCGGGTGTCGCTCCGCTCGGTTGGTTCGCCAAGGCATACGTCACCGTCTTTCGTTCGATCCCGCTCGTGATGGTCTTGCTGTGGTTTTTCCTCATCGTGCCGCAGTTTCTGCAAAGCGTGCTCGGGCTTTCTGCCAACATCGATATTCGCCTCGCCTCGGCGATGGTCGCGTTCTCGCTTTTCGAGGCCGCATACTACTCGGAGATCATCCGGGCCGGCATTCAAGCCGTGTCGCGAGGGCAGGCCAACGCGTCGTTCGCGCTGGGGATGACCTACGGACAGTCGATGCGCTACGTGATTCTGCCGCAGGCGTTTCGCGCGATGGTGCCGCTGTTGCTGACGCAAGCGATCGTGCTCTTTCAGGACACATCGCTGGTCTATGTAATCGCTTTGGCGGATTTTTTCCGCACGGCGACGAATATCGGCGATCGCGACGGCACGATGGTCGAAATGGTACTGTTTGCCGGCGCTGTCTATTTTGTCGTTTGCACAGTGGCATCGGGGATTGTGAAAGGACTTCGGAAAAAGGTCGCAAGATGATTTCAATCAAGAACGTTTCGAAGTGGTACGGCGCGTTTCAGGTGCTGTCCGACTGCACCACGGAAGTCGCGAAGGGCGAGGTGGTCGTCGTCTGCGGGCCGTCCGGGTCAGGCAAGTCGACGTTGATCAAGACCGTGAATGGTCTCGAGCCGTTTCAGCAAGGCGAGATCATCGTCGACGGTCAATCGCTCGGCGACAAGCAGACGAACTTGTCGAAGCTGCGCGCGAAGGTCGGCATGGTGTTCCAGCACTTCGAGCTCTTTCCGCATCTATCGATCATGGAGAATC
Source organism: Trinickia sp. (assembly GCA_035492395.1). Classification (GTDB taxonomy): domain Bacteria; phylum Pseudomonadota; class Gammaproteobacteria; order Burkholderiales; family Burkholderiaceae; genus Trinickia. The sequence continues at coordinate 41,967 of DATJJH010000014.1, read as the reverse complement.
TCACGCTCGCGCAGATCAAAGTGCTGGGTCGCTCGAAGGACGAAGCGGCCGACAAGGGGCATAAGCTGCTCGAACGGGTGGGCTTGAAAGCGCAGGCGGATAAATTTCCGGCGCAGCTTTCGGGCGGTCAGCAGCAGCGCGTGGCCATTGCGCGCGCGCTGTCGATGGACCCGGTGGCGATGCTGTTCGACGAGCCCACCTCCGCGCTCGATCCCGAGATGATCAACGAGGTGCTCGACGTCATGGTCGAACTTGCGCAAGAAGGCATGACGATGATGTGCGTGACGCACGAAATGGGCTTCGCGAGGAAGGTCGCGCACCGCGTCATCTTCATGGACAGAGGCGCCATCGTCGAGGACGACCGCAAGGACGCGTTCTTCGCCAATCCGAAGTCCGACCGCGCGAAGGAATTCCTAGCGAAGATCCTGCATTGACTAGAAGGGCATAGCCGCTCGCATCGCTCAGGATTCGAATGCCGCTATGTCGTCGGTATCGTCGGTACCGGCGGCCGTGTCGAAGGCGGCGGCCGGCAAGCGCCTCGGCGCCGAGGCGCTTGCATCGCAAGCCGGGTTGCGAGCTTTTTCCAATACGGAAGGCGGCACTGGAATATGCGCGTGCGCGGCCACTTCCCCGTCTTGGAACATCAGCAGATCGCCGGGCGCGAACGCGGTCCAAACTTCGTCGTCGGTCAACGGCTGCGTCGCGATGACGGCGACGCGATCTTCCGGCGTCGTGTATTGCGCGAAGTCGATCGACATGTCGGCATCGATCAGGTGCGCCGTCGAGAACGGCCAGCGCCGAACGATGTAGTGCAGGTGGGTCGAGCAATGGGCGAAGAGGGCTTGCCCGTTCGACATGAGAAAGTTGAATACGCCGAAATCGGTAATGTCTCGCGTCAGCGCCGTCAGCGTATCGAACAATTCTTGCAGCGGCGGCTGCGCGCCCGGAAACGCCCGGCGCAAGCCCTGCATCAATGCGCAAAAGGCGAGTTCGCTGTCGGTCGTTCCGACAGGCTGAAAAACACCGTTGATCTCCGGGCTATAGCCCTTCAAGTCGCCGTTGTGCGCGAAGATCCAATGCCGGCCCCACAACTCGCGCATGAACGGGTGGCAATTTTCGAGCAGGATGTGGCCCTGCGTCGCCTTGCGGATATGCGCGATCGTGTTCTTCGACTTGATCGGATAGCGCTTGACCATCTCGGCGATCGGCGACGTGGCCGACGATTGGTGGTCGATGAACAAGCGGCATGCCTTGTCTTCGAAAAACGCGATGCCCCAGCCGTCGGCGTGATGATCGGTGATGCCGCCGCGCGCAGCGAAGCCCGTGAAGGAGAACGTGACGTCCGTCGGCGCGGCGCAGTTCATTCCGAGGAGTTGGCACATAGGACAGGCTGGCGATGCGTATGGTCGGGCGGGCGCGCTAGGCGAACCCGCTACAATATGTTTTTTTGAAGCATATACCGAGCCGCCGGCCGAAAAAAGCGAAATCGCCGGGCCGCCTAGGGCGTGCGTTGCGGTTTTTCCACGATGGCGGCGCGCGTGCTTGGCTCAACGCTATCCGTTCGCATCGCTCGATTCGCTTTTTTGTCGCCGCGCGGCTTGCCCGCCGGCTTCCTTGCAAGACTTGCCAGATCGTCCCCATGACCGTTTCCGATTCGTCCCCGAATGCCGCGCCTTTGAGCGGCGCGCCATCCTCGCTCACTTTGGCCCGTCCCGATGACTGGCATTTGCATTTGCGCGACGGCGAAATGCTCGCGGCCGTGCTGCCGCACACCGTCCGCCAGTTCGGCCGGGCGATCGTCATGCCGAATCTGAAACCGCCCGTGACGACGGTCGAAGCGGCCCGCGCCTACCGGGAGCGCATCGTCGCCGCGCTGCCGATCGGCGCGACGTTCGAGCCGTTGATGACGCTTTATCTCACCGACAATACGCCCCCCGACGAGATTCGCCGCGCGAAGGAATGCGGTTTCGTGCATGGCGTGAAGCTCTATCCCGCCGGGGCGACCACGAATTCCGATTTCGGCGTGACCGATTTGTCCAAATGCGCGAAGACGCTCGAGGCGATGCAGGAAGTCGGCCTGCCGCTGCTCGTGCACGGCGAGGTGACCGATTCGTCGATCGACCTGTTCGATCGCGAAAAGGTATTCATCGACCGAGTGATGATCCCGCTGCGCCGCAATTTTCCGGGGCTCAAGGTGGTCTTCGAGCACATTACGACGAAGGACGCGGCGCAATATGTCCGCGACGACGACGCGCCGGCCGGGTCGCTCGGCGCCACGATCACGGCGCATCACCTGCTCTATAACCGGAACGCGATTTTTCAGGGCGGTATTCGCCCCCACTATTACTGTCTACCGGTGCTCAAACGCGAGACGCATCGCGTTGCGCTCGTCGAAGCGGCCACGTCGGGCAGTCCGCGCTTTTTCCTCGGCACCGACAGCGCGCCGCACCCCAAGGGTTTGAAGGAGCATGCATGCGGCTGCGCGGGGTGCTACACGGCGTTGCATGCGCTCGAACTCTATGCCGAAGCGTTCGACAACGCCGGTGCGCTCGACAAGCTCGAAGGGTTCGCGAGCTTCTTCGGGCCGGATTTCTACGGGTTGCCGCGCAGCAGCGAGCGGGTGACGCTCGTGCGCGAGCGGTGGACGCTGCCGGCCGAAATCGTCGCGGGCGAAGCCTTGGTCGTGCCGCTGCGCGGTGGCGAGCCGATGGGTTGGCGCCTTGTCTGAGACAGGGATCGCGCAGGTGGACATGACTCACCGTGCCACCGCCGATGCCGGGGTCGATGCCGAGGCGGGCAGCCCTTTGCGGCCATCGATCGCAAAGCTCTCGCAGGTCGATTGGTCCGCGCCTTGGCTCGCGCCCTATGCGCGGCGCGGGGCGCGCTGGCATCGCTGCGTGCAGGTGGAGGGCGCCGATTTCGTCGAAATGCTCGCTCGCGAAGCCCGCGCAGCGGGCCATCTCACCGGCAAAGGCCGCCCGCTGTCGTTCATCGAGCAAGCCGAGCTGCCGATCGGCGCCGCCTATGAGGCGCACATCGCCGCAACGGGCGGTGTGCCGACGCGGCACAATCTGCACGATTTTTTCAACGCGCTGATGTGGTTCGCGCACCCGCGCGTGAAGGCGATGCTCAACGCGCATCAAGCCAGAGAGATCGAGCGCGATGGCGTGCAGGGCTCGCGCGGCGCGGCACGCGACTTCCTCACGCTGTTCGACGAAAACGCGATGTTGTTCGTCTGCGCCGATCCGTGCTTGAGCGCGGCGCTCACGGCGTTCGATTGGCGGCGCTTGTTCGTTAAGGAGCGCGCCGCATGGGGCACGCGCTGCGAAGCGCGCGTGTTCGGGCACGCGTTGCTCGAGAAGCTCGTTGCCCCGTACAAGGCCTGCACGGGGCATGCGTGGATCGTCGCCGCGCCCGTCGACTACTTCGGCTGGCAGCCCGACCGGCGTCAGGCGTGGCTCGACGAGACCGTTGCCGCGTCGCTTGCCGATGCGATCGTGCTCGAGAATAGCCGTTACTCGCCGTTGCCGGTCCTCGGCGTGCCGGGGTTTTGGCCGGCCAACGCCGAGCCTGTGTTCTATGACGACGCGGCGGTCTTTCGCACGGGGCGTCGTATTCGAGGCATTGCGGCGCGTGCGTAGCGGAACCTGGCGGCCGCACCGTCAGCATGGGCGTGCAGGTTCGCGATCGCTTTCTGCGTCATGTCCCGCGGTGGTAAACTCACAGGCTGCAAAGCAGGCCAGGCAGTCGCGGCTTTTCGGGGGCAACTCCGGAAGGGCGAGGAAAGTCCGGACTCCATAGGGCAGGGTGATGGCTAACGGCCATCCGTGGCGACACGCGGAACAGGGCAACAGAGAACAAACCGCCGATGGCCCGGTGATGAACCGGGATCAGGTAAGGGTGAAACGGTGCGGTAAGAGCGCACCGCGGCTGCGGCGACGCAGACGGCACGGCAACCTCCACCCGGAGCAATTCCAAATAGGCAGGCACGCATCTTCGGATGCAAGGCGGGGCCCCCGTCTTGCCTGCGGGTAGGAAGCTCGAGCGCGTCAGCAATGGCGCGCCTAGAGGAATGGCTGCCACGTTCTAGGGCGCCGCAAGGCGCCCGGAACGCACAGAATCCGGCTTACCGGCCTGCTTTGCCTCCCATACCGAAAGACCGGCGTCTCGAAAGGCGCCGGCTTTTTCATACCTCATACCTACGCGCGGCGCATCGCGCCCTGGCGCTTCAGGCTTCGACGATATCGAACGAATGCGAGAGCTCGGCCGTCTTGGCCAGCATGATCGACGCCGAGCAGTACTTGTCGTGCGACAGATTGATCGCGCGCTCGACGGTAGACGGATTCAGGTTCCTGCCCGTCACCGTGAAGTGGAAATGGATCTTCGTGAAGATCTTCGGGTCTTCGCTCGCCCGCTCGGCTTTGAGCGTGACCGAGCAGCCGGCGATCTCCTGACGGCTTTTCTTCAGGATCATGACGACGTCGTATGCCGTGCAGCCCCCCGTGCCGAGCAGCACCATTTCCATGGGCCGCGGGGCCAGATTGCGGCCTCCGCCTTCCGGCGCGCCATCCATCATGGCCAAATGGCCGCTGCCCGTCTCCGCGGCAAAGGCCATGCCGTCCGGCCCCATCCAGCTTACTTTGCATTCCATAGCACGACTCCCGCAGTGTTCTCGTACGTTGTCATCCGGTCGGATTGGCATTGTAGCCTCGCGGCGCAAGGAGGGATCGGCTGCCCCGCGCATCGGATAAGCGGACATCATAAGCTTAGTGAAATTTCATATTATGAAGTTGCGTTTCGTCATGCAAATTTTCTTGCCTAGCTGCCGTTCGCTCTGTACAATGCGCCTCATTGGTTGTCGTCTTCGACAATCTCCGCATGTCTCCTCCACCCTCCTCCTTAGGTGGATTAAGCCCGAGCCGAGAGTTCGGGCTTTTTTTCGCCTGCTTGGGGCATGGTCTCGACGGGGCAAGGCCCAGGGGCCGACGGGCTGTCGGCGTCCGATCGTTGCTTGGCCGTACCCTGCCGAACTTGGCCTCGAACTTGGCCTATTTCCGCGCCGCTGAGCGTCGTTTTCCGTCGGGGAATCCTCGCCTTTGACTCGGCAGTGCAAATTCCTTTATAATTCAGGGCTTTTCCGCATCCATGCCCGCGGAAGAAGAACAGGGAGAGCCTGCACGACGCCTCGACGCGTCACATCCAAGCAGGAAAAATACGAAGGGCAGGTCAATTTTTTGGATCGATCATGAAGACGTTTTCCGCCAAAGCCGAACAGGTGACGCGCGAATGGTACGTGATTGACGCGACGGATAAGGTTCTCGGCCGTGTCGCCAGCGAAGTGGCGCGCCGTCTTCGCGGCAAGCATAAGCCTGAGTTCACTCCGCACGTCGACACCGGTGATTTCATCATCGTCATCAACGCCGGCAAGCTGAAGGTCACGGGCAACAAGACCACGGACAAGAAGTACTACCGTCACTCGGGCTACCCGGGCGGCATCTATGAAACGACGTTCGGCAAGATGCAAGAACGCTTCCCGGGCCGCGCGCTCGAGAAGGCGGTCAAGGGCATGCTGCCGAAGGGCCCGCTCGGCTACGCGATGATCAAGAAGCTGAAGGTCTACGCTGAAGCCACGCATCCGCATTCGGCGCAACAGCCGAAAGCGCTCGAGATCTAAGGGGAGCCCACATGATCGGTAACTGGAACTACGGTACGGGCCGCCGCAAAAGCGCCGTCGCACGTGTCTTCATCAAGGCTGGCAAGGGCGAGATCGTCGTCAACGGCAAGCCCATCGCGGATTACTTCTCGCGCGAAACGTCGCTGATGATCGTGCGTCAGCCGCTCGAGCTCACGAACCACGGCACGACGTTCGACATCAAGGTCAACGTCTCGGGCGGCGGTGAAACGGGTCAAGCCGGCGCGGTCCGCCACGGCATCACGCGCGCGCTGATGGACTACGACGCAACGCTGAAGCCCGCTCTGTCGAGCGCCGGCTTCGTCACGCGCGACGCGCGTGAAGTCGAGCGCAAGAAGGTCGGCTTCCACAAGGCACGTCGCCGCAAGCAGTTCTCGAAGCGTTAATCGCTTCGACGCGCCCGCTCATGGCGGGTTGCTGCCGAAAGCCGCCGCTGCACACGCACGGCGGCTTTTTTGTTGGCTTTTCGGTTTTTGTCGCTTTGCTTGGTCGTTCGGTGTTCCGTTCGCGCGATCTAGGCCCGCGCTAGACGGGCGCACCGTGCGCGAGAACCCATTGCATTCATAGGGTTACCGCACGGAGGATCAGCAAGAGTGGCCGAAGGGCCCTACAATAGCGCTTAGAAGTTTTTTTGGAGAGTTCGAATGAGCGCCGTCACCGATACCCCCGTGACCGAAATGCCGAGCCCCTTCGTCTTTACGGACGCGGCGGCCGATAAGGTGAAGCAATTGATCGACGAGGAAGGCAACCCCGACCTCAAGCTGCGCGTGTTCGTGCAAGGCGGCGGCTGCTCGGGCTTCCAGTATGGCTTCACGTTCGACGAAGCGATCAACGAAGACGACACTGTCATGAACAAAGCCGGCGTGCAGCTGTTGATCGATTCGATGAGCTACCAGTATCTGGTCGGCGCCGAGATCGACTACAAGGACGACATCAACGGCGCCCAGTTCGTCATCAAGAATCCGAACGCCAGTACCACGTGCGGTTGCGGCTCGTCGTTTTCGGTTTGAGGCGTCGCCCAGCGAACGGGCACGGGCCACATTAAGCCGCGTGCCAGTGGGTATGTGAAAGACGGGGCTTAGGCCCCGTTTTTAATTTGGGCGCTGAGAATGCCCCAGCTTCCCGGCGCGGGCCGCTGGGCCGGCCGCTCTTCATCGAGGGTAGATCGCCCCCAGCACCCGTTCGCCCGCCGCACCTGTCACGGCCGGCAAGTTCCCGGCCGTGCGCGCGACGCATCGCATGGCCAGCCACGCGAACGCGAGCGACTCCACATGATGCGGCGGTACGCCGAGCGCCTCGGTCGTCATGACGGGGACGCCGCTTACGCCGGTTTGATCGAGCGCGCGCTCGAGCGCCTTCAGCAGTTCCGGATTGCGGGCGCCGCCCCCGCAGACGAAGACGCCTCGGCAGAGCGGCGCGTGCCGCTCGATTTCGCGGGCGATGCTGACGGCGGTCAGGGCCAGCAACGTCGCTTGGACGTCGGCCGGGGCGAGCGCCTCGAAGCCGGCCAGCTTGGCGTCGAGCCATTCAGTGTTGAACAGGTCCCGCCCCGTGCTTTTCGGCGGCGCTTGTTCGAAGAACGGTTCGGCGAGCAGGGCGTTCAGCAGCGTTTGGTTGACCGTACCGCCCGCGGCGAAACGGCCGCCTTCGTCAAAGGGCGCACCCAGGTGACGCTGCGCCCATTCGTCGAGCAGGACATTGGCGGGACCGCAGTCGAACCCGCGCACGACTTCGGAGGCCTGCGCCGCGCGGCCGGAATAGGCGTCGTTGCGTCCCGACGGCAGTGCGCGCGTAGGCGGCAAAACGGTGATATTGCTGATGCCGCCGAGATTGCAGACGACGCGCATTTCGTCATGCGCACCGAAAATCTCGGCATGAAAGGCTGGAACGAGCGGTGCGCCTTGGCCTCCGGCCGCGACGTCGCGGCTGCGGAAATCGGCGATGACGTCGATATGCGTCATTTCGGCGAGCAACGCCGGGTTGTTGATTTGCCGCGTGTAGCCTTTTTCGGGACGATGGCGCACGGTTTGTCCGTGTACGCCGATCGCACGCACGCCGCTAGGCGGGACGTTCGCGCTGCGCAGCAGCTCGTGGCAACAGACGGCGTAGCGCGCAGCCAGCGCCGATGCCGCAAGCGCTTCGCGCTCGATTTCGTTGTCCCCGGGCTGTTGCAGTGCGAACAGGGCGTCGCGCAGGCCGTCGGAAAAGCCGACGAACGCGTCGGCCAGCACGCGCGGCGCCTCGCCGGTGCGGAACTCGACGGCAATGCCGTCGACGCCGTCCATGCTCGTACCGGACATCAATCCGAAATACGCGCCGTCGGCGCCGGTTCGATCGGTGCTTGCCGCCAATTGCCGCTCCTCGTCGTCGTTGCTGACCGTGCGGGTGCGCCGAATAAAGAGAAAGCGCTGCACACCCGCCCGCCGGACCGATTATCCGCGAGAACGCCCCGATGCGCTAAGGACGCCGCCGATACGCTAGTTGCTGCGCCAGATATGGGACAATCGAGGCTTTTGCACCGTCCCACAGCCGGATCAACCGATTTCCAGATGAGCACCGAGTCCACTTCCAAGCCCGCCACGCCGCTTCCGATCACGGACGAGGTGCGGCACGCCCTCGCCGTCGCCAAGCGCGGCGCCGATGAATTGCTGATCGAAGAGGAGTTCGCGCAGAAGCTCGCGCGCAGCGCGGCCACCGGTACGCCGCTGCGGATCAAGCTCGGCCTCGATCCGACCGCCCCCGACATCCACATCGGGCATACGGTCGTGCTGAACAAAATGCGCCAACTCCAAGATCTTGGCCATACGGTCATTTTCCTGATCGGCGATTTCACCTCCCTGATCGGCGATCCGTCGGGCCGCAATGCCACGCGGCCCCCGCTCACGCGCGAGCAAATCGAATCGAACGCCAAAACGTACTTCGAGCAAGCGGCCCTCGTGCTCGACCGCGAGAAGACCGAAATCCGCTACAACAGCGAATGGTCGATGCCGCTGGGCGCCGACGGCATGATCAAGCTTGCTTCGCGCTATACCGTGGCGCGCATGCTCGAGCGTGACGATTTCACGAAGCGTTTCCAAGGCGGCGTGCCGATTTCGATCCACGAGTTCCTCTATCCGCTGATGCAAGGCTATGACTCGGTGGCGCTCAATGCCGACCTCGAGCTCGGCGGCACCGACCAAAAATTCAATTTGCTCGTCGGCCGCGAACTGCAAAAGCAATATGGGCAGGAGCAGCAATGCATCTTGACGATGCCGCTGCTGGAAGGGCTCGACGGCGTCGACAAAATGTCGAAGTCGAAGAACAACTACGTGGGCATCAGCGAAAAGCCGACCGACATGTTCGGCAAGCTCATGAGCATCTCCGACACGCTGATGTGGCGCTACTTCGAGCTGTTGTCGTTCCGCAGCCTCGACGAGATCGCGCGGTTCAGGCGCGAAGCCGAAGAAGGGCGCAATCCGCGCGACTTCAAGGTGTTGCTCGGTCAAGAAATCGTCACGCGCTTTCATTCGCAGGCCGATGCCGAGCGCGCGCTCGAGGATTTCAACCATCGTGCGAAAGGCGGCGTGCCCGACGACATTCCGTCGGTCACTTTGAGTGGCGCGCCGATCGCGATCGGCCAATTGCTCAAGCAGGCGGGGCTCGTGCCTTCCACGAGCGAGGCGTTGCGCAATATCGAGCAAAGCGGCGTACGGATCGACGGTACGGTTATTTCGGACCGAGCGCTCAAGGTCGAGGCCGGCGAGTACGTCGTGCAGGTGGGCAAGCGCCGCTTCGCGCGTGTGACGGTTACGGCGTAACGATGGCCGGGTTCATCTTGCGCCCCATGGTTTCAACCTGCACCCGGCGGGCGGCGCCAGCGCGTCGTCTATCCAGTGACGAGGTCAGTCGATGATCGCCTTGATCCAACGGGTGGCGCAGGCCAGCGTGCGCGTGGGCGAGCGCATCACGGGCGAGATCGGCGCGGGGCTGCTCGCGCTCGTATGCGCCGAGCGCGGCGATAGCGAGGCGAGCGCCGACAAATTGCTCGCCAAGCTGCTTGGCTATCGTGTTTTCAGCGATGCGGCCGGCAAGATGAATCTGCCCGTGACGAACATCGACGGGGCGGGTCGCGTCGGCGGCCTGTTGCTCGTTTCGCAGTTCACGCTTGCGGCCGATACGAACAGCGGCTTGCGGCCGAGCTTCACGCCGGCGGCGGCGCCCGACGAGGGTAAGCGGCTATTCGACTACTTCGTCGCCTCGGCCCGTGCGTCGCACTCCATCGTCGAAACGGGCGAATTCGGCGCGCAAATGCAGGTGTCGCTCGTCAATGACGGCCCTGTCACGTTCTGGTTGCAAACGCGGCCCTGACTTCTTTTTTCGGATCGCTGCCGATGCTGACGCAAGTTCTCTTTATTCGACATGGCGAGACGTCTTGGAACCGCATCAAGCGCATTCAAGGCCATATCGACATTCCGCTCGCCGATACCGGTTTGGAGCAAGCGCAGCGGCTAGCCGAGCGGCTATCTCGCGAGGCGCGCAGCGGTGCGCGGCTGGATGCGATCTACTCGAGCGACCTGCAGCGTGCGCAGCAAACGGCGCGGCCCACGGCATCGGTGCTCGGTCTTGCGCCGCGGCTCGTCGAAGGTTTGCGCGAGCGTGCCTATGGCGTATTTCAAGGGCACGACAGCGCGGAGATCGCGCAACGATTCCCCGATGCTTACGCACGCTGGCAAACACGCGATCCGGGGTTTTCGCCGGAAGGCGGGGAATCGGTTCGCGCGTTTTATCACCGTGTCGTTCACGCCGTGACGAAGATAGTCGAAGCGCACTCGGGCGAACGTATCGCATGCGTCACGCACGGCGGCGTGCTCGATTGCGTCTATCGCTATGCAAAGAGTCTCGAACTCGACGCGCCGCGCAACTATGCTTTGCTGAACACCAGCATCAACACGGTCGAGTTCGACGACGACGGAAAGGCGCGCGTGCTCGATTGGGCCGATGTCGAGCATTTGGCCGGGGCTAGCGATGACGATGCGCTAGTCAAGCGCGCAAGCTCCTGATTCGCGACCTTTCCTAACCCAGCGTTCCACCCGCCACGCGCCGGCGCGCGCGCTTGGACACGGCATTGACGTGCGCCCAGCGAATGACGGGCCCGATGATCCGCACCCCCGGGCGCGCGAGCGCCGCACACGTGCGCGCAAGCGGCGTGAAGCCGAGCATCCGCTGCGCCCAGTCAGGCAGCAAGTCCACGCCGGCGTTCAACATCAACCCGACCGCCGGCCGCATGAGCGGACGATCCGGCGGCGCGGCCCGCCGCAGAACACGCACGACTTCTTCCGTCCGCGGTCCCGCCTCGAGTTCGGGGCGCATCGCTCCCAGGTATTCGGCCACTTGCGCACGCGATTCGGGGACTTCGACCGCACCCAGCAGCTTGGCGATCAGCGCGACCTCCGCGTAGTAGCGATCCTGCAGAGCGGGCGCGAGCGAGGGGTTCACATAGCGCAGATGCGCCCCCAAGAAGCTCGACACTTCGGCGACATGCACCCACGTGAGCAGTGCCGGATCGCTCGCGCGATACGGACGTCCGTCCGGCGCGACGCCAGTCACAGCGAGGTGGATCCGTTTGACGCGCTCGATCAGCGCCAGCGCGTCGGCGTTCGCACCGTACGTCGTCCCCGCGATGAACGTCGCCGTACGCCGCAGGCGCCCGCGCATATCGGTGCGAAATGTCGAATGATCCCAAACGCCGGCGAGCGCCAGCGGATGCAGCGCTTGCAGCATCAGCGCGCTGATGCCGCCGATCATCATCGACGTGAAATCGGCATGCACCTGCCAACAGACGGAGTCGGGGCCGAATAGACCCGGATCGCCGGGCGGATTCGTGTAATCGAGCGTGGGGCCGCTGCCGCTCGTCACGCTGAGCACGCTTTGCGAGATTCGCTCGCGCAAGCGCATGACGTATGGGGGAACCGGTGTGTCCTGCCCGCTCCCGCCTGGTTTTGCCGGTTCGGACATCGCGGAGCAACCTCGAAGAGAAGGCGGGGCGGCGAATGAGGGCGGCGTTACGCGCGGCCCTCGTCGTCCCACAACGTGCGCACGGTGCTCGAAGCGTCGGGCGCGGCCAGGCCGAAATGGCGGTAGGCCGCCAGCGTGGCGACGCGCCCGCGCGGCGTGCGCTGCAAGAATCCCTGCTGGATCAGGTACGGTTCCAGCACGTCTTCGATCGTATCGCGCTCCTCGCCGATGGCCGCGGCCAGGTTGTCGACGCCCACGGGGCCGCCGTCGAACTTGTGGAGAATGGCTTCGAGCAGCTTGCGGTCCATCAGATCGAAGCCGACCGGATCGACGTCGAGCATGACCAGCGCGGCGTCGGCGACGCGCGCGGTAATCGAGCCGTCGGCCTTGACCTCGGCGTAATCGCGCACGCGTCGCAGCAAGCGGTTGGCGATCCGCGGCGTGCCGCGCGCGCGCTTGGCGATTTCGAGCGCGCCGTCAGGATGAATCTGTGCGCCGAGCAGCGCCGCCGAGCGCCGTACGATGCGAGCGAGCTGCTCGGCGTCGTAGAACTCGAGGCGCGCGACGATGCCGAAGCGATCGCGCAGCGGATTCGTCAGCATACCCGCGCGCGTCGTTGCACCGACTAGCGTGAAAGGTTGCAGATCGAGTTTCACGCTGCGCGCGGCCGGCCCCTCGCCGATCATGATGTCGATCTGATAATCCTCGAGCGCCGGATACAGGATTTCCTCGACGACGGGCGAGAGCCGATGAATTTCGTCGATGAATAGGACGTCGTTCGCTTCCAGATTCGTGAGCAGCGCGGCCAAATCGCCCGCGCGTTCGAGCACGGGCCCCGACGTCTGCCGCATATTCACGCCCATTTCGCGCGCGATGATGTGCGCAAGCGTCGTCTTGCCGAGGCCCGGGGGCCCGAACAGGAGGACGTGGTCGAGCGCTTCGGAGCGGCGTTTCGCGGCTTCGATGAAGATCTCGAGCTGCCCGCGCACTTTCTCCTGCCCGACGTACTCGTCGAGCTGACGAGGGCGCAGCGCACGCTCGAACGCTTCTTCGTGCGACGAGGCGGGCGTGGCGGAAATGATGCGCTCGGCGGCGAGCTTGTCGGTTTCGATCATGCGTGCCATTGTACCGCGCGCGCAGGCGGCTCAGAGGGGCGCCCCCGGCGCGCGAAGGCAATGCGCCGAGCCTACGCCTTCGACAGCGCCTTGAGCGCGAGCTTGATGCCTTCGGAGACGCCCGTGCCGGCCGGCACGTTCTTGATCGCCGCCAGCGCCTCTTTCTCCGAGTACCCGAGCGCGAGCAGGGCGTTGAGGATGTCGGACGCGTGATCCGACGGCGAGGCGGCCGCCGCGGCCGCGCCGATATCGGCGCCGAGCTTGCCCTTGAGTTCCAGCATCAGCCGTTCGGCCGTTTTCTTGCCGATGCCGGGCACGCGCGTAAGGCGCGCGGCGTCTTGCAGCGTGACGGCTTGGGCGAGCTCCTGCACGCTCATGCCGGAGAGGACGGCCAGCGCCATGCGGGCGCCGATGCCGCTGATCTTGAGCAATTCGCGAAACGTCGCGCGCTCTTGCGCCGTGCCGAAGCCGTACAGCAAGTGAGCATCCTCGCGCACGATGAGCTGCGTGAGCAGGACCACTTTGTCGCCCGTCGACGGCAGGTTGTAGAACGTGCTCATCGGCACGTCGACTTCGTAGCCGATGCCGTTGCAATCGACGAGCAGATGGGGCGGATTCTTTTCGAGCAGAATGCCGGCGATGCGACCGATCATGGGAAGTAGGCGTGGACCGAAAGCGCGAGTGTAGCGTACGGCGGCGCTCGGCCAGCAACCTTGCGGCGAAGTGGCGGAGCGCCGATGTGGCGAAGTTGGCTCGGTTCGCTATCCCACGAGGCGGCCACGCCGCACGCGCAGCCCTTTCTTGGCGAGCGCGGGTGCAATTGCGCCGAGCGTATTGAGCGTATTGCCGCCATGGGCGTGGCAGATCGCCATGCCGAGCGCGTCGGCCGCGTCGGTGCCCGGCACGCCGGTCAAGCTCAGCAGCCGCACGACCATTTGCTGCATTTGATCCTTCGTCGCGCGGCCATATCCGACGACAGCCTGTTTCAACTGCAGCGCGGTGTACTCGGCTACCGGCACGCCGCCGGATACGAGCCCGCAGATCGCCGCGCCGCGGGCTTGGCCGAGCAGAAGCGTCGATTGCGGATTGACGTTGACGAAGACCTTTTCGATGGCCGATTGATCGGGCGCGTGCTGACGAATCAACGCCGACACGCCCTCGAAAATCGTGCCGAGACGGGAGGGCAGATCGCCGTCTCCCGTGCGAATGACGCCGCTCGTTACATAGGTGAGACGCTGCCCCGTTTGCTCGATGACGCCAAAACCCGTGACGCGCAAACCGGGGTCGATGCCGAGGATTCTCATGTACAAAAACCGGACGAAGTGCCCGGAATACTACAACGAACGAGGCGGCGCGCCTATCGGACGATCCGCGTGCCGCCCCGTTTCCCTTAAAGCCGGCCGCGCGCCTCGATCGGCCAGATATCGACGAGCGCGTCGTCATCGACCACGTGGTACCGATCGTACAGATTGACCGTGGGATCGCAGTGCGGGGTGACGAATTCGATGTGTGCGCCGAGCGAAGGCCGATGCGCCGCATCGACGATGAGTTTGCCGTGCTCGTCGCCGAAAAACGCATACTCGGACGGGCCGCCGACGCCGCGTGCAGCGACGGGCAAGCCGCTGTCGGTGGCGAATGCCTTCGTGCCGGCGTCGATCGTGACCCACGATGGCGCCTGTGTGCTCACGACCGTGCTCTGCACGAACAGCGAAGTCTCGAACGGCGAGGCGCGGCCGTCATCGGCCAGGACATGCTCGTACTCGGCGTCCATGAACACGTAGGAGCCGGGCTGCATCTCGGTGAACACCCCGGCTGCGGCGTCCATATCGTGCGTGCCCGTTCCGACCCCTGTCACGATCTCGATCGGCATGCCGGCCGATTCGAGCGACGCGACGAGCGCCGCCACTGTGCTGCGCAGTTGCGCCGCTGCTTCGTCGCGCTGCGTGCGGCCTTCGATATGTTGTAGATGTCCGCCGTAGGCTTGTACGCCGCGCAGGTTCAGCGAACCGGATTCGGCTATCGCGCGTGCCAGTGCCAGCGCGGCGCGTTCATCGACGACGCCGGTTCGGTGATACCCCGAGTGATAATCGATGAGCACGTCCAGAGGGTAGGCAAGCCGTGCCGCATGGACGGCCAGTTCCGCCACGTTACGGGCGTCGTCCACGACGACCATCAACTGGCGTGGACCGGCTTCTTCTGCGAGCCCGACGAGCCTGCGCAGCTTGTTCGAACCGACGATGGGCGAGGTGACGAGCACGCCCGGCACACGGGCTTCGATCATCGCCTCCGCTTCGCCGAGGGTGGCGCAGCTTACGCCGAGCGCGCCGGCCTCGATCTGCATATGGGCAATGCGAGCCGACTTGTGGCTCTTCACGTGAGGGCGCAACCCGATGCCGTGGTGATTGGCCGTCGCCGCCATCTTCGCGATGTTGCGTTCGAGCGCTGCGCGCTCGAGCACCAGGGCGGGCGTGTCGAGCATGTGCCTGCCGCCGGCGACGCCGAGCAAGTAGGCATTTGGGCCTTGGGAGCGAAAACGTAACACGAGGACTCCTACGTGCGAGGTCCGACGACTCTATCGAAAAACGTCGTGGGCATGTGTTGATGGACGCGGGCTTCGACTAGGCGGTCGCGCATGTTTGCTACGGGAATGCCGGCAGTCGCCATTCTGCCGGCGATGCTGCGCAGCGCCTCGCGAACGCTGGTTTCCGTATCGGGGACGAATCGCCGCATCGACCGCGTGATCGCATCGGCGTCGTAACCCAGCGCCAGTAAAAAGGCGACCTCGTGCTCAAGGCGGGATAGCCGCCCGATACCGTCGATGACTTCGCTATCCACGCGCTCGATGCTGCAACCGCACCCGAACTGAGACCAATATTCGGGGAATAACGCCGTAAATCGAGCGAGGTTCGTTTCATAGGCGCAATAGACGACGCCCAGGACCGATTTCGACGGACGGTGCTTCAGCAAGAACTTATCGAATATGAGCGCGCCCAGTCCCGTATCGTATCGATGGATATTGAGCACCGATTTGAGCGCCGCAACGTCGCCAAGCTCGATCAAGCGCTGGTCTTCGCGCACATAGCAGTCGGCGAACGCCGCCGTTCCTTCACAGGGCATGTCGCGATCCATTCGCCCGCTCACGTCCTTGCCGCATGGCAGCCCGACTATGCGCCCGTAGGAGTCGCTAGCGGTGAAATGTCGCGACCGGATATCCTTTGCTCCGGCAATGAGGCCATTGCCTGACGATGCGACTTCGATCGTTCGAGCGAACCGTTCGATGAAGGAACGATGTTCGTGGGTGAAGTGCTCCGGCTCAACGAGGGAATAGGGCATAGGTCGGATCTCGGTCGTGGCTCGAGCGCTAAGGATGACAGCACCTTTGACCCGGCAGCCCGTGCATGGCCAAAAATCGGACCGATGGAAGCGAGGCAAATGCCCCACTGCGCAAGGGGCCTGCAAAAGGCATGAAAAAACCCGGCCGAGGCCGGGTTTGTCTGCCAGCGATGCGAACTCGCACGCTTGAACGATCGATACGGCTTCGGTAGCGATCAGTGACGGAAATGCCGCACGCCCGTCATGACCATGGCGATGTTGTGTTCGTCGGCCGCGGCGATCACTTCGTCGTCGCGCATCGAGCCGCCCGGGTGGATGACGCAAGTGGCGCCTGCCGCCACGACGACGTCGAGCCCGTCGCGGAACGGGAAGAATGCATCGGAGGCCACGGCCGAGCCCTTCAGCGAAAGCCCGGCATTTTCGGCCTTGATGCTCGCGATGCGCGCCGAATCCACGCGGCTCATCTGGCCGGCGCCGACGCCGAGCGTCATGCCCTTGCCGCAGAACACGATCGCATTGGATTTCACGAACTTCGCGACGCGCCAGGCGAACATCAGATCGTCCATTTCCTGCGGCGTGGGATAACGCTTCGTCACCACGCGCAAGTCACGCGGCAGCACATTGCGCGCATCCGGCGACTGGACGAGCAACCCGCCGCCGACACGTTTGAAGTCGTACGTGTTGTGACCGTCGCCCAAGGCGATCTCGAGCACGCGGACGTTCTGCTTGGCGGCGAACACTTGCTTGGCGGCATCGGTCAGCGACGGTGCGATCAGGACTTCGACGAACTGCTTGACGACGGCTTGAGCAGCCGCTTCGTCCACTTCGCGATTGAAGGCGATGATCCCGCCGAAAGCCGAAGTCGGGTCTGTTTGGAATGCCTTCGCATAGGCCTGCGCAGGATCTTCCGCCACGGCCACGCCGCACGGATTCGCATGTTTGACGATGACGCAGGCCGGCGCGTCGAACGTCTTCACGCATTCCCACGCCGCGTCGGAATCGGCGATGTTGTTGTACGACAGTTCCTTGCCCTGCAGTTGACGATAGCCGGCCAGCGCGCCCGCGGGCATCTTCATGTCCCGGTAGAACGCCGCGCTTTGATGCGGATTCTCGCCGTAGCGCAGATCCTGAACCTTCTCGAATGCGACGTTGAGCGTGTTCGGATAGGCGACGCGCGACGAGTGTTGCAGCGCTTCGGTCAGGCTCGTCAAATAGTTTGTGATCGCGCCGTCGTATTGCGCCGTATGCGCGAACACCTTCGTTGCCAAGCGGAAATTGGTCGTATAGCCGACGCTGTTGCCGTTCGCACGCATTTCTTCGAGCACGGTTTCGTAGTCGGTCGGATCGACGACGACGGTGACGTCGCGATGATTCTTGGCCGCCGAGCGCAGCATCGTCGGACCGCCGATGTCGATATTTTCAATGGCATCCTCGAGCGTGCAGTCGTCCTTCGAAACGGTCGCGACGAAGGGGTAAAGATTCACGACGAGCAAGTCGATCGTCGGGATGTCGTGCGCTTCGAGCGCCGCCATGTGCTCGGGCAGATCGCGGCGAGCGAGAATGCCGCCGTGCACCTTTGGGTGCAGCGTCTTGACGCGCCCGTCGAGCATTTCGGGAAAGCCCGTGTAGTCGGCCACCTCGGTGACGGAAAGACCGGCTTGCCCGAGCAGCTTCGCCGTGCCGCCCGTCGACAGAATCTTGACGCCGAGCGAGGACAGCGAACGAGCGAATTCGACGATGCCCGACTTGTCGGAAACGGAAATGAGCGCTTGCTTGATCATGATGGGAACGATGGCCGGAAAGGAAACGAGGGTGGCGCGTTACAGCAGGCCGTGCTGCTGCAGCTTCTTGCGCAACGTGTTGCGGTTGATGCCGAGATAATCGGCGGCCAGCGACTGATTGCCGCCCGCCCGCTCGAGCACCACCTCGAGCATCGGTTTTTCGACGCAGGACATCACCATGTCGTACACGTCGTGAGGGTTGGCGCCGTCGAGGTCCTGGAAATACATGCCCAGGCTGTCGCGGACGCATTGTTCGATGTTGTGCTTGCTCATGCTGCTAAGGGTTCGTTTCGGTTCGGCTCGCCGCGCTGGGCCGTGTTTTCGGTCGAATCTTCGTCGACATAGACGAGGCGGTCCGACAGCGCCAGCTGCTCGTCGAAAAAAGCGTTGACGGCGACGAGCTGCTCGCGCGTGGTATCGAGCGTGTTCATCCGGTGCCGGAACGCATTGGCGCCGGAAAGGCCGCGAGTGTACCAGCCGATGTGCTTGCGCGCCGTTCGCACGCCCGTGTATTCACCGTAAAACGCGTAGTGATCTTCGAGATGCTCGTTCATCACTTGCCGGATTTCGGCGATGCGCGGCGGCGGCAGCAACTCGCCCGTCGTCAGAAAATGCTCGATTTCGCGAAAGAGCCAAGGGCGCCCCTGCGCCGCCCGGCCGATCATGATCGCGTCCGCGCCCGTGGCGGCGAGCACCGCGCGCGCCTTGGCCGGCGAATCGATGTCGCCGTTCGCAACGACGGGAATGCGCACGGCCGCCTTGACGGCCGCGATCGTTTCGTACTCGGCTTCGCCGTGGTAGAGGTCGGCGCGCGTACGCCCGTGGACCGTCAGCATCGAAATGCCGGCGTCCTGCGCCAACCGGGCGATGCGCACGGCATTGCGGTTGTCGCGGTTCCAGCCCGTGCGGATCTTCAGCGTGACCGGCACCGCGCCGGGGCCGACGCCGACCGCGCCGACGACCGCTTCGACGATGCGCACGACGAGCGGCTCGTTTTGCAGCAGCGCGGACCCCGCCGCGACGTTGCAAACTTTCTTGGCCGGACAACCCATGTTGATATCGATGATCTGCGCGCCGTTCTCGACGTTGTAGCGCGCCGCTTCGGCCATCATGGCCGGATCGGCGCCCGCGATCTGGACGGCGATCGGCTCGACCTCGCCGGCGTGATTCGCGCGGCGCATCGTCTTCTCGCTCTTCCAAAGCTGCGCATTGGATGCGACCATTTCCGAGACGGCGTAGCCCGCGCCCAGCCGCTTGCAGAGCTGGCGAAACGGCCTATCCGTCACGCCCGCCATCGGGGCGACGAAGAGGTTGTTGCGCAAAGTGTGCGAGCCGAGCGTTGGCATCATCGGATGGAGCGGCTGCCCGCGCCGCCGGGGCACGGGCGCGTGAAGGCGACCAGGGAAACGCGCATTTTACCGTTAACGGCGCGGGGGCACGCTTGGGACCGGTACGCATGACGTGTTGCGGCGGCGCGGCCGCCCCCAGGAACAGGCTTGCGGCCATCGTGCCCGCTGCTGCTCGGCTCGGCTAACGTGCCGTCTAAGCGCCTAGTGGCGCTGACCGAACATCATCTGGCGAGCCAACGCGGTCTTGGCCGGCGGCACGCACTCGAGCGCCGCGAGGGCAAGGCCGCGCAACATAGCCAGCGGGCCGAAATCGATCGTGAATGCGCGCGCGAGCGTGTCGGTGGCCCCGATTGTCAGGCGACGATCGAGCGCGCGCCGTCGCGCGAAGGCGGCCAGCGCTTCGGGCGTCGGCCCGTGATGGCCGAGGGCGTCGGCGAGCGCATGCGCATCGCGTAGCCCGAGGTTCAGGCCCTGTCCGGCGACGGGGTGCAGCGTTTGGGCGGCGTTGCCGATCGACGCGATGCGCCCTTCGACGAGCGAGTGCGCCGCGACGAGTCCGAGCGGGAACGCCGCGCGCCCTTTGATCGACTCGAAATGGCCCATGCGCTCGCCGAACGCACCGGCGAGTTCCGCAAGCAGGGCGGCGTCGGAGAGTTCGACGCGCCTTGCGGCTTGCTCCGGTTTCATGCACCAGACGAGCGCGAAATCGGCTTGGCGCACGCCGCCCATCGGCAGCAGAGCGATCGGCCCTTCGCTCGTGAATCGCTCCCAGGCCACGTGCGGTTGCGGGGCGGATACGGTAACCGTCCCGACGATCGCCGTTTGGCCGTAGTCGCGCGTTTCGCGTTTCGCGGCAAGGCGCGCCGCCGCCCGATCGGGCTCGTTTGCGCAAGGGGAGGGGCGTTGCGCGTGCGCCCCCTCGTCCCGATTCGGGCCGTTGCCGGCGGCGACGGCAACGTCTTCCGGTGCGTCGGCTCGCGCGTGGCGCGTTTTACTGTGTGCTTCGCCGTAAAGCCCGCCCTCGGCGTTGATGAGGACGCGGGTCTTCAACGTGCGCCGCACGTGAGCGCTGTCGATCGGCACGGTGACGAACTCGTCGCCCGGTTCGACGTGCGGGGCGGACGCGCGGCACGATGTGAACCAATGCGTACCGGTGCGCCGCACCGCGAGCGCCAGCGCGTGGACGATCGAGCCGTACCGCGCGACGTAGCCGAGCGCGGGCAGGCCATGCTCCCCGCGCTCGATCATCGTTCGGCCGAAACGCCCGCGCTGCGAGACATGGATGCGCTCGATCGCATTCGCATCGGCCGGCCACGCGCCGAACGGTTCGAGCAGCATGCGGCTTCCCTCGGAAACCGCGATGGCGCGCGGATCGCCGGCCGCTGCCTCCGGCTCGCGCGCGTCGACGAGCGCGACCGACAACGCGGCGGTGCCGCTGCGCCGTGCGAGCCAAGCCGCCAATGCAAGGCCCACAGGCCCCGCGCCGACGATCGTGACGTCGAACTCGTGCGGGGCGTGCAAGGGATGAATTTCGCTCATGGGTTCAGGCGTGCCTCCCCAGGGTCAAGCGGCGGCCGACCGCGTATCGGCTTCGCGCATCAGCGCTTCGATCGCGTCCGCTTCGACGGGGATGTCGCGCGTAATGAGCACGCAGCCGTCGTCGGTGACGATGGCGTCGTCCTCGATACGGATGCCGATGTTCCAATAGGCTTGCGGCACGTCGGGCGCCGCGCGCACGTAAAGGCCGGGCTCGATCGTCAGCGCCATCGACGCGCGCAGCGTGCGCCACGGCAGTGCGCCCGTGGCATCGGGCAACGCGGTGCGCTCGCGATAGTCGCCGCAGTCGTGCACGTCCATCCCGAGCCAATGGCCCGTGCGGTGCATGTAAAAGCGCGAATAGGCGCGCTCGGCAACGACGTCGTCGACCGACGAAAACTTCGTTCGATCGACGATGCCGGTATCGAGCAGGCCCTGCGCGAGCACGCGCACGGCGGCGTCATGCGGGGCTTCGAAGCTCACGCCTGGGCGTGTCGCGTCGATCGCCGCCTGCTGCGCGGCCAGGACGATGTCGTAAAGCTCGCGTTGGGCCGGCGAAAAGCGGCCGCCCACGGGAAACGTGCGCGTAATGTCCGATGCATAGCCGTCTAGCTCGCACGCGGCATCGATCAAGACGAGATCGCCGTCGCGCAGGACGGCATTGCCGGCCGGATAATGCAGCACGCAGGCGTTAGCGCCGGCGGCGACGATCGATCCGTAAGCCGGCGCCTGCGCGCCATGGCGGCGAAAGGTATACAGGAGCTCCGCTTCCAGCTCGTATTCCCGCATGCCTGGACGGCATGCCTGCATCGCGCGGCGGTGCGCTTGGGCCGAGATGCGCGCCGCCTCGCGCATGATCGCCAGCTCGTGCTCGTCTTTCAGAAGGCGCATGTCGTCGAGCATCGGCAGCAAATCGACGAGTTTGACGGGCGGCGCGATCCCGCTGCGGTTTTGCGCCCGGACGGCTTCCAACCAGCGCCGCACTTGGGCGTCGAGCTCGGCCGAGCGCCCGAATCCGTAGAAGAGCGCGGGGGCGTCGCCGATGATGCGCGGCAGTTGCGTATCGAGTTCTTCGATCGGAAAGGCGGCGTCGAAGCCGAACGCTTCGCGCGCGGCCTCGGGCCCGTAATGGAAGCCTTCCCAGGTCTCTCGCTCGGCGTTTTTCGTCCGACAAAAGAGAATCGAGGCCGGCTCCCCGGTTTGCGCCGTCGCGTCCAGCACCAGGAACGACTGGGGCTCGGAGAAGCCGCTCAGGTAGTAGAAGTAGCTGTCGTGGCGATACGGATAATCGGTATCGCGATTGCGCAGCGCCTCGGGCGCCGTCGGCACGAGCGCAACGCCGCCGCCCGCCGCCCGCAGGGCGGCGAGCAGGCGCTCGCGCCGCGCTTGGTAGACGGAGACGGCGATAGGGAATTCGGTCGGCGTAGTCATGCTGCGATTGTACTGCTCAATCGCGGCTGCTTCGCGGGGCGCCGGCATGGCCGCCAATGTCTCCAAACGGATATGTTGCCTCGTTCGCGCGCCGTTTTGGGCGTCGGCGACGTTATACTCTTTCTCGCACTTCGGCGGGCCGGACTCGAGGCTCGGGGCGCCCACTTGGCGCTCCACCTCGGTTGCCCTTCGAAATGACGCCGTCGGCGCGGCCCGTCGCCCGCGGCGCAAGCGTCCCGCGCGCACGACGCGGTGGACGCGAACGCCATTGCAAGGCGGGGTCCGGCGTTTTATTGAGAGAAATGCAGATGATGAAACTAATCGGTTCGCTCGCGAGCCCCTTCGTCCGTAAGGCGCGGATCGTGCTCGCCGAAAAGAAGATCGACTATCAATTCGTCCTCGAAGACGTCTGGTCGCCGGATACGACCATTCATACGTTTAATCCGATCGGCAAGGTGCCGTGTCTCGTCATGGAAGACGGGGAAGCCGTGTTCGACTCGCGTGTGATCTGCGAGTACGTGGACACGCTCTCGCCCGTGGGCAAGCTCATTCCCCAATCGGGGCGCGAGCGCGTCGAGGTGCGATGCTGGGAAGCGCTCGCCGACGGCATGCTGGACGCGGCCATCCTGATTCGGCTGGAAGGAACGCAGCGCGAGGCTGCTCAGCGCAGCGAGGGCTGGATCGCGCGTCAGCATCGTAAGATCGACGAAGGGCTCGTGGCGATGTCGCAAGGCCTCGCCGGCAAGCCGTGGTGCGCGAACAACCATTACACGCTGGCCGATGTCGCCGTCGGTTGCGCGCTCGGTTATCTGGATTTCCGCATGCCCGATTTGAATTGGCGCGAGAAATATCCGAATCTCGACAAGCATGTCGGCAAGTTGTCGCAGCGCCAGTCGTTCATCGACACCCACCCGACCTAACTGACGAGCCGCCCGGCGCCGCGCCGGGCGGCTCGCCGACGGAGCGTGCCATGTCTCACCCGGATGGCGTTTCCGATCGCGCCGAGCCCGCGACGCTCGCGGGGGGCGATCTGTTCGAGGAGCGGCGGCGCATCATGGCCGGCGGGGTTTTCCTCGCACTGGTCGGGGCCGTTGCGATCCTATGGGAACTGGTCGCTTGGCATGGCTGGCTCGATGCATTTTTCTGGTCCAAGCCTTCGGCCATCCTCTTTCAACTGCTCGATTGGTGGCGCTCGGGCACGCCGCACGGGCCGCTCCTCGCGCAAGCCGGCGTCACCTGCGGCGAAGCCGCGCTCGGTCTTGCGATCGGCTCGGCGGCAGGCGGCGCCTTGGGCGGCGCCTGCGTCCGTCACGCGGTGAGCCGTGACGTGTTGCGGATGGTATTGACGGCGCTGACGCTCCCGCTTCGAATCGCGCTCGGCGCTGCGTTTGCGCTGGGGCTCGGGCTGGGCCTTGGATCGAAGATCGCGTTCGCTTCGGCGCTCGTCGCGCTCCTTGCCGCCGGCGATGCACTAGCGGGACGTCAACCGTTGGCGACCCTGCGGCTGCGCTTCTCGCTCGCACTCGTGGGCGCGGTCGTCGGCGAAACATTCATGGCCCAGCATGGGCTCGGCGTGCTCATCGACGAGAGCGTGCATCACTTCAACGCAAGCGGGGTCTATGCGGCGCTTGTCGTACTCGGTGCGGTCGCCCTCGCGGGCGATGGCCTGCTTGGGCTCGTCGAGCGCCGCTATGGGCCTCGCACCCGCGAGCAGGCGCCGCGCGACTGAGCGCGCGCCTGCCCGCGCAGGGCGTCAGACCGTTGCCAGCGGCGCGAGCGGCGCCAACGCTTTGGGCGCGAACGAATCGCTGCTGGCGAGCGGCCACCATTTCTCGTAGAGCGAGTAGCGGTAGTTGCCGTTGACGAGATCGTTCGGCTCTAGGTATTTGAGCAGCTGCGACATCAGCTGAACCTCGTGCGACGACACGCGGCGCACGATGTGATGCGCGCGCAGTTCCGATGGATGATCGAGCCCGGCGGCTTGCACGATCTCTTGCAGCGCATGCAGCGTGTTGCGATGGAAGTTGTAGACGCGCTCGGATTTGTCGGGTACGACGAGCGCGCGCTGGCGCACGGGATCTTGCGTGGCGACGCCTGTCGGGCAGCGCCCCGTATGGCAGGTTTGCGCCTGGATGCAGCCGACGGCGAACATGAAGCCGCGTGCCGAGTTGACCCAGTCCGCACCGATCGCCAGCGTGCGTGCGATGTCGAACGCGGTGATCATCTTGCCGCTCGCGCCGATGCGGATTTTCTCGCGAAGGCCGATGCCGACGAGCGTGTTGTGCACGAGCAGCAGCCCCTCTTGGAGCGGTACGCCGATATGGTCCGTGAACTCGAGCGGCGCTGCGCCGGTTCCGCCTTCGGCGCCGTCGACGACAATGAAGTCGGGCGTGAGGCCCGTGTCGACCATGGCCTTGGCAATGGCGAAAAACTCCCACGGATGCCCGATGCAAAGCTTGAAACCCGTGGGCTTGCCGCCCGACAGCGTGCGTAGTCGATCGACGAATTCGAGCAGGCCGCGCGGCGTCGAAAAGGCGCTATGCGTGGCCGGCGAAATGCAATCCTGTCCCATCGGGACGCCGCGCGCTTCGGAGATCTCGGGCGTAACCTTGGCCGCCGGCAGCACGCCGCCGTGGCCGGGCTTGGCCCCCTGGGAGAGCTTGACTTCGATCATCTTCACTTGCGGGTCGCGCGCTTGGGCGGCGAACTTGTCGGCGCTGAACGTGCCGTCGTCGTTGCGGCAGCCGAAGTAGCCCGAGGCGATCTCCCAAATGATGTCGCCGCCGTGTTCGCGGTGGTATTTCGACAGCGAGCCTTCACCGGTGTCGTGCGCGAACCTGCCTTTCTTCGCGCCCAGGTTCAGCGAGCGGATCGCGTTGGCCGAAAGCGAGCCGAAGCTCATCGCGGAGATGTTGAAGATCGACATCGAGTAGGGCTGCGCCCGGTCCGGGCCGACGACGATGCGAAAGTCGTGCGAGGCGAGCTGGGTCGGGGCCAGCGAATGGCTGATCCATTCGTGCGCGACGGCTTTGACGTCGAGTTCGGTGCCGTAGGGGCGGCTATCGGGTTCGTTCTTCGCGCGCTGATAAACGATGCTGCGTTGCGCGCGAGAGAACGGTTTTTCCTCGGTGTCGTCCTCGACGAAGTATTGGCGGATTTCCGGCCGGATGAATTCGAAGAAAAAGCGCAGATGGCCCGCGATCGGGTAGTTGCGCAAGATGCTGTGGCGCGCTTGGCGCAGATCGAAGATGCCTAATGCGATCAGCGCGGCGGGGAGTAAGAGCCATAGCCCCGAGATCGTATGGCGAGCGGCGAGGACGGCGAGCGCGGCGGCGAGCAGCAGGGCGCACCAAAGCGCGAAATAGCGTCGAGAGAACATCGGCAAGCTCCTGAGCGGCAAGCACGTTGCGGCGCAAGGGTTGCCGGGGTAGAGAGAGGCGTCAGTGTAATCGGGAACGATTACCGATGGGTGGCAAATGCCGCTGCTATGGCGCAATAGTGAGTTGCCGCGCCTGCGCGGGACCCGTTGCGGGTGCACCGCTTTCCGCCGATTCGATGATGCCGCCGCCGAGACAGACGTCACCGTCGTAGAGCACGGCCGATTGCCCCGGCGTGACGGCCCATTGCGCTTCGTCGAAAGTCAACGCGAAATGCACTCGTTCGTCGCCGGCGGCGGGTGCAAGCGCGCCGAACGCGCACGCCGCATCGGCTTGCCGATAGCGCGTCTTCGCGCCAAAACGGGCGCCCGGTTCGGGCGCCGCGCCCGAAACCCAGCTCGTATTGCCGGCGACGAGCGTGTTCGAGAGCAGCCATGCGTGGTCGTGACCCTGAACGACGTAAAGCGTGTTCGTCGCCATGTCCTTGCGCGCGACGAACCACGGTTCGCCGCTGCCCGACTTGCTGCCGCCGATGCCGATGCCCTTGCGCTGTCCGAGCGTGTAGAACGCAAGCCCTACGTGCTCGCCGACGATCTTGCCGTCGGGTGTTTTCATCGGCCCGGGCTGCGTGGGCAAATAGCGATTCAGGAACTCGCGGAAGGGGCGCTCGCCGATGAAGCAGATGCCCGTCGAATCCTTCTTTTTGGCGTTCGGCAGCCCAATCGACGCGGCGATCTCCCGCACTTGCGTCTTGGGAATCTCGCCAAGCGGAAACAGCGTTTTCGAAAGCTGCGCCTGATTGAGCCGATGCAGGAAGTACGACTGGTCCTTCGTCAGGTCCTTGGCCTTGAGCAGCTCGAAGCGGCCGTCGACCTCCCGTACGCGGGCGTAGTGGCCCGTGGCGATCGTTTCCGCGCCGAGCGCCATCGCATGATCGAGGAACGCCTTGAACTTGATCTCGGCGTTGCACAGCACGTCCGGGTTCGGCGTGCGGCCCGCCGAATACTCGCGCAGGAACTCCGCGAAGACGCGCTCCTTGTATTCGGCCGCGAAATTGACGGCTTCGACGTCGATGCCGATGAGGTCGGCGACGGAGACGACATCGATCCAGTCCTGGCGCGTCGAGCAGTACTCGCTGTCGTCGTCGTCTTCCCAGTTCTTCATGAACAGGCCGACGACGTCGTAGCCCGCTTCCTTGAGCAGCCATGCGGTGACCGACGAATCGACGCCGCCCGACATGCCCACCACGACTCTTTGCTTACTCATTGAACGCACGGCCGACTGCTCGGCCTCTACCTTTCGTTGGAAGGCCCGACCGAGTGCGTGTGCACGAAGTCGAGCGGAAAACGCCGGCCCGCGAGGTAATCGTCGAGCGAGCGCATGACGAGCGGCGTGCGATGACGTTGCGAGCATGCTCGCAGCTCGTCCTCGGTCAGCCACAGCGCCCGGACGATCCCGTCGTCGAGCGGCCCGGGCTGCGCGAGCGATTCGGCCCGGCCGGAGAACGTGAAGCGCAGATACGTGACGGCGCCGTTCGGGCGATCGACATGCGTCATGTACGCGCCGACCAGCGCTTGCGGCACGAACGAATGCGCCGTTTCTTCGATCATTTCGCGGACGACCGCTTGCGTCAGCGTCTCGCCCGGCTCCAAGTGCCCGGCCGGCTGATTGATCCGCAAACCTTCGGACGTTTGTTCCTCGACGACCAGAAAACGGCCATCGCGTTCGGCGACGGCCGCCACGGTGACGCGGGGCGCCCAGCGTTCCTTTTTCATGGGCGCCATTTTACCGTTTGTCGCCGGCACACGCCCGATGCTGCCGCGCGCCTGCGCATTGCGCTTCGTTTTGTTCTTTTACGGCACTCATTTTTTATCGGCGCGCGCGACTTCGGTTAAAGTGACGCTCAGCGCCCCACGCCGGTCCGAGGCGCGCCGCAAGCCGCAACCGAGCGAGCCCGCGTGCCGGAACCTTGACGGACGGCGCGGGCCGGCGCTGGACCTATTGCGGCGCTGCGTGTTCTTGCAGCCGTGTAATCGTATTCAAACGATGGAGTCGGCGCAGCATCGTCGGCCCATCTCGCTTCATTCACGAGCAGGTGAGGAGGAATCAACGATGCACATCGGAGTGCCAGCCGAGACGCGCACGCACGAAGCGCGCGTCGCCGCGACGCCCGAGACGGTGAAGAAGTACGTCCAGGCAGGGCATCGCGTCACGATCGAGCGCGGCGCGGGCGCCGCGGCCAGCTTCACCGACGACGCCTACGAGGCCGTGGGCGCCGAGCTCGTCGAAGCCGACGCCGCGTTTTCCGCCGATCTCGTGCTCAAAGTCCAATCGCCGAGCGAAACCGAGCTTGCGTTCGTCAAGCGCGGGGGCGTGCTCGTGGGGATGCTCGATCCGTTCAACGCCGCCAACACGGAGCGTCTCGCGCAGGCGGGCGTGACGGCGTTCTCGCTCGAAGCGGCGCCCCGTACCACGCGGGCGCAAAGCCTCGATGTGCTGTCCTCGCAGGCGAACATCGCCGGCTACAAGGCGGTTTTGATGGCCGCCGATCTCTACCCTCGCTTCATGCCGATGCTGATGACGGCCGCGGGCACGGTGAAAGCCGCGCGCGTGCTGATCCTCGGCGCGGGGGTGGCCGGGCTGCAGGCGATCGCCACGGCCAAGCGTCTGGGCGCGGTCATCGAGGCGTCAGACGTGCGTCCGGCGGTGAAAGAGCAGATCGAATCGCTCGGCGCCAAATTCGTCGACGTGCCCTATGAAACGCAGGAAGAGCGCGACGCGGCCGAGGGCGTGGGGGGCTATGCGCGGCCCATGCCGCCTTCGTGGCTGGCGCGCCAAGCGGCGGCCGTGCACGAGCGGGCCAAGGCGGCCGACATCGTCATCACGACGGCGCTGATTCCGGGGCGCGACGCGCCGATGCTGCTCGCGGCGGAAACGGTGCAGGCCATGCGTCCGGGCTCGGTCATCATCGATTTGGCCGCCGGACGCGGCGCCGAACTCGCCGGCTTGCCCGGCGTGCGCGGCGGCAACTGTCCGCTCACGGAGCCCGACAAGGTGGTGACCAAGCACGGGGTCACGATCGTCGGCCACACGAATTTGCCGGCGATGGTCGCGGCCGACGCCTCCTCGCTCTATGCGCGCAATCTGTTCGACTTCCTGAAGCTGATCGTGACCAAGGAAGGCGCGCTGAACATCGACATGAACGACGACATCGTCGCCGCGACGCTGATCGCCCGCGACGGCGCCGTCACCCGCAAGACGGCATAAGGAGCGAGGCGATGGAAATCATCAATCACACCGTCATCAATCTGATCATCTTCGTGCTGGCCGTGTATGTCGGCTACCACGTCGTCTGGAATGTCACGCCGGCGCTGCATACGCCGCTGATGGCCGTGACCAACGCGATCTCGGCCATCGTCATCGTCGGGGCAATGCTGGCCACGGGGCTGACCGTGGGCGGGCCGGGCAAGTTCTTCGGCACGCTCGCCGTGCTGCTTGCCGCGGTGAACGTGTTCGGCGGGTTTCTCGTGACAAGACGCATGCTCGAAATGTTCAAGAGGAAAGAGCCGAAGAAGGCCGCGAAGGAGGGTGCGTAAATGAGCATGAACGTCGTCACGCTGCTCTATCTGCTCGCCTCGGTCTGTTTCATTCAGGCGCTCAAGGGCTTGTCCAATCCGCGCAGCGCGCGCGCGGGCAACGTATTCGGCATGGCCGGCATGGCGATCGCGATCCTCACGACGATCGCGCTCATCGTCAAACAAGCGGCATTGCTCGGCTCGAACCTCGCGTTGGGCTTGGGGTTGCTGTTTGCCGCGCTCGTCGTGGGCGGCGCCATCGGCGCTTACGTTGCGGCGCGCGTCGAGATGACGAAGATGCCCGAACTCGTCGCGGCCATGCACTCGCTGATTGGCCTCGCCGCCGTGGCGATCGCGTACGCCGTGGTCAGCGAGCCTGCCGCGTTCGGCCTCGTGCCGCCCGATGCGCCCGATGCGGGCTTTCTTCCCTACGGAAATCGCATCGAGCTGTTTATCGGCACGTTCGTCGGGGCGATCACCTTCTCCGGGTCGGTCATCGCTTTCGGCAAGCTATCGGGCAAGTACAAGTTCCGGTTGTTTCAGGGGGCGCCGGTCGTCTATCCGGGCCAGCATCTGATCAACTTGATGCTCGCGCTAGGCATGCTCGGCTTCGGCGTCATCTTCTTTCTGACGCAATCGTGGCTGCCCTTCATCATCATGACGCTCATCGCCTTCGCGCTGGGCGTGCTGATCATCATCCCGATCGGCGGGGCGGACATGCCCGTCGTCGTGTCGATGCTGAACTCGTACTCGGGCTGGGCCGCGGCCGGTATCGGTTTTTCGCTGAACAACGCGATGCTGATCATTGCGGGTTCGCTGGTGGGTTCTTCCGGTGCGATCCTGTCGTACATCATGTGCCACGCGATGAACCGCTCGTTCTTCAACGTGCTGCTCGGCGGATTCGGCGCGGAGCCGGGGGCCGCAGCGGCGGGCGGGGCGGCGGAGCAGCGGCCCGTGAAGTCGGGCTCGGCCGACGATGCCGCGTTCATGCTCGGCAATGCCGAGTCGGTGGTCATCGTGCCGGGCTATGGGTTGGCGGTCGCGCGGGCGCAGCACGCGCTCAAGGAGCTCACCGACAAGCTGACCGAGAAGGGCGTGGACGTTCGTTACGCGATTCACCCCGTCGCCGGGCGCATGCCGGGGCACATGAACGTGCTGTTGGCGGAAGCGGAAGTGCCGTACGAGATCGTCCATGAGATGGAGGATATCAACGGAGAGTTCGGACAGGTCGACGTCGTGCTGGTGCTCGGGGCAAATGACGTGGTGAACCCCGCGGCGAAGAACGATCCGAAATCTCCGATTGCCGGCATGCCGATCATCGAGGCCTACAAGGCGCGCACTGTGATCGTCAATAAGCGATCGATGGCGGCAGGGTACGCCGGGCTCGACAACGAACTGTTCTACATGGACAAGACGATGATGGTCTTCGGCGATGCCAAGAAGGTCATCGAGGAGATGGTGAAGGCCGTGGAGTGAGGGATGGGCGCCGGCCGCTGCCGAGCTGGCGGCCGGTTTTGCCGCGTCATTATGATCGCGGCAATGTCGTCGTTAAGCAAACTGCAGTTCCCGCAGCGCATCCGGGTGCTTCGTTGCTACGCGCAATAGGGTTCGCGCCGCGCCGGTCGGTTCGCGGCGGCCCTGCTCCCAATCCTGTAACGTTCGCACCGATACGCCAAGCAACGCGGCGAAGGCGCTTTGGGAAAGTCCTACCTTGGCGCGAGCCAGCGACGCCATGGTCGGCTCGACTTTCGTTACGCGGGCAGCTCGTCCCGCCTTCATCTCTCGCACGGACCGAAGAAGGTCTGTTTGAAATTGCTCTAGTTCCGTGTCCATCTTTCGACCTCTTCACGTAAGGCGTGTAGGAAGGCGACAGGCAAATTATCGAATTTCGATTTGGTGTAGGCGATCAATAGCCAAATTTGCCCATCCTCCAGTACGTTGTAGTAGATCACGCGAGCGCCCCCGCGCTTGCCCATGCTGCTGCGACTCCATCGGATCTTGCGCAAGCCACCTGAGCCCGGAATGACATCTCCGGCGCATGGATTGTGGGCAAGCCACGTGATCAGCGCCGCCCGCTCGTTCTCGCGCCACATGCCGTCGGCGTATCGCACGAATGTCTCGGTTTCGACAACAGTGTACATCAATAATATACGGCATTGCCGTATATGAAGCTAAGGAATCTGAAACGTACCCCCGGATGCCTAGCGCGCGTGCGTTTTGCCTTGAAAGTCGGACGAAGTGAGCGTGATTGCGCCACGAGAGGGGCGGGGGTACGTGCTCAGGAGAGGCGCGGCAATGAGCGGCGGCTACGACCGTGCGGCTGTCGTGCGCGGCGTTGAAGCCTTCCGTTCAGATGGCGCTTCGACGCGGCGCAAGTAATCCGCGAGCCTTCGGCCTTCCATGTCCGGAAACGCCTCGTGCTGCTCGACATGCGTCATCTGCGCGATATCGAAATTGCGGAAATCGCCGCGCAGCTCGCACCACGCGCCGACTGTCCAACGCCCGCCCCAGTACACAAGACTGAGCGGCCAAATACGCCGCTCCGTGTTCGCCCCTTGGCGATCGCGATAAGCGAAACTCACGACATGGCGCGTGTCGACCGCACGGTGCAGCGTATCCACCTTCGCTGAAAACTCGCGGTCGATATGGAACGACGGGGCAAATACGGCAAGCCGCTCGAGGGTCGCGCGCTTGTCGGCCGGCATCGCCGCCGCCACTTTCGCCAATGCGCTGCGGGCGCCGCTCGCCAGCGCCGCGCCGCCCCACGTCTCGATCATGCGAGCGCCCGCCGCGAGCGCCGCGAGCTCTTCGGCCGTAAACGTCAGCGGCGGGAGGCTGGCCGAACGGCTCAGCCGATACCCGATTCCAGCTTCGCCTTCGATCGGTACGCCCGACAGCTGCAGATCGCGCACGTCGCGATACACCGTGCGTTGCGACACACCGAGCCATTCGGCCAATTGCTGCGCGGTCGTGAGGCGTCGGCCCCGCAGCAATTCGGCGATTTGAAAGAGACGATCGGCGCGTCGAGTCATGGCGTGAGTGTAATGCTCAGCGCAAGTGGCGCGAATGCAGGCCGATGCGGTTGCCTTCCGTGTCGATGAAGAACGCGATATAGCCGATATCGTTCGGCAATTCGACGATCGAGCCGTCGATTTTGCCGCCGGCCGGCTCGACCCGGCCGAGCGTGGCTTGCAGCGTCGGTTCGGCGGCCAGATACACCGTGACGCCGTCGCCCGTGACCGACGGACGCGTATCGCGCGGGTTGCACACGATCGCGCCGCCCGTCGCTTCGTCCTCGTGCGAGAAGACGGCCATCGGCACGCCGCCGAACACTTCCCGATGCAGCGGCGCATCGAGCGCGGCTTCATAAAAACGCACGGCACGGTTGAAATCGAGCGCGGGGATTTCGAACCAAGCAATGGCACGCGTGGCAGTGGCAAGAGTAGACATGACAGTCTCCGTCGAAGGGGGAAGGCTAGCGGGACAAGGCGCCGGATGGCGCGTGAGAGAGAGTCTGCGCTAGCGCTGCTGACACCGTTCTGTCAGCAGCTTGTCCCTTTTTGTCGGGGAAACCGCCAGGGTGAGATGCGGTTATTGACCGTCGTCGGCGTCGTGCGCTTGCTGCCCGGAACGCGCCTTCACGCTGCCTGCAACGAGATCGAAGCGGAACAAGCGGCATTCGAGCGCACCGTTGAATAGCGGCGTTTTCGTGGATTCTCGTAGGCGCATTTGCCCCGGCAGCGAGCGGTCGGCTGTCAGCACGAATGCGCGCCAGAGCGCGAACCGCTGCTTGAGCGCATCGCCGAAGGCGCGGAAGAATTCGCCGTCGGCGGCATCGGGCTGGGCGCGGCTGAACGTCTCGGCGCCGGCTTCGCGACTGCCTTGGCGCGGCTCGCGGATTTCGCCGCGCGGGCCTCG
The DNA here is from genome assembly GCA_035492395.1 of Trinickia sp. GTDB lineage: Bacteria > Pseudomonadota > Gammaproteobacteria > Burkholderiales > Burkholderiaceae > Trinickia. Next base: position 8,866 of record DATJJH010000014.1, on the reverse strand, counting down.
CCCACGTACCGCGATCCGCTCGCCATACGGCGGGTTGGCGACGACGATGCCCGGCTGGTCGATCGGCGGCACGATCGCGCGCGCATCGAGCTGCTTGAGCCATAGCCCCGGCACGCCCGCACGCGCGAGGTTCGCGCGCGCTTTCTCCAGCATGTCGCCGGAAATGTCGCTGCCGAAAATCGGCAGCTCCGCCTTTTTACCGTTCGCGGCCCGCTTGGCGTCGATCGCGGCGACCTTCATCGCCTGCCAGGCCGATACGTCGTATTGTTTGAGCTTCTCGAAGCCGAAGCGCCGCTCGACGCCGGGCGCAATGCCCAGTGCGATTTGCGCGGCTTCCGCGACGAACGTGCCGCTGCCGCACATCGGGTCGTACAGCGGCGTACCGGGTGTCCAACCCGCCACGCGCAAGATGCCCGCTGCGAGGTTCTCGCGCAGCGGCGCGGCGCCCTTGTCCAGCCGCCAGCCGCGTTTGAAGAGCGGCTCGCCCGACGTATCGAGGTACAGCGTGCAGGCCGTGGCCGTCAGGAAGGCGAAGATGCGCACGTCGGGCTGCGCCGTATCGACGCTCGGGCGCGCGCCGCTGACGCTGCGCAGGCGATCGCATACAGCGTCCTTCACACGCAGCGTCGCGAATTCGAGGCTGCGCAGGGGCGACTTGATCGCCGTCACGTCGACGCGCAGCGTTTCATTCGCCGAAAACCAGCGTTCCCACTGCTGCTCGGCGGCGAGCGCGTAGATATCCTGTTCGTTGCGATAGGGGTGCTCGGCGATCTTGAGCAGGACGCGGCTGGCGATGCGCGAGTGCAGATTCGCCGCCATGCCGACGGCCCAACCGCCGCGGAAATGGACACCGCCCGGCACCTGTGCGCCGGCTTCGAAACGCGGAGCGTCGTCGCTGAGGGACAAGCGTTGCGCGATTTCCGCGAGTTCGGCGGCGAGCGCGGCTTCGAGCCCGCGCGGGCATGGGGCGAAAAAATCGAACGGCGTGGGCGAGGACATAGAGGGAAACCGAGCGTGCAAAGGGGTTATTGTACGCGGCCGGCGAGGTGCGGCCGGCTAGGTGCGGCCGGCCAGGTGCGGCCGGCTAGGTGCGGCCGTACTTAGCCGCCGGTCGAGCGGGGCTCGGCTAATAGCAGCCGGCAAGACGCCGCCGGCCCCTAGGAGCTCGCGCCGCCTTCCGTCGTCTTCGCCGGCGTCCCGACCGCGCATTGATCGGCGCCAGGCCCTGGCGCTTGCGCACCCGATGCGAGCGCGCGCACAGTGGCGGCGATCGCATCGGCAAGCTGGCCGACGGCCCGGCGATGCCCGTCGACAAGCGCGTCGTATCCGGGCCCCACGGGGTCCGTTTGCACGGTGCTGCATGTGACGACCGCTTGCGTACGAAGCGAGCGCACGCTCCACACCGTATCGAGCACCGCGCGCGAGCCGGGCCACGACTCGAACCGCCGCACGTTTACGGAGACGCGGTAGATCGGCACGTTTTCCGGATGGGGCGAGCCGAATACGTCGAACGTCCCTAGCCGCGCCGCAAGGTCTCCCGACAGCGCACGCCGAAGCTCGTCGGCCGGCGGCGACGCCCATCGCTCCTGCTCGAGAACCGTCACGCGCGTGGCGTCGTCATGGACGACGAGCTGATTGCGCGCGACCTGCGTGGGCATGTCGACGGCCGGCACTTCGATGAGCAGCGCGGGCATGGCTGCATTGCCGGACGCACGTTGCCCGGTGTCGTCACCCGAACCGAGCGTGTAGAACCGGCTCGTCGGCGACGAGGCGCAGCCCGCGAGGAATGCGGCGCCGACGAGCGTGGCGCCCACCGCGAACGACGCCAGCAAATGCCCATACCGGAAGGATCGATCGAGCTTCATGGTTGATTCGGGTCCTTGTTTTTACCGCGCAAGAGCGATTCCGGGTGGCGCTCGAGGTAATCGGCGAGCGCATTGAGCGTTTGCAGCGTCTGCGTGAGCTGAGTCAGCGCTTGATGCATGTCGGACTGAAGCGGCGAGTCTTGCTGCAGCGTCGACTGCGCTGCGCCGAACGTGCGCTGGGCCGCCGCGAGCGTGTCGCGCGCCTGCGGCGCGAGTTGCGTATCGAGCTGCTTGAAGAGGCTGTTGGCGCTTTGCAGTGTCCCGTTCAAGTTCTTGCTGATTTGATCGAACGGAATTTGATTGAGCTTGCGCGCGATATCGGCTACCTGTACCTGCAGCTCTTCAAGCGTGTTCGGCACCGTCGGCAACTCGAGCGGCGAACGGTTCACGTCGATCGAAACGGGCGCTGCTTTCGGGAACAAGTCGAGCGCGACGTAAAGCTGATTCGTCAGCAAGTTGCCCGTGCGCAATTGACCACGCAGTCCATGCGCGACGAGGGTGCGCAGCAGGTCTTTGCCCGCGCTTTCGCCGCCGCGTTCCACTGATTCGCGGAAGCGTCGGCCGAGCCGTTCGGGATACAAGTTCATCGTCACCGGCATGGTGAAATTGCGCGCCTTCGGATCGTACTGCACGCCGATGGCCGTGACTTCCCCCAGCTCGATGCCGCGGAAATCGACCGTTGCGCCGACCGAGAGCCCTCGCAGCGATTGATTGAAGTTCATGACCACGGTCAATGGAGGTCCGTCGGGCGCGCGCATCGCATCGCTTTCGTTGGCCGCCAACGCGAAGACCGAGTTATCCGGCGCCTCCGCGCCGACGGCTTCGCCGGGCGGCGACTGGAAGGCCAGCCCGCCGATGACCACGGTCGCGAGCGATTGCGTGTTCAGCTTCAGCCCGCTCGAATCCAGGCGCAGATCGACGCCGCTCGCGTGCCACCACCGCGAATTGACGCCGACGTATTGATCGTACGGCGCGTCGATGAAGACATCGATCGATACGCCTGTGCCGTCGCGGTCGAGCGAAAAGCCGACGACCTGCCCCACCTGCACGCGACGGTAGTAAATGGGCGAGCCGATGTCGATCGAGCCGAGCGAGGCGCCATGCAGCGCGAAGCGACGGCCTTTTTGATCGCCGGTGACGGCAGGCGGTTTTTCGAGGCCGATGAAGTCGGACTGCGATTCGTGCGAGCGGCCTGCGTCGACGCCGATATAAGCGCCCGACAGCAACGTGCCGAGGCCCGTCACGCCCGTCGTGCCGATGCGCGGACGCACGATCCAAAACCGGGTGTCTTCGACGGCGAAGTCATCGGCTTCCTTCGTGAGCTGGACCGAGACGAGCACGCGCGAGTGATCGCGCGACAGCCGGATCGTTTTGACCGAGCCGATATCGACGTCCTTGTACTTGACTTTCGTCTTGCCGGGCTCGAGGCCCTCGGCCGTGGAAAAGCTGATCGTGATCGTGGGGCCGCGGTCGACGATCGACTTGGCGACAAGCGCGATGCCCACGAGCGCCGCGACGAGCGGCACGAGCCAGACGAGCGACGGCAGCCAGCCGCTCCTTGGCGTGGAGATCGGCTCGGGTATGTCGGACGGCAGCTCGGGGCCCTGCGGGGGGCCGCCGTTCGAAGCGGGAGGCTGTCCTTGCGGGCTAGTCATGTTCTCGTTCTCGTCCAGAAGCGGGGGTACGGCGATCGTCCGCGCAGTCCCAAATGAGGCGCGGGTCGAATTGGAGTGCGGCCATCATCGTGAGTACGACCACGGCGGCGAAGGCGAGCGCGCCCCAGCCGGCCGTAATGACGGCGAGCGACCTGAAGCGCACGAGCGCGACGGTCAGCGTGACGACGAACACGTCGAGCATCGACCATCGGCCGATGCGCTCGACGATGCGATAGAGCTTCATGCGCTCGAGCGGCCGCCACGTGGAGCGGCGCTGCGTGGTCCAGGCGAGCAGGGCGAGCACGCTCAGCTTGAGCATCGGCACGAGAATACTGGCGACGAACACGATGACGGCCAGCGGCCAATCGCCCGACACCCAGAAATAGACGACGCCGCTCATGATCGTGTCGTCTTCGTTGCCGAACAGCGACGCCGTATGCAGCACGGGCAGTAGATTGGCCGGGATGTAAAGGATTGCTGCGGCGATGAGTAACGCCCAGGTGCGCGAAATGCTGTCGGGGTTTCGTAGATGAAGCGTCGCGCCGCAGCGGCCGCAGTGCAGTGCGAGCCCCGGCGCGGCGGCGCGTTGCCCTCGCGCCGAGGGTTCCCGTGGCTGCACATGCCCGCAAGCATGGCAGCCGATCATGCCCGCGCGGGCGGCGGTGAGGTAGGTCATGGGGTTGGCCTACCGTGGCCGGAGGTCTGCGCCGCATCGCGCCCTCCGGATGTGCGCGGCGTGCGCCGCTCGCCGAGCGCATCGGCGATGTCCCACAGCGCGCGCGGATCGAACAGGACGACGACGGCCAGCATCAACGTCAGCGCACCGAAGGCAAAAAGCGCGGCGCCCGGAACCACGTGGGCGAGGCTCGTCATTTTGACGATGGTGACCAGGATGCCGAGCATGAGCACTTCGATCATGCCCCAGGGCCTGACGAACTGGATCGCGCGCAGCACGAAGTTGAAACCTGGCGGGACGAAGCCCGCGCGGATCGGCATCAGCACATAAAGCAAGGCGGTCAGTTCGATGAGCGGGAACAGGATCGTCGAGCAGAAGACAGCGACGGCGACGAGCTCCATCTGCTCGTTCCACAATGCGACGAGGGCGCCGATCAGCGTCGTCTGCGAGGTCACGCCGTTTAAATCGAGTTCGACGATCGGAAAGCCCTGTGCGATTAAATAGGTAAACAACGCCGCCATGGTGAGCGCGCTGATACGTTCGAGTTGCACCGAACTCGGGCGGTAAAGCATCGCCCCGCAGCGCGGGCACCGCGCGCTACCCTTCACGCACTGGCTCGGTTTTCGCAACAGTGCGTCGCAGTCGTGACATGCAATCAAGTCGTTTCGGTTCATAGGCGATGCGTGTCGACTCAGGGGGAGGGGCGTTCGTCGTGGGTGTCGTCAAGCGGTCGAGGCCCCGCAAACCCGCGCCCATCTTACCAAATGGGGTGTGATGCGCTGATCCGCGCGCACGCGCAAAGCGGCGGTGTTGCAGCGCGTCGCGACCCAACGGGGCAACTTTCGCGCCACACGCGGCCAAGCCCTTACCGGCGCGTCGCCCGGAAAAGGCGCCGCATGAAGTTACGGCTTGCGGTAGCATGGCGACCGTCCTTTTTCGTAGCACGGCAATGGCACATCGCAATTCGTTTACCGTTCATTACGACAAGACTTATACCTCCACGGCAATCGGCCTGCATTGGCTGATCGCCGCGTTGATGGTGTGCGGTTTCACCCTCGGGTGGGTCATGACGAGCATCCACGGTTTCACCCCGGCCAAGCTTCGGTACGTGTCGTGGCATAAATGGATCGGCGTGACCGTATTCGCACTCGCGGCGCTGCGCATTCTTTGGCGCGCCACGCACCGCGCGCCCCCGCTGCCCCGCGGCATGGCGGCCTGGCAGCGCGCGGCGGCGCACCTCGTTCATGTGCTTCTGTACGTGCTGATGATCGCGATTCCGATTACCGGCTATCTGTTCAGCTCGGCTTCGAACGTACCCGTCGTCTACCTAGGCATCGTGCCGCTGCCTCGTCTGATCGGGCCGGATCCGACGCTCAAGGTGATTTTCAAGACGGCGCACGTGGTCTTGAACTACAGCTTGGCCGTGCTCGTGCTCGCCCATGTCGGCGCCGCGCTCAAACATCAGTGGATCGATCGGGACGGCTTGCTCGCGCGCATGCTTCCTTTCCTGAAATAAATTCACGCGCCATTCGTTGTAATCGAGAAGCGAAGTCGAATCGACAGGAATCGAGTCGAAAGCGAATTGAAAGATAAACGATGAAAAGCGAACGACGACCGACGTCAACCAGCAAGGATCAATCCATGAAAGCTTCGTTTTACCGCTATATGATCGCCGCCTTCGCGGCTGCGTCGATGGCTGCCACGGGCCTCGCGTTTGCGCAGGTCGATGCGGCCAAAAGCACCATTACCGCCACGTCCAAGCAAATGAACGTGCCTGTCGAAGGCAAATTCAAGAAATTCGATGCGAAGGTGAGTTTCGATCCGGCGAAACCGGCGGCGGGCAGTGCGCAATTGACCGTCGACGTGGGCAGCTACGATCTGGGCGACGACAGCTACAACGAGCAGGTGCGCGGCAAGGAATGGTTCGACGCCAAGGCGTTCCCGAAGGCGACGTTCGTGTCGTCGGCGATCGCGCCGGCGGGTGCGGGCAAGTTCGCTGTCACGGGCGCGCTGACGATCAAGGGCAAAACCCAGACCGTGTCGTTCCCGATGACCGTTGCCCAGCAAGCCGGTGTGCAGACGTTCGACGGCGCATTGCCGATCAGCCGCCTCAAATTCGACATCGGCACGGGCGAATGGAAAGACACGTCCACCGTCGCGGATGAAGTGACGATCAAGTTCCACATCGTCGTCCCCAAGAAAGCGTAAGCACGCGGCCTTAACTCCCGCGTTCTGGCTGCTCGCAGCCCGCATCGTTTGATCGCCGCTCGGCCGAGCGGCTTACAAGGAGAATCCAGTGAAAGCCCATACCCTCATCGCCGCCGCGGTCGCCGCGGTTTCGATCGTCTCGCTCACGCCGGCATTCGCCGCCGACACGTATCAACTCGATCCGAGCCACACGTATCCGAGCTTCGCTGCCGACCACTTCGGCGGGTTGTCGGTGTGGCGTGGCAAGTTCACGAAAACGACGGGCACGGTCACGCTCGATCGCAAGGACAAGACGGGCAGCGTCGACGTGACGATCGACCCGGCTTCGATCGATACGGGCAATGCCACGCTCAACGAGCACCTGCAAGACGACAAGTTCTTCGACGTCAAGGAATACCCGACGGCCACCTACAAAGGCACGCAGATCAAGTTCGACGGCGACAAGCCCGTCGAAGTGATCGGCACGCTGACGCTGCATGGTGTGACCAAGCCTGTGAATCTGAAGATCCAATCGTTCAAGTGCATGCCGCACCCGATGCTCAAGCGCGAAGTCTGCGGCGTCGAAGCGCGCGCCGATTTCCAACGTGACGCGTTCGGCCTCGATTTCGGCAAGGCGTACGGTTTCAATATGGATACGAAGCTCGAGATCCAAGCCGAAGGCATCAAACAGTAAGCGCCGAATCGCTGCCGGTCGCGCTCGCGCGGCCGTGTATTTCGCAGCTTCGTAGTTCCGTAGAATGACCGCCCGCAAGCATATCGCTCCGGGCGGTTTTTTCGTTCCTTGGGAATTTGCGCGTTGCGTGGGCCGATTTTGCGGGCCATACTTGGCCCCAGCCGTCGAGCTGGCGTGAACTTGGTTGCGTGCGCATCTAATTCGGCGGGTGGCGAAGCGCCCGATACAAGCGGCGGGGCACGAGGCGCGAAACGCAATGATTCTCTCGGCATATGGAGACCGGCATGAGCGATACGTTGGCGGCAGCATCGATGACTTCCCGCGGCCATGTTTGGCGCGCGGTGGCGGCAACCTCGATCGGAAATGCTCTCGAGTGGTTCGATTTGGTTGTCTACGGCTTTTTCGCGGTCGTGATCGCGAAGCTGTTCTTCCCCGCCGGCAACGACACCGTCTCTCTATTGCTTACGCTCGGCACGTTCGGCGTTTCGTTCTTCATGCGTCCGCTGGGCGCGATCGTGATCGGCGCTTATGCCGACCGCGCCGGACGCAAGGCGGCGCTGACGCTCTCGATCTTGCTGATGATGCTCGGCACGGCCATTATCGTCGTGCTGCCGACCTACGGGACGATCGGCATCGCGGCGCCGCTGATTCTCGTTCTCGCGCGCTTGATGCAGGGCTTTTCGGCGGGCGGCGAGTTCGGCAGCGCCACGGCGTTTCTGGCCGAGCACGTGCCCCATCGGCGCGGCTTCTTCGCGAGCTGGCAGGTCGCTAGTCAAGGGCTCACGACGGTGCTGGCGGCCATATTCGGCACGGTGCTCACGAGTTCGCTCACGCCCGACCAATTGATGTCTTGGGGATGGCGCGTGCCGTTCGTCTTCGGGCTTCTGATCGGGCCGATCGCTTATTACATTCGCTCCAACGTCGACGAGACGCCGGAGTTTCTCGCGGCTCAGACCACCACGTCGCCGTTGCGCGATACCTTTGCCGGTCACAAGACGCGGCTTTTGATTGCGATCGGTATCGTCGTGCTGGGTACGGTGGCCACTTACCTCGTGCTATTCATGCCGACGTACGGCGTGAAGCAACTCGGCCTGCCGCCTTCGGTGGCGTTTTCGGCGGTGGTGTTGACAGGGTTGATCCAAATGGTCGGCTCGCCGTTCGTCGGTCACTTGTCGGACAAGATCGGGCGCACGGGCCTTATGCTGGTTTCGGCGGGGCTGATGCTCGTGCTGATCTATCCCGCGTTCGCGTGGCTCGTCGCGCAGCCGAGCGCCGGGACGCTGATTGCCGTGCAAGTGGCGATGGGCGTGGTCGTGACCGGCTATTTCGCGGCGCTGCCGGGGTTGCTCTCCGAGATCTTCCCGGTCGCGACGCGCACTACGGGGATGTCCCTCGCCTACAACATTGCTGTGACGATCTTCGGCGGTTTTGGGCCGTTCATCATCGCTTGGTTGATTCGGGCGACGGGTGAGAAGGTGGCTCCGAGTTTCTACTTGATGTTTGCTGCGTTGCTGAGCTTCATCGCGCTCGTGGCGGCGCGCAGGGTGCTCGGGATGAAGTGAGATGTGGGGAGGGGCGTTTCTCCCTTGCGTCCCCGGTTCGTGTTTGTACCTTTAGCCGCCGATAGGGAAAAATCTCGATTTTCAGATGGTGTCCGTTTAGAGGCAGGCCACCGTCGTGCTAGGCGGGATGTTAGTTTAAAATCGGCCCTCAATAAAATGTATAAGAGAGGGCCGAGGCATGGCGTTTCCCGTGCTATACGACGCGCTTTTCTATGGGAATGCGCAAC